>NZ_MACM02000174.1:0-218141 GCF_001675465.2 Pseudomonas sp. AU12215
ATCGTGACGCGCTCTGTGGCGCTGAGTTCGTGATAGGACATGGGGCAACACCTTACCGAAATGGTCGGGTGTTGCACTCAGTTTTTGCGGCCGCCCTTTGATTTCTTTACGCAAAATCTTGAAAGCGTTAGTTCGCTTATGCAGGGCGGCGGCAAAAACTGAGTGCAACACCTGACCTTTCCGGTACGGTGCTGCCCCTATGTCTTATTCCGAACTCAGCGTTGAAGAACGCGCCACCATTCAAATCGGCCGTGCCCAAGGGTTCAGCCTGCGCAAGATTGCTTGCTTGATCACCCGATCCCCTTCGACCATCAGCCGGGAGCTGCGCCGCAATCGAGATGTCTGTGGCGGCTACTCGGCCCGCATGGCCCAGCAGCAGATGCAGGCCCGCCGCCAAGGCTGTCGACCGAAACGAAAGCTCTTGCCGGGTGGTGAGCGCTTTCAGTTGGTGGCCCATATGCTGCGCGAGCGTTTGTCTCCCGAGCAGATTGCCGGCAAGCTGCGCAGCATGAACATTCCCAGCCTCAGAGATGCATACGTCTGTCGCGAGACGATCTATAACGCCATCTATGCCTTGCCGGTCGGCGAGTTGCGTAAGGAGCTGATCATCTGCCTGCGCCAAAGTAAGACGACGCGCCGGCCGCGCTCTGGCGGCGTGGATCGACGCGGCCAGATCCCCGAGATGGTCAGCATCCATGTGCGCCCACCGGAGATCGAAGACCGGCTGATGCCAGGGCATTGGGAAGGCGATCTGATCAAGGGCAAGGCCAACGCCTCGTCTGTAGGCACGCTGGTGGAACGTACCAGTGGCTACCTGATGCTGGTAAAGAGTAACCGCTCCATAAACCCCACCTTCAACTGACCTGTCCGTTCCCGGATGCTGGGCTCCCCATTTTTTCCCGTGGAGCTCCGTCATGATGCGTCCCGACGCCAAGGTGCAAAAAGTCTACCTTTACCCAAAGCCCGTCGATTTCCGCAAATCCATCAACGGCCTGGCCGCTCTGGTCGAGCTGGACATCAAGGTGGAAGTGTTCAATCCCGTGCTGTTCGTGTTCCTCAACCGCACCCGCAGTCAGGTCAAGATCCTCTACTGGGAGCGCAATGGCTTCTGCCTGTGGCTCAAGCGTTTGGAAGCCGAACGCTTCAAGACCAAGCCCGATGCCGGCGACGAGGCCATCGAGCTGACGGTCGATGAGTTGAACTGGCTGCTCGACGGCATCGACCTGTGGCGCAACCGTCCGCACCAGATACTGACGCCGCGTTTCGTGACCTGAGCCGGTATAATCCACGGCCATGATCGCCGTGCCCGCCCCCCTTCCTGACGACCCAATCCTGCTCAAGCATTTACTGCTGCTGGCCAGTGAACAGGCGGCTGCGAAAGATGCTCGCATAGAACAACTTCAGGAACAGGTCGCCCTGCTGCGCCACAAGTTGTTCTCGCCCAAGTCCGAGCGCAGCCCTGAAGATACCGACTCGCCGCAGTTGGCCATGTTCAACGAGGCCGAAGAGCTGATCGAAGCGCTGTCCGCCGCGCCAAGCGAAGCCGAAGCCGAAGCCGAAGCCGAAGCCGAAGCCGAAGCCGAAGCCGAAGAAATCGTTGCGCCGGTCAAGCGCCGTGGCAAGCGCAAGCCGTTGCCGGCCAACCTGCCGCGTGTCGAGGTCATCCACGACCTGCCCGAGCACGAGCTGACTTGCGCCTGTGGCGCCTGCAAACAAGTCATCGGCGAGGAGACCAGCGAGCAGCTGGAGATCATCCCGATGCAGGTGCGGGTCATCCGCCATATCCGCAAGACCTACGCCTGCAAGGCCTGCGAAGCGGCGCCGATCACTGCCGACAAGCCGGCCCAACTGATCGAGAAGAGCCTGGCCAGCCCCAGTGTGCTGGCGATGCTGCTGACCACCAAATACGCCGACGGCATCCCGCTGTACCGCTTCGAGAAGATGCTCAGCCGCCACGGCGTCGAGATCCCGCGCCAGACCCTGGCGCGCTGGGTGATCCAGAGTGGCGAGCAACTGCAACCGCTGCTCAACCTGCTGCGCGACAAGTTGCTCGAATACCCCGTTTTGCACTGCGACGAAACGCGCTTGCAGGTACTGCATGAACCGGGACGCAATCCCACCGCGCAGTCCTGGATGTGGGTACAAAGCGGTGGACCACCGGATAAGCCGGTGATCCTCTTCGACTACACCGCCAGCCGCGCGCAGGAGGTGCCGCTGCGCCTGCTCGATGGTTATCGCGGCTACCTGATGACCGACGACTATGCCGGCTACAACGCCGTGGCCGCGCAAGAAGGCATCGAACGCCTCGGCTGCTGGGCGCATGCGCGGCGCAAGTTCGTCGAGGCGCAGAAAGTGCAACCCAAGGGCAAAACCGGCCGTGCCGACATGGCGCTGAACCTGATCAATAGGCTCTACGGCATCGAGCGTGACCTGAAGGACGCCTGCGATACCGAGCGCCTGGTCGCCCGTCAGCAACGCAGCCAGCCGCTGCTCGACCAGCTAAAGGCTTGGCTGGACAAAACCCAGCCGCAGGTCGCCGGGCAGACGGCGCTGGGCAGGGCGGTGAATTACCTAGCCAGCAACTGGAGAAAGCTGGTGCGCTACGTCGAAGGTGGACATCTGCCGATCGACAACAACCGTGCCGAGAACGCCATCCGCCCGTTCGTTATCGGGCGCAAGAACTGGCTGTTCAGCGACACGCCCAAGGGTGCCACGGCCAGCGCACAGATCTACAGCCTGATCGAAACCGCCAAGGCCAATGGCCAGGAGCCTTACGCCTGGCTGCGCCACATCCTCGAACGCCTGCCGGCCGCCAATAGCGTCGAGGATTACGAAGCGCTGCTGCCGTGGAATTGCTCGCCAGTGAGCGCATCCTGACAGACCCGCCCCATCAGCAGTAGGTGGGGTTTATGGAGCGGTTACGGTAAAGATGAACGACGCGACGGCGACCTCGGCGATGGAAGGCTTCAGTGCAGCGCTCAATGGCATGCCGCTGGCGATGCGCAAGAGCATGACCTACGACCAGGGCCGAGAAATGGCGCGGCATGCTGAAATCACCCAGCAGACCGGGGTGGCAATTTACTTCTGCGACCCGCATAGCCCTTGGCAACGCGGCAGCAACGAAAACATAAATGGCCTGATCCGCCAGTATCTGCCCAAGGGCACGGACTTGTCGGTACACAGCCAAGAAGAACTCGACGCTATTGCACTGCAACTGAACATGCGACCGCGTAAGCGCTTCGACTTCAAGTGCCCCATCGAAGTTATGGGTGAGGTGATGCAGAAGGCCATGACTATGCGGCATGATGCTCCAGCTTCAATTCAATGACCGTGTTGCACTCAGCTCCTGCAACCGCCCAGCATTCAACTGCTGACTTGGATGGATAATATTTTTCATTTTGTACGTGGCGGTTGCTTTATTTCTTGGATTTTATATAGGTTTTTATGAAGAAATATGGAGCTCGATTTTCTATTGCTGCAATTATCGCTGCTGCACCCTGCTTGGTCATGGGAGGATTCCCGCTGCTTGGTTATGCCCCTTGGGGACGTAACGGCTTGGAGGTTATTGTTTTCTTCTTGGTGATTTACTCCGCCATCCATGTGCTTGTTGCACTGCTGGTTATGCTGGTGACCCGAAAGTGGCGGGAGTATTTCCCGGCCATCATGCTGGGTGTGCTTCTGGGCGGCCTTGCTGGTTTGCAGGCGGGAACAGCAATGAGAATGGAAGGCTATGAGCGGGCGGGTGAGCGTGCTGCTGTTCTGGTCACTGCGATAGAGAATTACATTAAGGCAACCGGAGAGCCACCTGAGCGCTTGGAGCAACTTGTACCTGATTTTGTCGAGGCGATCCCAGGCAGGCTGCCGCCACTTGAGATTGTAACGGGCGAGACGGCTCTCAAAGGTTTCTATGGCAATCAATGGGCACTGCTGTTCAAAGCAGGTAGTGGTTTGAACTGGGATCAACTCGTTTATTTACCAAAGCAGAATTACGATCAGGTCGAATCGAAAACTCTGCTGGGGCGCTGGGCATATCTCCACGAGTGATCATGTGTTTTTCGCTGCCGGCGCTGCCTGAAGGTGGCCGGCGGCGCTCAGGGCATCAGCAGGGACGGCTAAAGCCGGCCAGCAGTTCTCGGGCTGCAACCTTGCTTAACAGAATAGAGCGTTGTGGCTGCAGCTCTTTATGGCTAGTACTCAAAATCC
This sequence comes from Pseudomonas sp. AU12215, assembly GCF_001675465.2. Lineage (NCBI taxonomy): Bacteria > Pseudomonadati > Pseudomonadota > Gammaproteobacteria > Pseudomonadales > Pseudomonadaceae > Pseudomonas > Pseudomonas sp. AU12215. The sequence goes on from NZ_MACM02000174.1 coordinate 4,204, forward strand.
CTGCTCGCAAAATAGGGGGCCAGACTTTGAGGCACGGTTTAGGCACAGAATTGGCACAGCCCGAAAATGAGTCGAAAAGGAGCGCTGCGGGCAGTACTCACCACAGTCTGAGTATCCGCATGGAGATCAATTTTGAGAAATTAGCCAATTCGGGATCTGGATCGGCAGAGCCTTAGGAAAAGGCTTTTAAATCATACAGATATGGCGCACCAGGCGGGATTCGAACCCACGACCCCCGCCTTCGGAGGGCGGTACTCTATCCAGCTGAGCTACTGGTGCGTATGTGTTGCGGCGGTCTATTTGACCATTAGCTGACACCCTTCTCAACTCGATGAGTATTGCCTTCGGAGGGCAGTACTCTATCCAGCTGAGCTACTGGTGCGTATGCCGCGGCTGGCGCGGCAGGCGGCAATCATACGCATCTCCTTCGCGGGCGTCCAATGCGGGTACGCTCGTTCATGATATCGAACGAAAACAGCCGCTTGTCGGTAGAGGTACCTCGAAAACCCGCTTCAATCTGATACCTTCGTTGGTTTTGTCGAACGAGCTATTGCCCTTTGCAGTCGGGGGCCCTAGGATTCGTTTGAGATTTCAAACGCCTCCCCATCACAACAACAGGAGACCGGAGCATTGGCATCGCACCAGCCGGCCATCAGCCTGCGGGATGACAGTCTTCCGTTGCACCCACCGCATGTCCCTTGTGGCAGGTCTCCGTGCGGCTTCCGTCGATCAGCGTACCGGAAGGTTGTAGGGCAGTCGTACTCCTGGGCCGAGCCTGGGAACCTGTGCGTGAACGAGTTCAACCAGACCGGGCAATGACCCCGGCCTGCGTTTTTTCGTGTCCGCATGCCGAGCGAACTAAGAGCCGTTCGCCTGGCGTCGCCCCGTTCGCAGGGCGACATTCGCATCTGGCGGCGATAATGCTCGGCCGGGGCGAATGAACGGCAGAGACTGCGGTCTCTCCTATCCAGACAACAAGGCAGGCGGGACTCCAGGTAGACCCGCCGTCCACAGGCTTTCCTCGAAAGGAGACAGGTCATGCAACTCAATGATCCCAAGCTGTTCCGCCAACAGGCTTACATTGACGGTTCCTGGGTCGATGCCGACAACGGCAAGACCATCAGCGTGAACAACCCGGCCACCAACGAGATCATCGGCACCGTGCCGAAGATGGGTGCCGACGAAACCCGTCGCGCCATCGAAGCCGCCGACAAGGCCCTGCCGGCCTGGCGCGCGCTGACCGCCAAGGAGCGCGCCAACAAGCTGCGCAAGTGGTTCGACCTGATGATCGCCAACCAGGACGACCTGGCTCGCCTGATGACCATCGAGCAGGGCAAGCCGCTGGCTGAAGCCAAGGGCGAAATCGCCTACGCCGCCTCCTTCCTCGAGTGGTTCGGCGAAGAAGCCAAGCGCATCTACGGCGACACCATTCCGGGTCACCAGCCCGACAAGCGCATCATCGTGATCAAGCAGCCGATCGGCGTGACCGCGGCCATCACCCCGTGGAACTTCCCGTCGGCGATGATCACCCGTAAAGCCGGCCCGGCCCTGGCCGCTGGCTGCACCATGGTGCTCAAGCCTGCTTCGCAGACTCCGTACTCCGCCCTGGCCCTGGCCGAGCTGGCCGAGCGCGCCGGCATTCCGAAAGGCGTGTTCAGCGTGGTTACCGGCAGCGCCGGCGAAGTCGGCGGCGAGCTGACCAGCAACCCGATCGTGCGCAAGCTGACCTTCACCGGTTCCACCGAGATCGGTCGCCAGCTGATGGCCGAATGCGCCAAGGACATCAAGAAAGTGTCCCTGGAGCTGGGCGGCAACGCTCCGTTCATCGTGTTCGACGATGCCGACCTGGACGCCGCCGTCGAAGGCGCGCTGATCTCCAAGTACCGCAACAACGGCCAGACCTGCGTCTGCGCCAACCGCCTGTACGTACAGGACGGCGTGTACGACGCCTTCGTCGAGAAGCTGAAGGTCGCCGTGGCCAAGCTGAACATCGGCAACGGCCTGGAGCAGGGCGTCACCACCGGCCCGCTGATTGATTCCAAGGCTGTTGCCAAGGTCGAAGAGCACATTGCCGACGCCGTTTCCAAGGGCGCCAAAGTCCTCACTGGCGGCAAGCCGCACAGCCTGGGCGGCACCTTCTTCGAGCCGACCATCCTGGTCGACGTACCGAAGTCCGCTCTGGTCTCCAAGGACGAAACCTTCGGCCCGCTGGCGCCGGTGTTCCGCTTCAAGGACGAGGCAGAAGTCATCGCCATGTCCAACGACACCGAGTTCGGCCTGGCTTCGTACTTCTACGCCCGCGACCTGGCCCGCGTATTCCGCGTTGCCGAGCAGCTGGAATACGGCATGGTGGGTATCAACACCGGCCTCATCTCCAACGAAGTGGCGCCGTTCGGCGGCATCAAGGCATCCGGCCTGGGCCGCGAAGGTTCGAAGTACGGCATCGAGGACTACCTCGAAGTCAAATACCTCTGCCTCGGCGGTATCTGATCCGTTTTTTCCGTGGGCGCGAGGTGGCAGGCAAGAGCTGACAGCCACCTTCGCGTCGGCGTTTTCCGGTGGTAGCACCGGACAACCCGTCTGGCGGGCCGCAAGTTCCACGACAGTCGATCATCGTATGCTGTCGCGTGAGGCTTCTCCCCCGCTTTCATCCTTTGATCCGGTCGCCCGATGAGCGGCCACTGAGGAAGCTATGAGCAAAACCAACGAATCCCTGCTGCAACGTCGTCAGGCCGCCGTACCGCGCGGTGTAGGCCAGATCCACCCGGTCGTCGCCGAGCGCGCCGAGAACTCCACCGTGTGGGACGTCGAAGGTCGTGAATACATCGACTTCGCCGGCGGCATTGCCGTACTGAACACCGGTCACCTGCACCCGAAAGTGATCGCTGCCGTTCAGGAGCAACTGACCAAGCTGTCCCACACCTGCTTCCAGGTGCTGGCGTACGAGCCCTACATCGAGCTGGCTGAAGAAATCGCCAAGCGCGTTCCGGGCAACTTCCCGAAGAAGACCCTGCTGGTCACCTCCGGCTCCGAAGCCGTTGAGAACGCCGTCAAGATCGCCCGTGCCGCTACCGGCCGCGCTGGCGTGATCGCCTTCACCGGTGCCTACCACGGCCGTACCATGATGACCCTGGGCCTGACCGGCAAGGTCGTTCCTTACTCCGCGGGCATGGGCCTGATGCCGGGCGGCATCTTCCGCGCCCTGGCTCCGTGCGAACTGCACGGCGTGAGCGAAGACGAGTCGATCGCCAGCATCGAGCGCATCTTCAAGAACGACGCTCAGCCGCGCGACATCGCTGCCATCATCATCGAGCCGGTTCAGGGCGAGGGTGGCTTCTACGTCAACTCCAAGGCCTTCATGCAGCGCCTGCGCGCCCTGTGCGACGAGCACGGCATCCTGCTGATCGCTGACGAAGTGCAGACCGGCGCTGGCCGTACCGGCACCTTCTTCGCCACCGAGCAACTGGGTATCGTCCCGGACCTGACCACCTTCGCCAAATCCGTTGGCGGCGGCTTCCCGATCTCCGGCGTTGCTGGCAAGGCCGAGATCATGGACGCCATCGCTCCGGGCGGCCTGGGCGGCACCTACGCCGGTAGCCCGATCGCTTGCGCCGCGGCCCTGGCCGTGCTGAAAGTGTTCGACGAAGAGAAGCTGCTGGACCGTTCGCAAGCCGTTGGCGAGCGCCTGAAGACTGGCCTGCGCGACATCCAGGCCAAGCACAAGGTGATCGGCGACGTTCGTGGCCTGGGTTCGATGATCGCCATCGAGCTGTTCGAAGGCGGCGATCACAACAAGCCGGCCGCTGAACTGGTCAGCAAGATCGTGGTTCGTGCCCGTGAGAAAGGTCTGATCCTGCTCTCCTGCGGTACCTACTACAACGTGATCCGCTTCCTGATGCCCGTCACCATCCCGGACGCGCAGCTGGACAAAGGCCTGGCCATCCTGGCCGAGTGCTTCGACGAACTGGCCTGAGCTTCATCGCCCTAGCCGTTCAGGAGAAAGGCCCGCGCAAGCGGGCCTTTCTTTTTGTGCGCTTTTTTTTGTGAGAATTGTCCTCCGAAGTTGATGGCGCGCATGGGAAGCCTGAGGGCTTTGGACTACGCTGCGCAGTATCCGTAGGCCGCTGGCCGGCGGCATCCGAAGGACCGGGCACTCGGCAGGGGAGGCTCTGGATCGGTTGTTTCCGCCCGCGACGGCATTCGTCCCGAACGAGGTGTGATCCATGAGCGTTTCTCCCGGCGTGCTGGTGGCTGCCAGCGATCCCTGGAGCCGCGAGCTGCTCGGCCAACTGGTGCTGAGCGTGCGCTGCGATGCGAACGTCGAATTCTGCGAAGACGGTGACACGGCCATCGAGGCCTGTCGCCGCCATCCCTTCGCCTTGATCCTGGCCGAGCGCGAGCTGCCCGGCAGCGACGGGCTGGAGCTGCTGCGTCATGTGCGCTTGCGCCGCCGCGGGCCGGTTGCCCAGCCTTTCATCCTGATCAGCTCCAAGGCCGATGCCGCCAGCGTGCGTGCTGCCTTGCCGTTGGCGCCTACGGCCTACCTGGTCAAACCTTTCAACGCCGAGAACCTGCGCGAGCGGCTGCGCTCGCTGCTGCTGGCGCCGGGCGAGAATGTCGTCTGCGAGCTGCCCACGCTGGAGCAGAGCCTGTCGCTGGGGCGCTTCCTGCAAACCGAACGCGACGCCACCGAGGGCGCTCCGCTGATGGGCGAGGTCGGTGCAGCGGTGAATCGCTGCATGGAAGCCAGTGACATCAACCTGGAAATGCTCGAACAGGAGTTCGGCCATGATCCGCAGATCACCGCGTGCCTGATCTCTGCCGCCAACAGCGCTGCACGGCATGTCGGCATGCCCTGCCAGACGCTGATGCAGGCACTGTCGCGCCTGGGTGTGGCGCAGGCGTTGAACCTGATGCTGGCGGTCGCGTTGCAGCGCGCCGCGACACTGGCCGACCCGTTGCTGAAAGAGCGCGCCGAGCGCTTCTGGGAGTTGTCGCGGCACACTGCCGATGGCGCCTTCGCCCTGGCCGAGTCCCTGGGGGCCGATGCCGACCGCTGCTTCACCGCCGGGCTGTTGCATTGCCTGGGGGACCTCGCGCTGCTGCGCAGCCTGCAGGATTGGCACAGCGCCGGTGGCGCGCTGAGCGAGGCGGAGGTGGAGAAGTCTCTGAAGGAGCACGGCGCGAGCTTTGGCTCCGCCCTGCGCACCCGCTGGCGCCTGCCATTGGAACTGCGCAACCTGATCGCCGCGGCCTACGCCATCGACAACGGCGTGTTCAGCCGCGAGGCGCTGATCGTCAACCTGGCTTCCAGCGCAGCGCGCTTGCCAGAGGATGAATTGCCGACGCTGACCGAACACAAGGCGGCGCGGATGTTGCGGCTGACGCCGGCGCAGCTGGGCTTTCTAGGCAGAAGCTGAAACGAAAAAGGCCGCGTCGATTGACGCGGCCTTTGCTTCTGGCGAGTAGCGCGATCAGCGCGAAGCCAGCAGTTCCTTGCCGCGCACGACAGCGGCGCGGACCTGGTTCGGCGCGGTGCCGCCAATGTGATCGCGGGCATTCACCGAACCTTCCAGGGTCAGCACGGCGAACACGTCGTCGTCGATCTGGTCACTGAACTGGCGCAGCTCGTCCAGGCTCATCTCGGCGAGGTCCTTGCCGCTGTCCACGCCGTATTTCACGGCGTGGCCGACGATCTCGTGGCAGTCACGGAACGGCAGGCCGCGGCGTACCAGGTAGTCGGCGAGGTCGGTGGCGGTGGAGAAGCCACGGCGGGCCGCTTCACGCATGACCTCGCGCTTGGGCTTGATCGCCGGAACCATGTCGGCGAAGGCGCGCAGGCTGTCGCGCAGGGTGTCGGCAGCGTCGAACAGCGGCTCCTTGTCTTCCTGGTTGTCCTTGTTGTACGCCAGCGGCTGGCCCTTCATCAGGGTCAGCAGGCCGGCGAGGTGGCCGAACACGCGGCCGGATTTGCCGCGCACCAGCTCCGGTACGTCCGGGTTTTTCTTCTGCGGCATGATCGAGGAGCCGGTGCAGAAGCGGTCGGGCAGGTCGATGAACTGGAACTGGGCACTGGTCCAGAGCACCAGTTCTTCGGAGAAGCGCGACAGGTGCATCATCGCCACGGCAGCGGCGGCGCAGAACTCGATGGCGAAGTCACGGTCGGACACGCCGTCCAGCGAGTTGCCGGAGATCGCTTCGAATCCCAGCAGTTCGCAGGTGATGGTCCGGTCGATCGGGTAGGTGGTGCCGGCCAGCGCGGCGCTGCCCAGGGGCATGCGGTTGGCGCGCTTGCGGCAGTCCACCAGGCGCTCGTAGTCGCGGCTGAGCATTTCGAACCAGGCCAGCAGGTGATGTCCGAAGGTCACCGGCTGCGCGGTCTGCAGGTGGGTGAAGCCGGGCATGATGGTGTCCGCTTCGGCGTCTGCAAGGCCCAGCAGGCCCTGCTGCAGGCGGGTGATTTCGGCGAGGATCAGGTCGATCTCGTCGCGCAGCCACAGGCGGATGTCGGTGGCCACCTGGTCGTTGCGCGAACGGCCGGTGTGCAGTTTCTTGCCGGTGATGCCGATGCGGTCGGTCAGGCGCGCTTCGATGTTCATGTGCACGTCTTCCAGGTCGACGCGCCAGTCGAAGGTGCCGGCCTCGATTTCGCTCTGGATCTGCTTGAGGCCATCGATGATGGTGTCGCGCTCGGCGTCGGTCAGCACGCCGACCTTGGCGAGCATGGTGGCGTGGGCCATGGAGCCCATGATGTCGTGGCGGTAGAGGCGCTTGTCGAAGTCGACGGAAGCGGTGAAGCGGGCGACAAAGGCATCGACGGGTTCGCTGAAGCGGCCGCCCCAGGACTGGTTGGTCTTCTCTACGCTCATGAATCTCTCTCGCTGAAACGGGCAGGCGCGGCGCGCGGCCTGCATGAAGGGCAAAGTGCGACGATAATAGCAGGCTGAGGGACAAAACCGGCGGCGCTTTGGCGGGTTGCGGCAGGCTAGCGGCGGCGAATCGCCGCGGGGTCGGTCGCCGATCCTTGCGCTGGCCGACAATTCCAGGCTTTTGGTCGCATGCGGCGCTTGCCGCCGTGCAGGCGCTTACGGAAACTGCGTCGATGTCCAGACTGACGAAGACCGGCGACCAGCCGGCGCCCAACGAAGACTTCTTCATCCCCGAACTCTGTCAGCCCGAAGCGCTGTTCAGCCTCGTGCTGCTCGCCGAGCTGCTGGTACTCGTGCTGGTGCTCGCCGAGCCGATGACCCCCAGCTTCAACTGGGTGCGCCTGGCGCTGTCCTCGCTGTTCGTGCAGTGGATCGTGCTGCTCTCGGCCGGCCTGCTGTGCCAGTTGCGCCCGTTGATGGCGCGCTGGCCGGCGTGGTTCTCCGGGTTGCTCAGCTGCGCCCTGGTGGTCCTGCTGACGCTGGGCTGCACGGCGGTGGCGGATTATTTCTCCCTCGGCGGCCCCATGTCGCGCACCGGCGAAGTCAACCTCTACCTGCGCCACGCGTTGATTGCGCTCATCATGTCCACGCTCTTGCTACGCTACTTTTATCTCCAGAGCCAGTGGCGGCGGCAGGAACAGGCCGAACTGCGGGCGCGGATCGAGTCGCTGCAGGCGCGCATCCGTCCGCACTTCCTGTTCAACAGCCTGAACAGCATCGCCAGCCTGATCGAGATCGATCCGGGCAAGGCCGAGCTGGCGGTGCTGAATCTTTCGGATCTTTTTCGCGCCAGCCTGGCCAAACCTGGAACATTAATTTCATGGGGAGAGGAACTTGAGCTGGCCAGACGCTATCTTTCCATTGAGCAGTTCCGTCTTGGCGACCGGCTGCAAATGGACTGGCAGGTGAGCGGTGTGCCCGACGGCGTGCCGATTCCCCAGCTGACGCTGCAGCCATTGCTCGAGAACTCATTGATTTATGGCATCCAGCCGCGCATCGAAGGCGGGCTGGTGAAAGTTGAGGCGGACTACCGTGACGGTGTGTTCCAGCTCTGCGTGAGCAACCCGTACGACGAATCGACCGAGACGCTGCCCACGAAGGGGACCAAGCAGGCCCTGCAAAATATTGCAGCGCGACTTGCGGCACTTTTCGGGCCAAAAGCTAGTCTCAGCGTCGAGCGCCGTGACGGACGGCACTTCACCTGTCTACGCTATCCATGTGCGCGTCTCATGCAGGAAGCCTGATCTTATGAATGTCCTGATCGTCGATGACGAACCCCTGGCGCGAGAGCGCCTGGCCCGGCTGGTGGGGCAACTGGACGGCTATCGTGTCCTCGAGCCCTCCGCCAGCAACGGTGAAGAAGCGCTGACGCTGATCGACAGCCTGAAGCCGGATATTGTCCTGCTGGATATCCGCATGCCCGGCCTGGACGGGCTTCAGGTCGCCGCCAAGCTGTGCGAGCGCGAAGCCCCGCCGGCGGTGATCTTCTGCACCGCCCATGATGAATTCGCCTTGGAGGCGTTCCAGGTCAGTGCGGTCGGCTACCTGGTCAAGCCGGTCCGCAGCGAGGACCTGGCCGAGGCCCTGAAGAAGGCCTCGCGGCCCAATCGCGTGCAATTGGCGGCGCTGACCAAGCCCCCGGCGGCCGGCGGCCCCGGCCCGCGCAGCCATATCAGCGCGCGGACCCGCAAGGGCATCGAGCTGATTCCGCTGGAAGACGTGATCTTCTTCATTGCCGACCACAAGTACGTGACCCTGCGCCACGCTGGCGGCGAAGTGCTGCTGGACGAGCCGCTGAAAGCCTTGGAAGACGAGTTCGGTGATCGCTTCGTGCGCATCCACCGCAACGCGCTGGTTTCCCGCGAACGTATCGAGCGCCTGCAGCGCACCCCGCTGGGGCACTTCCAGCTGTACCTGAAAGGACTCAACGGCGATGCGCTGACTGTCAGCCGCCGTCATGTCGCCGGTGTCCGGCGGCTCATGCACAACCTGTAGCGACACAGTGCCGCAGCGCCTGAAGCCCGGGGGCGGCCCCCGGGCTTTTCGTTTGCGTGAGCTGTTATCATGCGGGCACTTTCTTGCACGCTTCCTTTGCCTGGAAATGCCCATGTCTCGCGAAATCCGTATCGCCACGCGCCAGAGCGCCCTGGCACTCTGGCAGGCCGAATACGTCAAGGCCCGCCTGGAGCAGGCCCACCCCGGCCTGACCGTGACCCTCCTGCCGATGACCAGCCGCGGCGACAAGCTGCTGGATGCGCCACTGGCGAAAATCGGTGGCAAGGGCCTGTTCGTCAAGGAACTGGAAACCGCCCTGCTGGAGAACGAAGCGGACATCGCCGTGCACTCCATGAAGGACGTGCCGATGGATTTCCCCGAAGGCCTGGGCCTGTACTGCATCTGCGAACGTGAAGACCCGCGCGACGCCTTCGTCTCCAACACCTATGCCAGCCTCGACGACCTGCCCGCCGGCAGCGTGGTCGGCACCTCCAGCCTGCGCCGCCAGGCCCAACTGCTGGCCAGCCGCCCGGACCTGCAGATCCGCTTCCTGCGCGGCAACGTCAATACCCGACTGGCCAAGCTCGATGCCGGCGAATACGACGCCATCATCCTTGCCGCCGCTGGCCTGATCCGCCTCGGTTTCGAAGACCGCATCCGCTCCTCCATCAGCGTCGAAGCCAGCCTGCCGGCCGGCGGCCAGGGTGCGGTGGGCATCGAGTGCCGCGCTGCCGACGCGGAAATACACGCCCTGCTGCAGCCGCTGCATCACCGTGAGACGGCCTTGCGCGTCACTGCCGAGCGCGCGCTGAACAAGCGCCTGAACGGTGGTTGCCAGGTGCCTATCGCCTGCTACGCCATCCTCGAAGGCGAGCAACTGTGGCTGCGCGGCCTGGTCGGCCAGCCCGACGGCAGCCAGTTGCTGCGCGCCGAAGCTCGCGCCCCGCTGGCCGAAGCCGAAACCCTCGGCGTGAAGGTCGCGGAAGACCTGCTGGGCCAGGGCGCCGAGGAAATCCTCACCGCGGTCTACGGCGAGGCCGGTCACCCGTGAGCCGCTGGCGGCTGCTGCTGACCCGTCCCGAAGAGGACTGCGCGGCACTCGCCGCCACCCTCGCCGAGTACGGTATCCACGGCGACTGCCTGCCCTTGCTGACGATCACGCCTCGCGAAGAGACACCCGCCGAACGCAGCCTGATCCTTGACCTGGACCGCTACTGCGCGGTTATCGTGGTCAGCAAGCCCGCGGCGCGCCTGGGCCTGGAGCGGCTCGACCGCTACTGGCCGCAACCGCCGCTGACCCAGCGCTGGTTTACCGTGGGCGCGGCCACGGCGGCTATCCTCGAAGACTACGGTCTGGATGTGGTCTGCCCGCAGGGCGGTGACGACAGTGAAGCCCTGCTGGCCCTGCCAGCGTTCGAGCAGGCCCTGCAGGTGCATGATCCGAAGGTATTGATCATGCGCGGCGAGAGTGGCCGAGAATTCCTTGCCGAGCGCCTGCGCGGCCAAGGCGTGGCGGTGGACTATCTGGAACTCTACCGGCGCGAAATGCCGTGCTACCCCGAAGGCGAATTGCTGCGGCGAATTCAGCGGGAGCGTTTGAATGCCATCGCGGTCAGTAGTGGGCAGGGGCTGGAACATCTGCAGCTGCTCGCCGCACAGGATTGGCCGCAGGTGAGTGCGATGCCGTTGTTCGTGCCCAGCCCGCGTGTGGCTGAGCAGGCGCGGGAGATGGGGGCGCAGCGAGTGATCGATTGTCGGGGCGCCAGCGCTGTGGCACTGATGGAGGCGCTGAGAAGCGCCGAATAGAATAATTTCTGAGCGAAGGATGGATCTGTGAGCGAAGCCGTCACTCCCCAAGAGACTTCACCAACATCGCCCAGTCCGGCCCCCGCGCCGGCCCCGCGCAAAGGTGGCACGGGTATCGCGCTGCTGGCCCTGCTGGTCGGCGCCGCTGGCCTCGCCGCAGGCGGCTGGGGCATCTGGCAGGTCCAGCAGCTCAAAGGCGCCGAGCAGCAGCGCGCTGCGCAACTGGAAGATGCCCGCGCCCAGGCGCAGGGTGTGCAGAGTGCCAACGCGGACTTGAGCAAGCGCCTGGACACCCTGCCCAACGCCGATGAGCTGGAAGCCCGTCGCCGCCTGGTGGTGGAGCTGCAGGGCGACCAGCAGCAGTTGGCCAAGCAGGTCAAGCAGGTGCTGGGGCAAAGCCGCCAGCAGTGGCGACTGGCCGAATCGGAGCACCTGTTGCGTCTGGCCGCGCTGCGCCTCTCCGCGCTGCAGGACATCGACAGCGCGACCGAACTGGTCCAGGGCGCGGACGACATTCTTCGCGTGAACAATGATCCGGGCGCCTTCGCCGCTCGTGCGCAACTGGCCAAGAGCCTCGAAGCGCTGCGCGCCCTGCCGCGCCCGGACCGCACCGGGCTGTTCCTGCAACTGGGCGCGCTGCGTGACCAGGCTGCCCAGCTGCAACCACTGAACCCGGCGTTCAAGCCCTCCGAGGGCGGCACCGGCCCGAGCACCGCCTGGGGTGATGGCAGCAGCACCTGGGACCAGTGGTGGGAACGCATCTCTCGCTATGTGCGCATCGATTTCAACGCCGGCCAGGACATCCGCCCGCTGCTCTCCGGCCAGCAACTGGACCGTGTGCGCCTGGCTCTGAGCCTCGCCCTGGAACAGGCGCAGTGGGCCGCTTTGAATGGCAAGCAGGACGTCTACGAGCAGGCACTGAAGCAGGCCAAGCAGATCGTCGGCGACTTCTTCAACGCTGACCTCGCCGACAGCCGTGCGCTGATTGCGCGCCTGGATGAGCTCAGCGGCCAGGCCGTCACCGTGCAGACGCCGGACCTCGGCCCGGCCCTGAGTTCGCTGCAGGCCTACCTGTCGCGCCGCGAAAGCGCGGTGCAGCAGCAGGAGGCGGTGGCGCCGGACGCGGGGACCCAGCCATGAGCCGCGTCTATGTCCTGATCCTCGCCGTGGTCCTGGCGGCCACCTTGGTCGGGTTGGCTATCGCCGAGCAGTCGGGTTACGTGCTGATCGCCTACAAGAGCTTCCGCTACGAATCCAGCCTGTGGACCTTCCTCGCGCTGCTGGTGGTGCTCTGGGTGATCTATCTCGCCGTGCGCCTGGTACTGCGCTTGCTGGGCGTGTCCGGGCGGGTGGTGAATCCCTGGTCGCGCTTCAATCGCCGCCGCCGCTCGCAGCTGGCCGAGGAGCATGGCCAGCGTGATCTCGCTGAAGGCCACTGGGCGCAGGCGCTGCGTCACCTGCGTCGTGCCGCGGAGCTGAGCGATCGCCCACTGCCGCATTACCTGGGCGCCGCCCGCGCGGCCAACGAGCTGGGCAAGACCGAAGAATGCGACGAATTGCTGGACCGCGCGCAGGAGCGCGAGCCCGGCACCGAGCTCGCCGTGGGCTTGACCCGCGCGCAGCTGCTGATCAACCGGGGCGATTTCGCCCGCGCCCGCGTGGTGCTGGACAAGCTGCACCAGGATCACCCGCGTCACCCGACTGTGCTGCGCCTGCTCCAGCAGTTGTACGTCAGCCTCCACGAGTGGCAGGCGCTGTGCGTGTTGCTGCCCGAGCTGCGCAAGGAGCGCGTGCTGCAGAACGCCGAGTTGGCCGATCTGGAGCGCCGTACCTGGATGGCCGCGCTGGGGGAGGCGGGCGAGCAGGGCGTTGGCCAGGGCGAAGGCAGCCTGCAGCCGCTGACCCAGCGCTGGCAGAACGTGCCGACCAACCTTCGTGCGCAACCGCCGCTGGTGGCCGCATACGCCGATCAGTTGCTGCGCCTGGGGGCGCCGGAAGAGGCCGAGGAAGTACTGCGCAAGGCGCTCAAGGAGGGCTACGACAGCCGTCTGGTGCACCTCTATGGCCGTGCCCGTGGCCGTGATGGTGCCCACCAGTTGAAGACCGCCGAAGGCTGGCTGAAGCAGCACGGCGACGATCCGGAGCTGCTGCTCACCCTTGGTCGCCTCTGCCTGCAGAACAAGTTGTGGGGCAAGGCGCGCGAATACCTGGAAGCCAGCCTGGACCGCCAGCGCAGCGCGGAAACCTGCGCCGAACTGGCGCGCCTGTTGGCGCAGCTTGGTGAAGTAGAGCGCAGCAACCAGCTGTTCCAGGAAGGCCTGGGGTTGCTGGCCCCGCCGACTTCGTCGGCGCTGGCGGTGCGTGCCTGATCCCGCCGCCTGCGGTGAAAACGGCGCCCGAGGGCGCCGTTTTCGTTTTCAGGGGTTGCCGTAGCGAATGCGGTATATCGCGCCATTCTGATCGTCGCTGACCAGCAGCGAGCCGTCCGGCGCTACCAAGACGTCCGCCGGCCGCCCGTGCACCTCGCCGTCCTTGTCGAGCCATCCTTCGGCGAAGACGCCCTGGCGCTTCAGCGTGCCGTCTTCGTTGAGTTCGACCCGCGCCACGCGGTAGCCGATCTTCTGCGTGCGGTTCCACGAGCCGTGTTCGGCGATGAACAGGTTGTTGCGGTACTCGGCCGGGAACTGTTCGCCGGTGTAGAAACGCAGCCCCAGCGCGGCCACGTGCGGGCCGAGTCTGGCCACTGGCGGGGTGAAGGCGGAGCAGGGTTTCCTGCCTTCCTCCGGGTCGGCGATGTCGCCCTGGTGACAGTCGGGATAGCCGAAATCCTCGCCCATCGTGCTGACCTTGTTCAACTCGTCGTCGGGCTTGTCATCGCCCAGCAGGTCGCGCCCATTGTCGGTGAACCACAGCTGCTTCGTCTGCGGGTGCCAGGTGAAACCGACGGTGTTGCGAATGCCGTAGGCGACCACCTCCCGCGCGCTGCCATCGGCGTTCATGCGTTGCAGGTTGGCGTACTGCTCGCGATCCGGGCGGCAGATGTTGCACGGCGCACCGACCGGCACATAGAGCTTGTCGTCCGGGCCGAAGGCGATGAACTTCCAGCCGTGCGCAGTCTCTTTCGGAAACTGTGCGCGCAGCTCCTCAGCCTTTGGGGGAGCATCGAGATGTGCCTCGATATCGCGCAGCACGACGATGCGGCTGAGCGAGGACACGTACAGGTCGCCCTTATGGAAGGTCACGCCTACGGGCATCTGCAGGCCATCGGCGAGCACCTTCACCTGGCCGTCGGGCTTCACCGCGTAGACCTTGTCGGAGGAGCGACTGCCCACGAACAGCGTGCCCTTGTCACCCCAGGCCATGGCGCGCGCGCCGGGAACCTGGTCAGTCAGCAGGCTGATATGGAAGCCCTCAGGCAAGCGGATGTGGCTGAGGTCTGTGGCGGCGATGGCTGGAACTGTTGTCAGGGAAAGCAGCGAGCAAAGCAGGAAATGACGACGCATGGCATGGATTCCCGGATGAGTGCCACGGCCAGTCTAGACACTTGCCTTGAACTGATCGCGGTGTTTCCTCTACCGTAGCGGCCTTTCCTGCAACAGCGCTTTTCAGCGGAGCCGCCATGAATCTGGCCAGCCCTCGGTCCCTGTTCTTCCTCGCTTTCCTCGCTTGCGTCGCCATGCTCGGCACGGGCTTCTACCTGCAATACATGATCGGGCTGGAGCCCTGCCCGCTGTGCATTCTGCAGCGCATCTTCTTTGCCGGCTGCGGGTTGTTCTCGCTGATCGCCGCGCTGCATGGCCGTGCTCCGCGGCTGTACTCGGTGCTGATCCTGCTCTGCGCCCTGGGTGGCGCCGGCACCGCAGGCCGTCAGGTCTGGCTGCAGACTCTGCCGCCGGACCAGTTGCCGTCCTGCCTGCCGCCGCTGGAATACATGATGGAGAGCATGCCCTACGCCGACATCATCTGGACCATGTTCCACGGTTCGGCCGACTGCGCCGAAGTCTCCTGGACCCTGCTCGGCATGAGCATCCCGGAGTGGAGCCTGCTGGCCTTCATCGGCTTCGCCCTGTTCGCCATCGTGCAGTTCTTCCGCCGCCGCGGCTGAGCGTCGCATCTCAAATCGCCATGGCCTGCGCCGCATCGGCGCAGGCCAGAGGCGTCGGGGCCTGTCGATTAAACGCTCGTATGAATTTTCCCGTTACCGGTGTCTTGAAGGCGATAACGGGGGGGCATACTCTGGATTTCCACTCCGTCGGAAAGCCGCCGCCGAACAAGCTTCACACATCGCGGATGTCGAGATTCGACAGAATATTGTCCCGGGGCGGACTTTGCCGGGACGGCGAAAAGGGAAGTGAGGACAACATGCTCGAGAGCTGCCGTAATGCCCAGGAACGTTGGGGAGGCGTACACCAGCTGATCGACCGCTGGTTGCGGGATCGACATGAGTTGGTCCGGGCATTCGATTCCCTGGACGGTGTCCAGGCGCCGAAGACCAACGCCGAGAATCTCCAGAACTTCTGTCAGCTCCTGCTCGACTACGTGTCGGCGGGCCACTTCGAAGTCTACGAACAGCTGATGAACGAGGCGCAGGCCTTCGGCGATACGCGGGGCCTGGAACTGGCCAAGCAGATCTACCCGCGCCTGGAAACCATCACCGCCAACGCGCTGAACTTCAATGATCGTTGCGACAATGGCGACTGCCGCGAAGGCACCTGCCTGACCAGCGAACTGAAGAGTCTGCGCCAGCAACTGCACGAACGCTTCGAACTGGAAGACTGCCTGATCGAAGTACTGCACAACGCCCACGAGCAGAAAGCCGTCCTGGCCTGAGCGAAGGGAAGTCCGACAACGGCGCGAGTGCTTCAGGCACTGGCGCCGTTTTCGTTTGGGTGATGGGCTCGCGCGGCTCCGGGCAATCGCGAACGGAGCTGCTTCCATGCGGTGCTTGTCTCTCCTGCAAGGGCGGTTTCTGCCAGCGATGTTCTCGAGCTTCAGGCTGTGATTCGGAGTGCGCGCACCTCAACGAAAACTCCTGCCGTCCGGCGGCTCCCGAAGAGGGGAATGCATGGTTTTTTTGGGGTGAAGTCGACGCTCGCGCTGGCTGGTTTCCGCCGGCGTACAAGGAGGGAGCGAACACCGATTCGCTGCTTCACGCGCGATCATCTGGCGCTGCATCGTGGCAGGTGATGCGACTTTTCGAGCGAGCCTGGCTGTCTTCTGCGTGGTAGCGTGGGAGGCTCTGCAATGGGCTTTTGCAGCGTGTGCAGAAAATATTTTTTCTGCACTCAAGCTCAAGCGCCATGCGGCTTTGCGCGCAGCGAAGCACGCACTCCAGGGAACCAAGTGTAAGTTGCAGCGTCACTGGGTGAGTGAGAAAACGCGCCTTCGCGCACTGCTGAAAACCTCTGAAGCCGATGCCCGCTGCGGCCTGCAGCACAATCGGGACATTGGCGAGAGGCCATCAGCGGGGCTAGTATGGGCGCAACCACGTCCGCCAGGAGGCACGTCATGTCGGCCAACAAGAAACCCGTCACCACTCCGTTGCATCTGCTGCACCAGTTGTCCAACAGTCTGATCGAACACCTCGAAGGTGCCTGCAAGCAGGCGCTGGTCGATTCCGAAAAGCTGCTCGCCAAGCTCGAGAAACAACGCGGCAAGGCACAGGAGAAGCTGCACAAGGCTCGCGCCAAACTGCAGGACGCGACCAAGGCCGGCAAGGCGAAGGCGCAGGCAAAAGCCAAGTCGACCATCGCCGATATCGACGGCGCCCTGGATGTCCTGAAGACCCGTCAGACCGAAACCCGTGCCTACATAGCCAATCTCAAGCGTGATGTGCAGGAGAGCCTGAAGCTCGCCCAGGGCGTGACCAAGGTGAAGGAAGCCGCTGGCAAGTCCCTCGCTACCCGCAAGCCGGCCGCTGCTGCTGCCAAGCCGGTTGCCAAGGCAGCCGCCCGACCGGCCGCTAAAGCCGCTGCCAAATCCGCCGCCAAGCCTGCCGTGAAAGCCGCTGCCAAGCCTGCTGCGAAACCGGCTGCCAAGGTTGCCGCTGCCAAGCCTGTTGCTGCCAAAGCCGCTGCCAAGCCTGCTGCGAAACCCGCCGCCAAGCCTGCCGCTAAAACCGCTGCCAAACCGGCTGCGAAAACTGCCGCTGCAAAACCCGCCGCTGCCAAGCCGGCTGCCAAAGCTGCCGCGAAGCCAGCCGCCAAGCCTGCTGCGAAAGCTGTCGCCAAGCCGGCAGCCAAGCCCGCTGCTAAGCCTGCCGCTGCTGCCGCCAAGCCTGCTGCCAAACCAGCCGCGAAACCGGCTGCCAAGCCTGCTGCGAAAGCCGCTGCCAAACCAGCCGCCAAGCCCGCCGCGAAAGCCGCTGCCAAGCCTGCTGCCGCCAAGCCCGCTGCTGCCAAACCTGCCGCGAAGCCCGCCGCGAAACCGGTTGCCAAGCCTGCCGCCGCTGCAAAGCCCGCCGCGAAACCAGCTGCCAAGCCTGCGGTGAAAGCCGCTGCCAAGCCAGCCGCAAAGCCGGCCGCCAAGCCTGCTGCGCCCAAGCCCGCCGCCGCTGCCAAGCCGGCCGCTCCGGCTGCCCCGAGCGCATCGGCTGCCCAGCCGAGCACTCCGGCCGCCACCCCGGTTTCCAGCGCTACTGCGGCGCCGGCGACTCCGGTCAGCAGCACCTCCTCCAGCGCTTCCTGAGGCTCAGGAGAGGCTCSCCSCGATGCGCAGGGTTTCCTGCGCATCGCGGCGCAAGCCGCCCGCTTCACCGGCTGCAGCTTCCAGCCAGTACACCAGTTCCTGCGCTTCACCTCGTGGCCAACCCTCTGCCACCGCCTCCAGTCTTCCCAGCAGCACCTTTTCCGCTTCCAGTTCGACCTGCTTGATCCGCTCCCGCAGCGGCGCCAGCCCAGCATCCTGCTTCGCCGGATCGCGCCAGCGCTGACGCAGCGAACGCAGCGGCACTATCACTTCCTCGCGCCACTCCCGCGCAGCACATTCCAGCGCGCTCATCCGCGATGGCGAGAAGGTCACGCCAGTGCTTCCCAGCCAGGCCGAAGCGAGCAGCAGGCAGACATCCGCACCGCCTTCCTGCAGGGCCAGGCAAGCCGGCTCAACCCCAGGGCAGGCGTAGAGTTTCAGCGCATACGACCAGACATCATCAGACATAGAGCACCCACAGCGATTGCCAGGCGAAGCTGATAAACTCCGCCGCCATGATTCGACTACAAAATCTTACGCTACAGCGTGGCCCCCAGCGCTTGCTGGAAGGTGCCGAACTCACCCTGCACGCCGGACAGAAAGTCGGCCTGATCGGCGCCAACGGCGCCGGCAAGTCGAGCCTGTTCGCCCTGCTGCGCGGCCAGCTCGGCCAGGACGCCGGCGACTGCTACCTGCCTGCGGACTGGCGCATCGCGCACATGCGCCAGGAGGTCGATACCCTCGACCGCCTCGCCGTCGACTACGTGCTCGACGGCGACGTGCACCTGCGCAAGATCCAGGCGGATCTGGCCGCGGCGGAAGACGCCCACGACGGTACTGCCCTGGCGCGCCTGCACAGCGAACTGGACAGCGCTGACGGATACACCGCGGACGCCCGCGCGCGCAAGCTGCTGGCCGGCCTGGGCTTCACGCCCGAGCAGATGGACCGCCGCGTCGGCGACTTCTCCGGTGGCTGGCGGATGCGCCTGAACCTGGCGCAGGCGCTGATGTGCCCGTCCGAACTGCTGCTGCTCGACGAACCGACCAACCACCTGGACCTCGACGCCATCCTCTGGCTGGAAGAGTGGCTCAAGGGCTATCCGGGCACGTTGCTGCTGATCTCCCACGACCGCGATTTCCTCGATGCCGTGGTGGACAACATCGCCCATCTCGAACAGCGCAAGCTGACCCTGTACCGCGGCGGCTACTCGGCCTTCGAGCGTACCCGCGCCGAACGCCTTGCCCAGCAGCAACAGGCGTACGAGAAGCAGCAGGCGCAGCGCGCGCACATGGAAAAGTACATTGCCCGCTTCCGCGCCCAGGCCACCAAGGCCCGCCAGGCGCAGAGCCGGATCAAGGCGCTGGAACGCCTGGAAGAGCTGGCGCCGGCTCACGTCGATTCGCCGTTCGACTTCGCCTTCCGCGAGTCCGACAAGATCTCCAGCCCGTTGCTCAACCTCTCCGAGGCCCGCCTGGGCTACGGCGACAAGACCGTGCTGGAGAAGGTCAAGCTGCAACTGGTGCCCGGCGCGCGCATCGGCCTGCTCGGCCCCAACGGCGCTGGCAAGTCCACGCTGATCAAGACCCTCTCCGGCGACCTGTCGCTGCTGTCCGGCGAGCTCGCCCGTGGCGAGAACCTCGCCATCGGCTACTTCGCCCAGCATCAGCTCGACTCGCTGGACCCCAAGGCCAGCCCGCTGCTGCACCTGGCGCGCATCGCGCCGGCCGAGCGTGAGCAGACCCTGCGCGACTTCCTCGGTGGCTTCGATTTCCGCGGCGAGCGTTGCGACGAACCGGTGCTGAACTTCTCCGGTGGCGAGAAGGCGCGCCTGGCGCTGGCGCTGATCGCCTGGCAGAAGCCCAACCTGCTGCTGCTCGATGAACCGACCAACCACCTCGACCTGGAAATGCGCCTGGCGCTGACCCTGGCGCTGCAGGAGTTCTCCGGCGCCGTGGTGGTGGTGTCGCACGATCGTCACCTGCTCAAGAGCACCACCGATGAGTTCCTGCTGGTGGCCGACGGGCGCATCCGCGAGTTCGATGGCGACCTCGACGATTACGCGCGCTGGCTGGTGGACTTCCGCGCCCGCCAGACGCCGTCCTCACCCGCGGCTCCCGCCGGCGACAAGACCGACAAGCGCGCTCAGCGCCAGGCGGCCGCTGCGCTGCGCCAGCAACTCGCCCCGCACAAGCGCGAAGCCGACAAGCTGGAAAAAGAGCTGGGCAAGGTCCACGAGCAGCTCGCCGAACTGGAGGAGCGCCTGGGCGACAGCGCCCTCTACGAAGCTGCGCGCAAGGACGAACTGCGTGACCTGCTGGCTCGCCAGGCAACTCTCAAGACCCGCGAAAGCGAGCTGGAAGAATCCTGGCTGATGGCCCTGGAAACCCTCGAAGAACTGCAGCGCCAGCTCGAGGCCAGTGAGTGATGGGTGACGTGAACCTGCTGGTGGCGTGGAGCGAACCACTGCTGCGTGGCGGGCAGATCATCCTCATCCTGCTGCTGGCCTGGGTGGTGCAGCGCATCGTGACGCGCGCCATCAGCCGCCTCGGCGAGCGCTATCCGATGCCGCCGGAACTGCTGCTGCCCCTGCGCGGCGGCCTGCGCTGGCTGATCATGGGCTCGGCGGTAATGCTGGTGCTGGAGCGCCTGGGTGTGTCTGCGGACGTGCTGTGGGCTGCGCTGACCGGCTTTGCGGCCGTCGCCGCCGTGGCCTTCTTCGCCATCTGGAGCGTGCTCTCCAACCTGTTCTGCGCCCTGATGATCTTCACCATGGGGCCCTTCCGCCTGGGCGACCGCGTGGAAGTCATCGAGTCCGCCGACAAGCCCGGTGTGAAAGGCCGGGTGGTGGCAATCAACCTGCTCTACACCACGCTGGAAGAAGTTGCCGAGGACGGCGTGCCCGGCGCACTGCTGCAAGTACCGAACAATCTGTTCTTCCAGAAGGCCATTCGCCGTTGGCGCGGGCCGAACTTTCCCACCACCCCCTGACGGACGTCTCCCACTATGGAATGGCTCACAAGCCCTGAGATCTGGGTTGCCTTTCTGACCCTGACTGCCCTGGAAATCGTACTGGGCATCGATAACATCATCTTCATCTCGATCCTGGTCGGCCGCCTGCCGCCCGAGCAGCAACCCAAGGCGCGCTTCTTTGGCCTGGCCCTGGCGATGGGCACGCGGATCCTGCTGCTGCTCTCGATCACCTGGGTGATGCGCCTCACCGCGGACCTGTTCACCGTGTTCGAGCACGGTATTTCCGGGCGCGACCTGATTCTGTTCTTCGGCGGCCTGTTCCTGTTGTTCAAGAGCACCATGGAAATCTTCCACAGCCTCGAAGGCGCGGAGGAGGGCGGCCAGCAGGGCGGCAAGTCCCGCGGCTTCATGGGCATCATCATCCAGATCGCGATCATCGACATCGTCTTCTCCCTGGACTCGGTGATCACCGCCGTGGGTCTGGTGCAGCACGTGCCGGTGATGGTTGCGGCCATCGTCATCTCGGTGGGTGTGATGATGCTGTCGGCCGGCACCATCAGTGCCTTCATCGAGAAGCACCCGTCGCTGAAGATGCTSGCGCTGTCSTTCCTYATCGTGGTCGGCACCGTGCTSATCGCCGAAGCCTTCGARRTCCACGTGCCCAAGGGCTATGTGTACTTCGCCATGGCCTTCTCGCTGGCGGTGGAGGCGATCAACATCCGCCTGCGCGGCGCCCTGGCGCGCAAGCGTGGCGAGGAGCCGGTGAAGCTGCGCAGGGACATCCCGAGCTGATCGCTCGATTCGGATGAAGAAAGCCCGGCCTCGTGCCGGGCTTTTTTCTGGCTCTTCGCCGGAGCCAGCTCGCTCGCGAATCGCCTCTTCGCTGGAGCCCCTGGAGGCTCTGTTTGCGATCCAGCTCGCTCCTTCAGGGCTCCCTCGACCTTCGTCGGCAACGCTGGGCGGCGCAGCCTGACTGAGGCACACTGGGCCTCCGTAACAAGTTATTGCGCCTGCCTGGGCGCCGTGAGGTCCGCAATGCTCGCCAGTACCTGGTTCGCCTTCTTCATCGCCTGCTGGGTGATCAGCCTGTCGCCCGGCGCTGGGGCCATCGCCTCGATGTCCTGTGGGCTGCAATACGGCTTCTGGCGCGGCTACTGGAATGCCCTGGGCCTGCAGATCGGCCTCGCCCTGCAGATCGCCATCGTCGCCGCAGGCGTCGGCGCGCTGCTCTCGGCTTCGGCGGTGGCCTTCAGCGCGATCAAGTGGTTCGGTGTGGTCTACCTGGTCTATCTCGCCTATCGCCAGTGGACCGCTGCCCCGCAGGTGATGGCGGCGAGCGGCGAGCGCCCTATAGGCCGGCCGCTGACCCTGGTGCTACGCGGCTTTCTGGTCAACGCCAGCAACCCCAAGGCGGTGATCTTCATGCTCGCGGTACTGCCGCAGTTCGTCGACCCGCACCAGCCGATGGCGATCCAGTACGTGATCATGGGGGCGACCATGATCACCGTGGACCTGATTGTCATGGCCGGCTACACCGGCCTGGCCGCCCGTGTGTTGCGCGCCCTGCGCTCGCAGCGTCAGCAGAAGATCATGAATCGAACTTTCGCGACTCTGTTCGTGGGCGCCGCCGCGCTGCTCGCCACGGTCCGCCGCGCCCCGGTCTGAGGGCGTTTGCGCGGATTTCGACGGCGTCCCGAAGTGGCCGTGGGGCCACTGTGGATGTAACTGTGCGAGACATTGTCCTTGCATAGACGGAAACCTGAGGTGACAATTTAATCTCTTTCATTCTCATTTAACTTCCCGTATGCGCCCCTCCAAACTTTTCGTCTGGCTATTGCCGCTGGCCGGCATCTTCAGCCTTGGAGCTCAAGCCGACACGGTTGTCGACCCTGCTCAAGCCCTTCACCTGCTCAGCTACCTCGCCGCTGACTACCCCGCCACCGTGACCGACGGCAAGGTGATCAACGACAGCGAATACAAGGAGCAGCTCGAGTTCGTCGGCAATCTCCACTCGCTGATCCTGACCCTGCCGGCGCGCCCCGAGCGTGCGGACCTGGAAAAAGACGCCGCCAGCCTCAAGCAGGCCATCGAGCAGCGCCAGCCGGGCAGGCAGGTGGCCCAGCAGGCTCGCCATCTGGAGGTGCGTGTCGCCGATATCTACCAGGTGGTGCAGACTCCCGCGATCACCCCGGATCCGGCCCGTGGCGCCGAGGTCTACGCCCAGCAGTGCTCGATCTGCCACGGTGACGCCGGCAAGGGTGACGGACCTGCAGGCATCGGCCTGGAGCCGCCGCCGGCCAACCTGACCGACCGCGCGCGCCTTGACCAGCTCAGCCTTTACGATCTGCGCAATGTCATTGGCCTGGGCGTTGCCGGCACCGACATGCCGGCCTTCGCCGACCAGCTCGACGAGCGTCAGCGCTGGGACCTTGCCTCCTATGTGGCCAGCCTCAGTGCCGGTCAGGCCAAGCCCGACCCGGCCCACGCCTACCCGCTGGCAACCCTGTCGACCCAGACGCCTGCCGATGTCGCCGAACATGACGGCGAAGCTGCGGCCGAGAGCTTCCGTGCCCTGCGTGCGCACCCGCCGCTGGAGCATCGTGGCCCGGCGCAGCAGATCGACTACACCACCGCGACCCTGGACAAGAGCTTCGCTGTGTACCGCTCCGGCGATCACGACCAGGCTTACGACCTGTCCGTCGCCGCGTACCTGGAGGGCTTCGAGTTGGTGGAGTCCTCGCTGGACAACGTCGATGCCGATTTGCGCAAGGCGACCGAGAAGCAGCTGATGGCCTACCGTCAGGCCCTGCGTGACGGCTTGCCGGAAACCGCAGTTGCCCAGCAGCTGGAACTGGCCAAGGCCAAGCTGGCGGACGCCGCCAAGGCCCTGAGCGGCGACTCGCTGAGCTTCTCCATCAGCTTCATCTCCGCCCTGCTGATCCTTCTGCGCGAAGGCGTGGAGGCGATCCTTGTGCTGGCGGCCATCCTCGCCTTCCTGCGCAATACCGGGCAGGAGAAGGCTGTGCGTGGCGTGCACATCGGCTGGGGCCTGGCCTTCGTCGCCGGCTTCGCCACCTGGGCGGTGGCGGCCTACGTCATCGACATCGGCGGCGCCCAGCGCGAGCTGATGGAGGGCTTTACCTCGCTGTTCGCCTGCGTGATGGTCCTCTGGCTCGGCGTGTGGATGCACGACCGCCGCCACGCCGCCGCCTGGCAGGACTACATCCGCAGCAGCCTGGTGGGTGGCGGGGGCCGCTTCGGCTTCGCCGTGCTGGCCTTCTTCTCGGTCTACCGCGAACTGTTCGAAGTCATCCTGTTCTACGAGACGCTCTGGCTGCAGGCAGGTCCTGCCGGCCACAACGCGGTGATCGCCGGTGCGGGCACCGCGGTGGTGATCCTGATCGCCATTGCCTTCGTGATCCTGCGTGGCTCGGCGAAGCTGCCGCTGAAGCTGTTCTTCACCGTCAACGCCGCGCTGCTCTGCGCCCTGTCGGTGGTCTTCGCCGGCCACGGCGTGGTCTCCCTGCAGGAAGCCGGCGTGATCGGCACCCGCCCGGTGCCCTTCTTCGACTTCGACTGGCTCGGCATCAAGGCCGACGCCTACTCGCTGTCGGCCCAGGCCGTGGCGCTGCTGGCGGTGGCCGTACTCTACGGACGCAGCTACTTCTCCGAACGGCGCAAGGCCGCTGCGGTCGCCGCGTCGTCCTGAGGCAATAGCCAAGCGATACACGACGGCCAGTGCGATACTGGCCGTCGTGCTTTTCGAAGGAAGGTTTTCCCCCGATGCGTATCTGGATCGACGCCGACGCCTGCCCGCGCGCGGCCAAGGAGCTGGTGGCGAAGTTCGCCTTGAAGCGCAAGCTGGATGTGGTGATGGTCGCCGGCCAGCCCGTGGCCAAGCCGCCATTCGCCTGCGTCAGCCTGATTGTCGTGCCCAGCGGGATGGACGCCGCCGACGATTACCTGGTGGAACAGGCCGAGCCGGGCGACCTGGTGATCTGCAGCGACGTGCCGCTGGCTGACCGGCTGGTGAAGAAGGGCGTCGATGCGCTGGACCCGCGCGGCCGCGAATTCGACGAGAAGAACATGGGCGAGCGCCTGGCGGTGCGCAACCTGTTCACCGACCTGCGCGAACAGGGGCAGGTCGGAGGAGGGCAAGCACCCTACGGCGACAAGGATCGCCAGGCCTTCGCCAACAGCCTGGATCGGCTGCTGACGCGGTTGATGCGCGAGGAGCAGAGCCGCAAGGCCTGATACGAAAACGCCCGGCACTGCCGGGCGTTTTCGTTTTCACCGAGGATGGGCAGGGCGTAGGAAACTCTATGTCTACAGGTTCACGCCAGCTCCAGCACCCGATCGACCGCCTTGTTGATGCCGCTGGCGGCTTCGGCGATGGATTGCGCGAGCATGTAGGCAGGAGTGGTGACCAGCTTGTGGTCCTTGTCCTCGACTATGTCTTCCACGGCGCAGTCGATGTGCTTGGCACCCATGCTGGTCAGTGCCTGGGCCGTACCCTCGTCGGTACCGATGGTACATTCCACGCCTTCGCCATAGATACGCGCGGCCAGGGCCGGGGCGATGCAGAGCAGGCCGACCGGCTTCTTCGCCGCGGCGAAGGCCTTGGCCAGGGCCAGCACGTCCGGCTGCACTTCGCACTGGTCGCCCTTGAAGGCGAAGTCGCTGAGGTTCTTCGCCGCGCCGAAGCCGCCGGGCACGATCAGCGCGTCGAAGTCCTCGACCTTGGCTTCACGCACATCCTTCACCTCGCCGCGGGCGATCCGTGCGGACTCCACCAGCACATTGCGGCTCTCGGCCATTTCCTCTCCGGTGAGGTGGTTCAGCACATGGTGCTGGGCGATGTTCGGGGCGAAGCACTGCACCTTGGCGCCGCGCTGGGAGAGGCGCAGCAGGGTGATCACGCTTTCATGGATTTCCGCGCCGTCGTAGACGCCACAACCGGAAAGGATAACGGCAACTTTCTTCATGGACTGCTCCTGTTCGAGGGGGTCGGGGCTGTCGCGATATGCCGCCCGGACTGTCGCCGACGGCCGTGGCCGGCGGCGGGCAAGGGACTAGGATCCTTCCTCATAAGCATAACGATTCGGTCGTGCCATGAACTACATCCTCTTCGCCGTGCCCTTCTTTTTCCTGCTGATTGCGATCGAACTGCTCGCCGACCGCTGGCGCGGCCTGCGCACCTATCGCCTGAGCGACGCGCTGAACAGCCTCAGCGCGGGGTTCCTGTCGACCACCAGCGGCCTGCTGACCAAGGGGCTGAAGTTGGTGACCTACACCATCGCCTGGCAGCACCTCGCGCTGTTCGAGCTGTCGGCTAAGAGCCTGTGGGTCTGGGCGTTCGCCTTCGTCTTCTACGACTTCTGCTACTACTGGAACCACCGCCTCGGCCATGAGCGCAATGTGCTCTGGGCCGCGCATTCGGTGCACCACCAGAGCGAGGATTACAACCTCTCCACCGCGCTGCGGCAGACCAGCACCGGCTTCATCTTCGGCTGGATCTTCTACCTGCCAATGGCCATCGCCGGGGTGCCGCCGCTGGTGTTCCTCACTGTCGGCGCACTGAACCTGCTCTATCAGTTCTGGGTTCATACCCGGCACATTCCCAAGCTGGGCTGGTTCGAATGGATATTCATCACTCCCTCCAACCATCGCGTGCACCACGCGCAGAACCCTGTCTATATGGATCGCAACTACGGGGGCGTGTTCATTCTCTGGGACCGCCTGTTCGGCACCTTCCAGGAAGAGCTGGACGAAGAGCCGGTGGTGTTCGGCGTGACCGTCCCCCTGGCCAGCTGGAACCCGCTGTGGGCCAACCTGCAGGTCTATGCGCACCTGTGGAACGATGCGCGCCGTGCCGGCAGCCTGTGGGACAAGCTGCGCATCTGGTTCATGCGCACCGGCTGGCGCCCCGCGGACGTCGCCCAGCGCTATCCCATGGCCAAGCCTGACCTGGCGGCCTTCCGCAAGTTCGAGGTGCCGCTGACGCGCGGCCGGCAGTGGTACGCCGGTCTGCAGTTCGCCATCTACGTGATAATCGGCACCTGGTTGCTGGGCGTCGGGGAGGGCTGGCAAGTGCTGCCGCTGGTGATTGGCTGGGCCTGGATGGCTTTCGGTCTCTACGCCATCGGATGCTGGCTGGAGAACCGCGCCTGGGCGCTGCGCCTGGAACTGCTGCGATTGGCGCTGAACGTACCGGCAGTGGCGGCGCTGGTACTGTGGGGAGGCATCGGGTTGCCGCAGTGGGCGCCCTGGGCGCTGGCGGTCTACTCGCTGCTCAGCCTGATCGGGCTGCTCGGCCTGCGGCGCGCCGAGCGCCTGCCGCAGGCGGCCTGATCAGTCCGCCTTGGAAGCCTTGAAGCGGCGGCGCAGCCAGAACAGCAGGCCGATCACTACCAGGCCGCCGAGAACCATCAGTTCGTACTTCTTGATGTTGCCCAACACGCCTTCGAGCACGCTGCCGAAGTAGAAGGCAGCGCTGCCCAGCACGGTGGCCCAGACGATGGCGCCGATGCCGTTGAGCAGCAGGTAGCGCGCCGGCGGGTAGCCGGACAGGCCGATGGCCACCGGCATCACGGTGCGCAGACCGTAGACGAAGCGGAAGCTCAGCACCCACAGGTCGGGATGCTTGCGCACGTGCTCCAGCGCCTTGTCGCCCATCTTCTGCCAGCTCGGTTTGCGCGCCAGCAGCTTGCGACCGTGGCGACGACCGAGGAAATACCAGAGCTGGTCGCCCGCGTAACTGCCGAAGAACGCCACCGCGATGACGTACTCCAGCTGCATGTAGCCGCGGAATGCCAGGAAGCCGGCCAGGACCAGAATGGTCTCACCCTCGAAGAACGTGCCGAGAAACAGCGCGAAGTAGCCGAAATCCTGCAGGAATTGTTGGAGCATTATCGAGGCAACGCAGCGAAATGAACGCGAAGCCTAACCCGGTTGTCGCCCGCAGGGAAGGTATCCCGGTCCGCACAACTGACTTGGAACAAGTCTGTGCCGGTGCAGAGCGGCGGCATGCCGCTGCGGCAGGATGCCGCGACCAAGGGTCACTGTTACCGGTTGTTACCAATCGGTCATAATTCAGGGCTATAACTGTCAGACTGTGCCTGCTGCATCAGGCCCTGGAGTACGCCGTGAGCTTCATTCCCGCCGATCGTGCCTTCCCCTTCACTCGTCTGCGTCGCAATCGTCGTGACGATTTTTCCCGCCGTCTGGTGCGCGAAAACGTCCTGACCACCAACGACCTGATCCTTCCGGTGTTCGTCCTCGACGGCAAGAACCAGCGGGAAGCGGTACCTTCGATGCCGGGTGTGGAGCGCATGTCCATCGACCTGCTGCTCAAGGAAGCCGAAGAGCTGGTAGAGCTGGGCATCCCGGCCCTGGCGTTGTTCCCGGTGACCCCGCTGGAGAAGAAATCCCTCGACGGCGCCGAGGCCTTCAACCCCGATGGCATCGCCCAGCGCGCCACGCGCGCCCTGCGCGAGCGCTTCCCCGAGCTGGGCATCATCACCGACGTGGCGCTGGACCCGTTCACCAGCCACGGTCAGGACGGCATCCTTGACGAAGACGGCTACGTCCTGAACGACATTTCCGTTGATGTGCTGGTCAAGCAGGCGCTTTCCCACGCCGAGGCCGGCGCCCAGGTCGTGGCTCCGTCGGACATGATGGACGGCCGCATCGGCGCCATCCGCGAGGCCCTGGAGTCCACCGGCCACATCAATACCCGCATCATGGCCTACTCGGCCAAGTACGCCAGCGCCTACTACGGCCCGTTCCGCGATGCCGTCGGCTCCGCCGCCAACCTGGGCAAGGGCAACAAGGCCACCTACCAGATGGACCCGGCCAACAGCGACGAAGCGCTGCACGAGATCTACGCTGACCTCGCCGAAGGCGCCGACATGATCATGGTCAAGCCGGGCATGCCCTATCTCGACATCGTTCGCCGCGCCAAGGACGAATTCCGCGCGCCGACCTTTGTCTATCAGGTCAGTGGCGAATACGCGATGCACATGGCCGCAATCAACAACGGCTGGCTCAGCGAGGCGGTGATCCTCGAATCGCTGCTGGCCTTCAAACGCGCGGGCGCAGATGGCATCCTGACCTACTTCGCCAAGCGCGCGGCACAACAATTGAAAATGAAAAGCGGGGGCTGACCCCGTCGATGAGACGAGCGATGAATACCGAAGGCATTAGCGAAACCGAAGTTATCGAAGCTGACACCACTGCTGAAGTCACCGAAGTCGTCGTAACGGAGGCGGTGGAGACGCCGGCATCGCCCGTCGAACCGGCGGTGCCGGCGATCAACGTGGACGACAGTGCCCTCTACATTCATCGCGAGCTCTCGCAGCTGCAGTTCAACATCCGCGTGCTGGAACAGGCGCTGGATGAGTCCTACCCGCTGCTGGAACGCCTGAAGTTCCTGCTGATCTTCTCCAGCAACCTCGACGAATTCTTCGAGATCCGCGTCGCCGGCCTGAAGAAGCAGATCACCTTCGCCCGCGAACAAGCCGGCGCCGACGGCCTGCTGCCGCACCAGGCGCTGGCGCGCATCAGCGAACAGGTGCACGAGCAGGTTGCCCGCCAGTACAGCATCCTCAACGACATCCTGTTGCCGGAGTTGGCCAAGCACGACATCCGCTTCATCCGCCGCCGCTACTGGACGCCGAAGATCAAGGCCTGGGTCCGTCGCTTCTTCCGCGACGAAATCGCCCCCATCGTCACCCCGATCGGCCTCGACCCGACCCACCCGTTCCCGCTGCTGGTGAACAAGAGCCTGAACTTCATGGTCGAGCTCGAAGGTCTGGACGCCTTCGGTCGCGACTCGGGCCTGGCAATCATTCCTGCGCCGCGCTCGCTGCCGCGGATCATCCGCTTGCCGGAAGAAGTCGCAGGGCCGGGTGACAACTACGTGTTCCTGTCGTCGATGATCCACGCCCACGCCGACGACCTGTTCCACGGCATGAAGGTGAAGGGCTGCTACCAGTTCCGCCTGACCCGTAACGCCGACCTCTCGGTGGACGCCGAGGATGTCGAGGACCTGGCCCGCGCGCTGCGCGGCGAGCTGTTCTCGCGCCGCTACGGCGACGCCGTGCGCCTGGAGGTGGTGGATACCTGCCCGGTGCCCCTGTCCAATTACCTGCTCAAGCAGTTCGGCCTGTCCGAGACCGAGCTGTACCGCGTCAGCGGGCCGGTCAACCTGACGCGCCTGTTCAGCGTCACCGGCCTGGCCAGCCACCCGGAGCTGCAGTCGCCGCCGTTCACCCCGACTATCCCCAAGCTGCTGCAGAAGAAGGAAAACCTGTTCAACGTCCTGGGCAAGCTCGACGTGCTGCTGATGCACCCGTTCGAGTCCTTCACCCCGGTGGTCGACCTGCTGCGCCAGGCTGCCAAGGACCCCAGCGTGCTGGCGATCAAGCAGACGCTGTACCGCTCCGGTGCCAACTCTGAGATCGTCGACGCGCTGGTGGAAGCCGCGCGCAACGGCAAGGAGGTGACCGTGGTGATCGAGTTGCGGGCGCGCTTCGATGAGGAGTCCAACCTGCAACTGGCCAGCCGGCTGCAGCAGGCCGGTGCGGTAGTGATCTACGGTGTAGTCGGTTTCAAGACCCACGCCAAGATGATGCTGATCCTGCGTCGCGAGGACGGCGAGCTGCGCCGCTACGCGCACCTGGGCACCGGCAACTACCACGCCGGCAACGCCCGCCTGTACACCGACTACAGCCTGCTGACCGCCGACGTGGCGCTCTGCGAGGACCTGCACAAGCTGTTCAACCAGCTGATCGGCATGGGCAAGACCCTGCGCATGAAGAAGCTCCTGCACGCGCCCTTCACCCTGAAGAAGAACCTGCTGGAGATGATCAACCGCGAGGCCGCCCAGGCTGCCGAGGGCAAGCCGGCGCACATCATGGCCAAGGTCAACTCGCTGACCGACGCCAAGGTCATCCGTGCGCTGTACAAGGCCAGCCAGGCCGGCGTGAAGATCGACCTGGTAGTGCGCGGCATGTGCTGTCTGCGTCCGGGCGTGCCGGGGGTGTCGCACAACATCCAGGTGCGCTCGATCATCGGCCGCTTCCTGGAGCACAGCCGGATCTACTACTTCCTCAACGGCGGCGAGGAGAAGCTCTATCTCTCCAGCGCCGACTGGATGGAGCGCAACCTCGACATGCGCGTGGAGACCTGCTTCCCGGTGGAAGGCAAGAAACTCGTGCTGCGGGTGAAGAAGGAGCTGGAATCCTACCTGAGCGACAACACCCAGGCCTGGGTGCTGCAGTCCGACGGCAGCTACGTGCGGCAGAGCCCCAGCGGTAACCAGAACGCCCGCAACGCCCAGGCGACGCTGCTGGAGCGCCTGTGCACGCCGGTGATCAGCGTTCGCTGATCCCTCCAGTGATATCGAAAGCCCTGCTTCGGCAGGGCTTTTTCTTGGGCTTTTCGTAGGAGCAGGCTCGCTCCTAAAGGTCAGGGTGACGCTGGAAATGAAAAGGCCCCGGCGTTTGCGCGCCGGGGCCTTTGCCTGTGGCGGGGCACTCAGCTGACGCTGAGTGAATAACCCACGCGCTTGAGCCATTCGGCTTCCTGCTCGAAGTCCGCCTGGGTCAGCGGGTTGGCCGCCAGCCAGCCGTCCGGGAAGCGGATGTCCAGCGACTTGCCGGACGCCTTCAGGGCCACCGCCGGCATTTCCTGGGTGCCACGAATGTGGTGGAAGAGGATGGCGAAGCGCAGCACGATGCACAGGCGGATCAGCTTGTCGCCCTCGTCGCCCAGCTCGTTGAACTTGTCCACCGGGATGTTGCGGCGGTGGCCGCGCACCAGCAGCGCCAGGGTCAGCTGGTCCAAGCGCGAGAAGCCGGCCAGGTCCGAGTGCTCCAGCAGGTAGGCGCCGTGCTTGTGGTAGTGGTAATGGGCGATGTCCAGGCCCAGCTCGTGCACGCGCGCCGCCCACATCAGCAGTTCGCGGTGGCCTTCGTCGTTCAGGTTCCAGGCCTTGGCCACCTGGTCCAGCGATTCCAGCGCCTTGGCTTCGACGCGAGCGGCCTGTTCCGGATCGACGTGGTAGCGTTCCATGAGGGCGCCGATGGTGCGTTCGCGGACGTCCTCGTGGTGGTGGCGGCCCAGCAGGTCATAGAGCACGCCCTCGCGCAGGGCGCCTTCGGAATGGGTCATGCGCGTCAGCTCGAGGGCGTCGAACAGCGCCTCGAGGATCGCCATGCCGGCCGGGAAGATCGGCCGGCGGTCCGGCTTGATGCCGTCGATGTCGAGCTTCTCGACCTCGCCCAGCTTGAACATCTTGCGCTTGAGCCAGGCCAGGCCTTCGGGGTTGATCTCGCCGTTGCCGTGGCCGCCGGCCTGGATCGCCAGGCAGATGGCGCGGATGGTGCCGGAGGCGCCGACCGCCTCGTCCCATCCCAGGCGGCGCAGGCTGTTCTCGATGCTCATCAGCTCCAGGCGCGCCGAAGTATAGGCCTGGGCATAGCGCGCCGGGGTGATCTTTCCGTCCTTGAAATAGCGCTGGGTGAAGCTCACGCAGCCCATCTGCAGGCTTTCGCGCAATTGCGATTCGAACTGCTGGCCAATGATGAATTCGGTGCTGCCGCCACCGATATCGACCACCAGGCGCTTGCCGGGGTTGTCCTGCAACGTGTGCGAGACGCCCAGGTAGATGAGGCGTGCCTCTTCGCGGCCGGAGATGACTTCCACCGGGTGGCCGAGGATCTGATCAGCAACGCGGATGAACTCGGCGCGGTTGCGCGCTTCGCGCAGGGCGTTGGTGCCCACGACGCGCACCGAGCCTGGCGGCATGCCGTTGATGAACTGCGCGAACTGCTTCAGGCAGTCGTAGCCGCGCTGCATGGAGTCGGCGGTGAGCAGGCGGTCATCGCCTATGCCGGCGGCCAACTGGACCTTCTCGCCTAGGCGCTCAAGAATGCGGATCTCGCCGTGATCGGCCTTCGCCAGGACCATGTGGAAACTGTTCGAGCCAAGGTCAATGGCCGCGATCATCGGGAAGGTCTTGGCAGGGGTATGGGGCATGGGGTGAGGTCCGGGTAAATACGGAAGACATCCTGCCATTTTAGGCGGGGAGTGCCAATGAAGGGGTTGTCACCGATCAGAAGTTGCCGCGACAGCGATAGATACACTCAATCGGCTGCGCCTTTCGGTGCGGGCCGAGGCGGGATATGATGGCGGACACTTTTTCGCATCCGATTGACGGAGAGAATACATGAGCGAACATATCGTCAATGTTACCGATGCCAGCTTCGAGCAGGACGTACTGAAGTCCGACGGTCCCGTGCTGGTCGACTACTGGGCCGAATGGTGCGGCCCGTGCAAGATGATTGCTCCGGTACTCGACGAGATCGCCAAGGACTATCAGGGCAAGCTGAAAGTCTGCAAGCTGAACATCGACGAGAACCAGGACACCCCGCCGAAGTATGGCGTGCGTGGCATCCCGACCCTGATGCTGTTCAAGGGTGGCAACGTTGAAGCCACCAAGGTCGGCGCGCTGTCCAAGTCGCAGCTGGCGGCCTTCCTCGACAGCAACATCTAAGGTCGAGAATGTGTGAAAAGCCCTGCCATCGAGCAGGGCTTTTTTCTTTTTGCCCCTAGACGCTCTGAAACTCGGGTGTTAAATTCGGGCCACAACGAGTTTTTCGTTGTCCCCTGCAAGCCGTCGCCGACGCACTTCCTATTCGAATTCCAAGCGATCCTGTCCGTCATCTACGGCGCGGCTCTTCAAGCATCACGCTTGTTCCCTTTTCCCCTTTCAGCGTATTTACGTCCCTTCTATGAATCTGACCGAACTCAAGCAAAAGCCGATTGCCGAATTGCTGGAAATGTCCGATGCCATGGGCCTGGAAAACATGGCTCGTTCGCGCAAGCAGGACATCATCTTCGCGCTGCTGAAGAAGCACGCGAAAAGCGGCGAGGAAATCTCCGGTGACGGCGTGCTGGAGATTCTCCAGGATGGCTTCGGCTTCCTGCGCTCCGCCGATTCCTCGTACCTGGCCGGCCCGGACGACATCTACGTCTCGCCCAGCCAGATCCGTCGCTTCAACCTGCGCACGGGCGACACCATCATCGGCAAGATTCGTCCGCCGAAGGAAGGCGAGCGTTACTTCGCCCTGCTGAAAGTCGACTCGATCAACTTCGATCGTCCGGAGAACGCGAAGAACAAGATTCTCTTCGAGAACCTGACGCCGCTGTTCCCGACCAAGCGCCTGACCATGGAAGCCGGCAACGGCTCCACCGAGGATCTCACCGGCCGTGTGATCGACCTCTGCTCGCCGATCGGCAAGGGCCAGCGCGGCCTGATCGTCGCCCCGCCGAAAGCGGGCAAGACCATCATGCTGCAGAACATCGCCTCGAACATCACCCGCAACAACCCCGAGTGCCACCTGATCGTCCTGCTGATCGACGAGCGCCCGGAAGAAGTGACCGAGATGCAGCGCACCGTGCGCGGCGAAGTGGTCGCCTCCACCTTCGACGAACCGCCGACCCGCCACGTTCAGGTCGCCGAGATGGTGATCGAGAAGGCCAAGCGCCTGGTCGAGCACAAGAAGGACGTGATCATCCTGCTAGACTCCATCACCCGTCTGGCCCGCGCCTACAACACCGTGATCCCCAGCTCCGGCAAGGTGCTCACCGGTGGTGTCGACGCCCACGCCCTGGAAAAGCCCAAGCGCTTCTTCGGCGCCGCGCGCAACATCGAGGAAGGCGGTTCGCTGACCATCCTCGCCACCGCGCTGATCGAAACCGGCTCGAAGATGGACGAAGTGATCTACGAGGAATTCAAGGGGACCGGTAACTCGGAACTCATCCTCGACCGTCGCATCTCGGAAAAGCGCGTGTTCCCGGCAATCAACATCAATCGCTCCGGCACCCGTCGCGAAGAGCTGCTCACCGGTGAGGAAGAGCTGCAGCGCATGTGGATCCTGCGCAAGATCCTCCACCCGATGGACGAGATCGCCGCCGTGGAATTCCTGCTGGACAAGCTGCGCCAGACGAAGACCAACGACGAGTTCTTCGATTCGATGAAGCGCAGCAAGTAAGCGCCTCTCGAACCACGCAAGGCCGGGGAAACCCGGCCTTCGTGTTTCTGCAAGGCGCTGATAGGCGGTAGACTGTCGCATCATCCTGCCGCCATCGAGACCCTCATGCAGTATCGCGACCTGCGCGAGTTCATCGCTGCCCTGGAGCAGCGCGGACAGCTCAAGCGCATCCAGGCGCCGGTATCCCCGGTGCTGGAAATGACCGAGGTGTGCGACCGCACCCTGCGCGCCAAGGGCCCGGCCCTGCTGTTCGAAAAGCCCACCGGCTATGACATCCCCGTACTCGGCAACCTGTTCGGCACGCCCGAGCGCGTCGCCTTAGGGATGGGCGCCGAGGACGTCTCCGAACTGCGCGAGATCGGCAAGCTGCTGGCCTTCCTCAAGGAGCCCGAGCCGCCCAAGGGGCTGAAGGACGCCTGGTCCAAGCTGCCGATCTTCAAGAAGGTCATCAACATGGCGCCCAAGGTCCTCAAGGACGCGCCGTGCCAGGAAGTGATCGAAGAGGGCGATGACGTCGACCTGTCGAAACTGCCGGTGCAAACGTGCTGGCCCGGCGACGTGGCGCCGCTGATCACCTGGGGCCTGACCGTCACTCGCGGGCCGAACAAGGAAAGGCAGAACCTGGGCATCTACCGCCAGCAGGTGATCGGCCGCAACAAGGTCATCATGCGCTGGCTCAGCCACCGTGGCGGTGCGCTGGATTTTCGCGAGTGGTGCCAGAAGCATCCCGGCCAGCCCTATCCGGTGGCCGTGGCCCTGGGCGCGGACCCGGCGACCATCCTCGGCGCCGTGACGCCGGTGCCGGATAACCTCTCCGAATATGCTTTCGCCGGCCTGTTGCGCGGGCACAAGACCGAGCTGGTCAAGTGCATCGGCAACGACCTGCAGGTGCCGGCCAGCGCCGAGATCGTCCTCGAAGGGGTGATCCATCCCGGCGAGATGGCCGATGAAGGCCCCTACGGCGACCACACCGGCTACTACAACGAAGTGGACCGCTTCCCGGTGT
The DNA here is from genome assembly GCF_001675465.2 of Pseudomonas sp. AU12215. Classification (NCBI taxonomy): domain Bacteria; kingdom Pseudomonadati; phylum Pseudomonadota; class Gammaproteobacteria; order Pseudomonadales; family Pseudomonadaceae; genus Pseudomonas; species Pseudomonas sp. AU12215. The sequence goes on from NZ_MACM02000174.1 coordinate 39,658, forward strand.
TCACCGTCGAGCGCATCACCCGCCGGCAGAAACCGATCTACCACAGCACCTACACTGGCCGCCCGCCGGACGAGCCGGCGATCCTCGGCGTGGCGCTGAACGAAGTCTTCGTGCCGATCCTGCAGAAGCAGTTCCCCGAGATCACCGACTTCTACCTGCCGCCCGAAGGCTGCTCCTACCGCATGGCGGTGGTGACCATGAAGAAGCAATACCCCGGCCACGCCAAGCGCGTGATGCTGGGTGTCTGGTCGTTCCTGCGACAGTTCATGTACACCAAGTTCGTTATCGTCACCGACGACGACATCAACGCCCGCGACTGGAACGACGTGATCTGGGCCATCACCACGCGCATGGATCCCAAGCGCGACACGGTGATGATCGATAACACGCCGATCGACTACCTGGACTTCGCTTCGCCGATCTCGGGTCTCGGCTCGAAGATGGGCCTGGACGCCACCCACAAGTGGCCGGGCGAGACCAGTCGCGAGTGGGGTCGGGTGATCGAGAAGGACCCGGCGGTGACCCGCCGCGTCGACGAAATCTGGGCGAGCCTGGGCATCGACTGACGGGCCGTCGAACACCAAGGGCGGCCATGCGCCAGAGGCCGTCCGCCTAGAAGAACGAGAACAGCGCTTGAAAGTGACCTTGCAACCCTCCGGTGCTCAGCTCGAGCTGAACCCCGGGGAACGTATCCTCGACGGTGCGCGGCGCCAGGGCTACGACTGCCCGCAGAGCTGCCGCAACGGCAACTGCCATATCTGCGCGGCGCTGCTGGTGGAAGGCCGTGTATGCCAGGATGGCGAGGTGCGCGACCACGGCGAACTCTTCACCTGCCTGGCCGAACCGCTGGAAGATTGCGTGCTGCACTGGGATGGCGTGCTGGCGCCTGGCGAGCTGCCGGTGCGCAAACTCTCCTGCCAGGTGACGCTCTGCGAGCCAGTCGGCGGTGATGTTTGGCGTGTGCGCCTGCGCGCCCCGGCCGGCAAGCCGCCGCGCTACCACGCTGGGCAGTACCTGCTGATCGAGCGCGACGGCAGCGACCCGGCGGCTTTCTCGCTGGCCTCCGCGCCGCAGGAAGGGCGTGACCTGGAACTGCACATCCTGGCCCGCGAGAACAGCGCCATCGACCTGCTGACCCAGTTGCAGCGCGACCGCTTCGCCCGCGTGCAGATGCCCTTCGGCGACGCGCACCTCGCCGACCTGCCGGACGGCCCGCTGGTGCTGATCGCCGCCGGCACCGGCATGGCGCAGATGCACAGCCTGATCGAGTTCTGCCGCGCCGCCGGCTTTGCCCATCCGGTGCACCTGTACTGGGGCGTGCGCCGCCCGGAAGACTTCTACGAGCTGCCGCACTGGGAGCAGTGGGAAAGCGTGCCCAACCTGCACCTGCACAAGATCGTCAGCGACCTTTGTGGTTGGCAGGGGCGCTGCGGCCTGTTGCACGAAGCGGTGTGCGAGGACTTCGCCGAGCTGGCCGGCCTGCGCGTCTACGCCAGCGGCTCGCCGGCGATGGTCTATGGCACGTTGGATGCGCTGGTGGCGGCGGGCATGGACCCGCATCAAATGCGCGCCGACGTCTTCGCCTACGCGCCGCGGGGCTGATTCGACCGCCTGGCGTCGTTGGAGCGCCTCGCCGTACTAAGTCGCACTGTCTTCGGCGCTCCGCCTAGCCATGCAGCCGACTCAGCCCCGCGGCCCCGGTGGAATACTCCCCTGCAGTTTCGTGGCGAGTTGTGCGTCCGACTATTCAGTCGAATCAGTCATGTGGGCCGCGGGTGGCGAGAACTCTTCCTGCAGCGCCGCACGAATCCAGTCCTCGAACCAGGCGACGTCGGCGCTTACCGCGCCGGTGGGCAGCAGCAACTGGTAGCTTTCCAGCGGCACTTCCTCGGGCAGCGGCCGCACCAGCGTGCCGGCGGCCAACTGGTGCTTTACCAGCACCAGGTTGGCCAGGGCGATACCGTGGCCGGCCTCGGCCATGGACAGCGCGTGGTCGTTGCTGACGTAGAGCACGTCGGAGTTCACCCGCAGGTCGAGGCCGATGGTGGACAACCAGAGGTTCCACCATTCGCCGTCGTCGACATGGATCAGCTTGTGCTGCGCCAGCTCGTGCACGCTGCTCAGCGGGCCGTGTTCCTCGAGATAGGCAGGCGAACACACCGGGAACACCGCCGGCCGCACCAGCGTGCTGTGGCACTGCGGATAGACGCCGGGAAGCCCGTAGACAATCCCCAGATCGGCGCTTTTACCGTCCACTTCGCTGAAAGTCGGGTTCGGCTCCACCGCCACCTTCAGACCGGGGCGCTGCTGCCGCAGGGTCTCCAGGCGCGGCATCAGCCAGCGTTTGGCGAATGCCGGCACCACAAGGATCTTCAGCCAGCGCGCGGTGCCGCCGGGGGCCAGTTCATGGCCGGCATCGGCGATCTGCTGCAGGGCTGTGGATATCTTTGCGTAGTAGCGTTGCCCGGCGGGCGTCAGGCTGACTCCGCGCGGGGTGCGCTCGAACAACTGCACGCCCAGCCAATCCTCCAGTAGCTTGACGTGTCGGCCGATGGCCGGCTGCGTCACATGCAGGTCTTTCGAGGCGGCGACGTAGCTGCCCAGGCGTGCGGCGGCCTCGAAGGCGCGGACGGCATTGAGCGGCGGAAGACGCTGGATGGACATGGCTGGACCTCGAAGGCGGGCTGAGCTGTTAAATTTCAGCTGTTAAATTATTTAATATCGAATGTAAGAAAATTGAGCTTTTCGCTCAACCACCTTTCTTCGAATATCCGCTCCAGCAGCATCACCACAATATCGAGCCGAACCCACGGCCAGCGCTGCATCCAGCGTTTACTCCAGCCCTGCCAGAACAACTACAAGATCCCCCGAACGCCAGCGTGCGGCGGACGGGAAGGATGCGGAGGTTTCACCATGAATGCCCTGCACAGCCTGCAGACGGCGGCGGTTTCGATCCGCTCCGTGCGCAAGGTCTACGGCGATCCGGCCAGCGGTCCCGTCGCGCTCAAATGCGTCGACCTGGACATCCGCGACAACGAATTCTTCACCCTGCTCGGCCCTTCGGGCTGCGGCAAGACCACCCTGCTGCGGATGATCGCCGGCTTCGAATTCCCCACCGCCGGGGAAATCCAGCTGTACGGCGAGAACATCGCCGACCGCCCGCCGTTCGAGCGCCCGGTCAACACCGTCTTCCAGCACTACGCACTGTTCCCGCACATGACCATCGCCGAGAACCTCGCCTTCGGCCTGGAATCCCACCCGATGGGCCAGCGCATGAGCAAGGTGCAGGTCGCCGAGCGTGTCCGCGAGATGCTCGCCCTGGTGCAGATGGAACGCTTCGCCCAGCGCAAGCCGACCCAGCTTTCCGGCGGCCAGCAGCAACGCGTCGCCCTGGCCCGCGCTTTGGCACCGCATCCCAAGGTGCTGCTGCTCGACGAGCCGCTTTCCGCCCTCGACCTCAAGCTGCGCCAGGCCATGCGTGAAGAGCTCAAGGCGATCCAGGCCAAGACTGGCATCACCTTCATCTTCGTCACCCACGACCAGGAAGAAGCGCTGACCATGTCCGACCGCATCGCCGTGCTCTCCGAGGGCGAAGTGCAGCAGGTCGGCCGCCCGGACGACATCTACGAGCATCCGCGCAACCGCTTCGTCGCCGATTTCATCGGCGAGACCAACTTCCTCCCGGCCCGCGTCGAGAACTTCGACGGCGACCGCGCTTACTACCGCATCGGCGGTGAGCAGTTGATCGAGGCCGGCTCCCGCGAGGGCCTGAAGGTCGGCGCCGAGGTCACCCTGTCGATCCGCCCCGAGCGCCTGCAACTGGTGGCCGAGGACACGTCGTCCGCCGCGCCCTGCACCGTCGTCCAGCAGATCTACCTGGGCACCGACCTGCAGTACCAGGTCGAGCTCAAGGACGGCAGCAAGCTGACCGTCCGTGCGCCCAACAGCGCCGGCCAGCGTCAGCGCCTGGTGGCTGGGCAGCGTGCCGGTCTGCTGTTCGAAAAAGGCAGTGCCAGCGTCCTGATGGACTGAGCGGAGGTGAGCATGAACCGGTTATCCGCAACCTGCGGCAATGCGCTGGAGCGGCGCCAGGCGCTGCGCAGCTTCCTTGGCGTGTCGCCCGCGCTGGTGTCCATCGGCCTGTTCCTGATCGTGCCGATCTTCATCGTCGTCGGTTACTCGCTGATGCAGGCCAACCCCTACGGTGGGGTGAACCCGCACTTCAGCGTCGACGCCTACGTCTCGCTGCTGTTCGAGCGCCAGCTCGACGACAGTCTGGCCTTCGCCGACTCGTACATGGTGATCGCCCTGCGTTCCATCGGTATCGCCGCGGCGACCACTGTCATCACCCTGCTGGTCGGCTTCCCGGTGGCGGTGTGGCTGGCCATGCAGCCGGCGCACCGTCGCGGCCTGCTGATCTTCCTGATCACTGTGCCGTTCTGGGCCAACCTGCTGATCCGCACCTACGCCTGGATCCTGCTGCTGCGCGGCACCGGCGTGGTCAACGGCACGCTGATGAGCCTGGGGGTGATTAACCAGCCGCTGAACCTGCTCTACACCGACGGCGCCGTGCTGCTGGGCCTGGTCTACACCTACGCGCCCTTCGTCGTGCTGCCGATCTACGCCACCCTCGAGAAGATGGACATGCGCCTGCTCGAAGCGGCCCAGGACCTTTACGCCGGGCGTATCCGCACCCTGCGCAAGGTGGTCCTGCCGATCGCTCGGCCGGGGATTCTCGCCGGCGCCATCCTCACCTTCGTGCCCTGCCTGGGCGCAATGATCGCCCCCGAGCTGCTCGGCGGCGGCACCAAGATGATGCTCGGCAACCTGATCTTCCGGCAGTTCAGCGACTCGCGGAACTGGCCCTTCGGCGCGGCGCTGTCGCTGGTGCTGATGGCCGCGGTGATGCTGGTGCTGATGTTCTACGCGATGCGCGCCGAGCGCCTGCGTATCGCTCGGGGAGGTGAATGATGCTCTCGCTGCTGACCAAGCGCCGTCTGGGCGTACAGGACTTCCGTGGCTTCGGCGTCCTGAGTTTCCTGTTCTATCTCTACCTCTACGCGCCCATCGTGGTGCTGGTGGTGCTGTCGTTCAACGCCAACCAGTCCGCCACCGTGTGGACCGGCTTCAGCCTCGACTGGTACCGCGCCGCGTTCGCCAACCAGGCGCTGCGCCAGGCCGCCGGCAACAGCCTGCTGATCGCCGTGTGCGCCAGCGTGATCGCCACGGCGATCGCCACGCTGGCTGCGCTGGGCACCTCGCGCGGGGCCAAGTTCAAGGGCCTGCGCCTGTCCATGGGAGCGATCATGCTGCCGCTGGTGCTGCCCGAGATCGTGGTCGGCGTCGCCACCCTGGCGCTGTTCTCCACCCTCGGCCTGTCGCTGGGCTACGGCAACCTGATCATCGCCCACACGGTGTTCTGCATCCCGTTCGCCTACTTGCCGATCCGTGCCCGCCTCAACGACATGGACCTGTCCCTGGAGCAGGCCGCCGCCGATCTCTACGCCGGGCCCTGGCGGACCTTCCGCAAGGTCACCCTGCCGCTGCTGATGCCGGGGATCTTCTCCGGGGTGATGCTGGCCTTCATCGTCTCGCTGGATAACTTCGTGATCTCGATGATGGTCTCCCAGGCCGGCACCACCACCTTGCCGATCTTCATCTTCGGCCTGCTGCGCATGGGCGTGACGCCCGATGTGAACGCGGTGTCGACCCTGATCCTCGGCGTTTCCGTGCTGTTCGTAACCCTGTCCTTCCTGCTTGGCAAGAAGAAAGCCTGAGAGCCCGCCCAATGCCTGTCCGAGCTTGCCCATGCGTCGTTGGAAACAGCCTCGAAATGCTCATTTACAGCCGTAAACTGCGCTTTCTCACCTGTTCCCGCCTCGTCTGGGCAGCGCTCGACCAGCCCTTGAACGGACTCTCCGCCCACATACCGGAGTAGAAGATGAGCAAACTGATCGCTGCTGTAGGGGCCACGCTGACGCTGGCCATGGCCGTCCACGCACAAGCCGCCGAGCAACTGAACGTGGTGAGCTGGAGTGGCTATTTTACCCCGCAGATCCTGGAGAAGTTCGAGAAGGAAACCGGCATCAAGGTGACCGTGGATTCCTACGACTCCAACGAAACCCTGCTGGCCAAGCTCAAACAGGGCGGCGCCGGCTACGACGTGGCGATTCCCTCCCACGCCTTCGTACCGATCCTGATCCAGGAGAAACTGCTGGAGCGCTTCGACCCGGCCGGCCAGCCGTACTACGCCAACGTCGAGGACAACCTGAAGAAGCCCGCCTGGGACCCGGAAGGCGCCTACGCCGTGCCCTTCATCTGGGGCACCACCAGCGTGGTGCTGGACAGCGCGAAATACAGCGGCCCAGCCGACAGCTACTCGGTGCTGTTCACCCCGCCGAAGGAGCTGCAGGGCAAGATCAACATGTTCGACTCGGCCAGCGAAGTCATCGATACCGCCAGCCTCTACCTGGGCATCCCGCTGTGCAGCGAGGACCCCAAGCAGATGCAGCAGGTGCTGACCCTGCTGAAGACCCAGAAGCCCTTCGTGAAGACCTACAGCTCCAAGGCCGGCTCGATCCGCGAGAACCTGGCCTCGGGCGAAGTCGACATGTCGATGTTCTGGGGCGGCTCGTCGATGCGTGCGCGTGAGATGAAATCCAGCCTGAAGTACCTCTACCCGAAAGAGGGCGTGATGGCCTGGGTGGACAACCTGGTGATCCCGGCCGGCGCCAAGCACCCGGAGAACGCGAAGAAATTCATCGCTTTCCTCAGCCAGCCGGAAAACTCGGCGATGACCCAGAACTTCCTCAAGCACCAGAGCCCGATCAAGGGCGTGGAACCCTTCCTCGATGCCAGCCTCAAGGATGCGCCGGAACTGCACATCCCCGAGGGCACCAAGGTGGTGTTCAGCAAGACCTGCGGCGAAGGCGCGATCCGCCTGGCCGACCGCATCTGGACCAACCTGATGCGCTGATCCCGCCAGACGGGAATACGGCACAGCGATGCACGCGTGCGCCAGCTCGGCGCAGCGGCATCGCTCGGCCTGAAGAACGCAACAAGCCTCGCCTGCCGGCGGGGTTGCTGAACCCGACATAGGCTTCCCATCTGCCGGAAGCTCCCGATGAAAGAAGGCCGCGCTCCATGAGCCAGTACAAGCACAACAACGAACTCGTCCAGCTCCAGGCCCATGAACTGGCCCAGCGCATCCGCCTGCGCCAGGTGTCCTGCCGCGAAGTTATGCAGGCACACCTGGCGCAGATCGAGCGCTACAACCCGGCGGTCAACGCCATCGTCAGCCTGCAGCCCGAAGAGCAGCTGCTCGCCGAAGCCGACCAGCGCGACGCCGAGCTGGCCCGCGGCGAATACCGTGGCTGGATGCACGGCCTGCCCCATGCGGTGAAGGACCTCTCGCTGACCCAGGGCATCCGCACCACCCTAGGCTCGCCGCTGTTCCGCGACTACGTGCCCGAGCGCGATGGCATCATGGTCGAGCGCATCCGCGCGGCCGGCGCCGTGCTGATTGGCAAGACCAACACCCCGGAATTCGGCCTCGGCTCGCACAGCTACAACCCGATCTTCGGCGCGACCGGCTGCGCCTACGCGCCCGACCGCACCGCCGGCGGCAGCAGCGGTGGCGCGGCGGCCGCGCTGGCGCTACAGATGGTCCCGGTGGCCGATGGCAGCGACATGATGGGTTCGCTGCGCAACCCGGCGGCGTTCAACAACATCGTCGGCTTCCGTCCGTCCCAGGGCCGCGTGCCCTTCGACGACAGCGCCGACCTGTTCATCGACCAGCTCGGCTACGAAGGCCCGATGGGCCGCAGCGTGCGTGACGTGGCGCTGCTGCTTTCGGTGCAGGCCGGCGGCGATGCCCGTGCCCCGCTGTCCATCGCCGAGAGTGGCGAGCAGTTCGCCGGCAGGCTGGAGCGCGACTTCAAGGGTGCGCGCCTGGGCTGGCTGGGCGACCTGGGCGGCCACCTGCCGATGGAGCGGGGTGTGCTGGAGCTGTGTCGCAAATCCTTCGCCGACTTCGAAGCCATTGGCTGCCACATCGAAGACACTGCCATGGGCTTCTCCGCCGAGCGTCTTTGGGACACCTGGCGCACCCTGCGTCACTGGATGGTCGCCGGCTCCCTCGGCGCGGCCTATACCGATCCTGCCAAGCGCGAACTGCTCAAGCCCGAGGCCATCTGGGAAGTGGAGAACGGCCTGAAGCTGTCCGCCATGGACGTGTTCCGCGCCTCCGCCGCGCGCAGCGACTGGTACCGCGCCATCAGCCAGCTGTTCGAGCGCTACGACTACCTGCTGCTGCCCAGCGCGCAACTGTTCCCGTTCGACAAGAGCTGGGACTGGCCGAAGGAAGTCGCCGGCAAGGCCATGGACACCTACCACCGCTGGATGGAGGTGGTGATTCCGGCCACCCTGTCCGGATGCCCGGTGGCCAACGTGTCGGTAGGCTTCAATGAACTGGGCTTGCCCATGGGCATCCAGATCATCGGCAAGCACCAGGCCGATATGGCCGTGCTGCAACTGGCCCACGCCTACGAGCAGGCTTCGCGCTGGTACCAGCGCTGCCCGCCGCCGATGCTGAAAGGCGACTGATTTATCCACAAGCGAGGGGGACGCATGAACATCAGCTTCTTCCAGGAACTGCTGCAGAGCATCAGCGAGCGCGGCCGGCAATTGCTGGAGTCGCGCGAGCCGGCGCCGGGCAATGCCCAGGCGCTGGCGCAGGCCTGCCGCAAACTGATCTCCGGCCATGGCGAGGCTTCCGGCGTGGCGCTGGCGCGGCAGGTGCTGTGCGCCTACCGCGACTGTCCGGAGGAGCAGCAGAAGGCTTTCTTCGACACGCTGCTCATGGACTTCGCGCCGCCTCATGACGCGCTGGCCGAAGCCTGCCAGCGCTATCTCGACGATCCTTCGTCGGCCAACACCACCCAGCTGTTCGAGGCCAGCGAACCACCGCGCCAGGAACTGTTCCGCCGCCTCAACCAGGCGCCGGGCGGCACCGCCGAGCTGATCGCCATGCGCCGCCGGTTGCTGGGGGAACTCAAGGGTAAACCCGAGTTGGCGGCCGTGGACCACGACCTGCAACACCTGCTGGCGTCCTGGTTCAACCGCGGCTTCCTGGTGCTGCGGCGCATCGACTGGTCGACCCCGGCGTCGATCCTGGAAAAGATCATCAAGTACGAGGCCGTCCACGCCATCAAGGACTGGGACGACCTGCGCAGCCGCCTGCAGCCGGCCGACCGCCGCTGCTTCGCCTTCTTCCACCCGGCGCTGGCGGAAGAACCGCTGATCTTCGTCGAGGTGGCGCTGACCCGCGCGATGCCGGGCGCGATTGCAGACATTCTCGAGCCGGCGACAGACGTTCAGCCGGCAGAGGAACCCGATACGGCGGTGTTCTATTCCATCAGCAACTGCCAGGACGGCCTGCGCGGCATTTCCTTCGGCAACTTCCTGATCAAGCAGGTGGTGGAAGAGCTGGCAAGGGAGATTCCCGGCCTGCGCCAGTACGTCACCCTGTCGCCGGTACCCGGTTTCCGTCGCTGGCTCGACGGCCTGGGCGACGACCCGCAACTGGGCGCGGCCGCCGCCGACCTGCTCAAGGCGCTCAAGCCCGACGCGCCGCCACCGCCGCGCACCGAGCAGCCGCTGCTGGCGCTGGCCGCCGAATATTTCCTGCACGCCAAGAACGGCGCCGGGCTGCCGCTGGACCCGGTGGCGCGCTTCCACCTCGGCAACGGTGCCCGCCTGGAGCGCCTGAACTGGCGTGGCGACCTCTCCGCCAGCGGCCTGCGCCAGGCAGCCGGGCTGATGGTCAATTACCGCTACGAACTGCGCCAGATCGAAAAGAACCACGAAGCCTACGCCAACCAGGGCGCGGTCGCGGCCTCACCCGAGGTGCGCAAGCTCGCGACGCTGTCGGCGAAAACAAAACGCTAGGACCTCACCATGAACCAGAGTCTTTTCGCCGAAGTCGGCAAACACCTGCCCAGCGACCTGTCCAAGCCCTTCATCCGCACCCCATTGGGTGGCGGCTACAGCTATGCCGACATGCTGCGCAGCACTTCGCAGTTCGCCCATGCGCTGGTGGAACTCGGCGTGCAGCCGGGCGACCGCGTGGCCGTGCAGGTCGACAAGAGCCCCGAGACGGTGATGCTCTACCTCGCCGTACTGCGCGTCGGCGCGGTCTACCTGCCGCTCAACAGCGGCTACACCGGCGACGAGCTGCGCTACTTCCTCGACGACGCTGAGCCTTCGCTGTTCGTCTGCGCGCCGGCCTTTGAAGCCCAGGCCCGCGAACTGGCCGAAGCCAGCGGTGTGGCTCGTGTGGCGACCCTGGGCGACCAGGTCGACGGCTCGCTGATGGACGCCGTGCATGGCAAGCCGGGGCGCTTCGTCGACGTGCCGCGCGCCTCCAGCGACCTCGCCGCGATCCTCTATACCTCCGGCACCACCGGGCGTTCCAAGGGGGCGATGATCAGCCACGGCAACCTCGTCTCCAACGCCCGCGCACTGGTGGATGCCTGGCAGATTACCGGCGAGGACTGGCTGCTCCATGCCCTGCCGATCTTCCATATCCACGGCCTCTTTGTGGCCTGCAACAGCCTGCTGATGGCGGGCGGTTCGATGCTCTTCCTCAGCAAGTTCGACGCCGCGCAGATGCTCCGCCTGCTGCCCCAGGTGAACCTGCTGATGGGTGTTCCGACTTTCTACACCCGCCTGCTCGACCAGCCCGGCCTGACCCGCGAGGCGGTGGCGCACATGCGCCTGTTCATTTCCGGCTCCGCGCCGCTCACCGCCGAGACCCACAAGGCGTTCTCCGAGCGCACCGGCATGGCGATCCTCGAGCGCTACGGCATGACCGAGACGGGCATGAACACCTCCAACCCGCTGGATGGCGAGCGCATCGCCGGCACCGTCGGCTTCCCGCTGCCGGGCGTCGAGCTGCGCATCACCGATCCTTCGCAGTCCGAGCCGGCCCCGCTGCCCCAGGGTGAGCCGGGGATGATCGAGGTGCGTGGGCCGAACGTGTTCCAGGGCTACTGGCGCATGCCGGAGAAGACCGCCGAGGAGCTGCGCGCAGACGGCTACTTCATGACCGGCGATATCGGTTTCATCGACGACAAGGGCTATGTGCAGATCGTCGGCCGCAACAAGGACATGATCATCAGCGGCGGCTTCAACGTTTATCCCAAGGAGCTGGAGGAAATCCTCGACACCCTGCCGGGCGTGGTCGAGTCGGCGGTGATCGGCGTGCCGCACCCGGACTTCGGCGAGGGCGTCACCGCCGTACTGGTGGCCACCCAGAGCCAGGCGCCGAGCGAGGCCCAGGTACTCGCCGCGCTGGATGGCAAGCTGGCGCGCTTCAAGCAGCCCAAGCGGGTGATGGTGGTCGATGCGCTGCCGCGCAATGTGATGGGCAAGGTGCAGAAGAACGTACTGCGCGAGCAGTTCAAGGCGCTGTATTCCTGAACCCGGAGTCTCCCTGTAGGAGCGGGCTGCGCCCGCGATCGCGCGCATGGCACGCTCCTACAGGTTTTGCTCCGACGTGAAAAAGCCCCGCTGATGCGGGGCTTTTTCATGTCGCGGGCAGCGATCAGCGAACGGTCACCACCACCTTGCCCACGGCCTTGCGCTGGCCCAGGTGATTGATGGCATCGGCAGCCTTGTCCAGCGGGTAGGTCTGCGACACCAGCGGCTTGATCCTGCCTTCGGCGAACCAGGCGAACAGCTGCTGGAAGTTCGCCGCGTTGTCCTGCGGCTGGCGCTGGGCGAAGGAGCCCCAGAACACGCCGACCAGGGACGCGCCTTTGAGCAGGGTAAGGTTGGCCGGCAGCGACGGAATGGTGCCGCTGGCGAAGCCGACCACCAGCATGCGGCCGTTCCAGGCGATGGAGCGGAAGGCTTCCTCGAACAGGTCGCCGCCGACCGGGTCGTAGATCACGTCCACGCCCTGGCCGCCGGTGATTTCCTTGAGCTTGTCCTTCAGGCTGCCTTCGCTGTAGTTGATCAGCACGTCGGCACCGGCGGCCTTGGCCACTTCCAGCTTGGCTTCGCTGCTGGCGGCGGCGATTACCTTGGCGCCCATCGCCTTGCCGATTTCCACGGCAGCCAGGCCCACGCCACCGGAGGCGCCGAGCACCAGCAGGGTCTCGCCCGGCTGCAGGTTGGCGCGTTGCTTGAGTGCGTGCATGGAGGTGCCGTAGGTCATGCCGAAGGCAGCGGCGCTGGCGAAGTCCATGCCGTCGGGAATCGGCATCACGCTGTAGCCGGGCACCGCGACTTCCTCGGCGAAGCTGCCCCAGCCGGTCAGCGCCATCACGCGGTCGCCGGGCTTCACATGGGTGACTTTCTCGCCGACTGCGCCGACTACGCCGGCAGCCTCGCCACCCGGGGAGAACGGGAAGGGCGGTTTGAACTGGTATTTGCCCTCGATGATCAGCGTATCGGGGAAGTTAACCCCGGCGGCATGCACCTGCAGCAGGACTTCGTTCTTCTTCGGCTCGGGGCTGGCGATGTCTTCCAGCACCAGGGTTTCGGCGGGGCCGAAGGCTTTGCACAGCACGGCTTTCATTCGAAGTACTCCGTTGGCGGGTTCTTGTTTCCGAGTGGGGCAGTGTAGGAGTGCAGTGGCAGGGGGCAAATCACCATGGTCTGGGCTTATGCCCCGATATAGCTTGGGCGGCGGCGCGACTGTGGCTATCCTTTGCCCATCGAATCCGGAGACATCGCCTTGAGAGCTTTCCTCGCCCTGTTGCTGGTCCTTTCCTTCAGCCCCTTCGTCATCGCCTCCGAGTCCGAAGAGGCCAAGCCGGAAGACGCCAACAAGCCGGTCTTCGTCGACCTGACGCCGGCCCTGGTGGGTAACTACGGCAGCGGTCCGCGGCTGAAGTACTTCAAGGCCGACATCGCCCTGAAGGTCATCGGCAAGGAAGCGTCGGAGAAGGTCGAGCACCACGAGCCGCTGATCCGCAACCAACTGGTGATGCTGTTTGCCCAGCAAACGGATGAATCCCTCGGCAGCGTCGACGGCAAGGAAAAACTGCGTCAGGAAGCGTTGAAACAGGTGCAGACCGTGCTGCAGCAGGAAGAGGGCAAGCCACTGGTCGACGACCTGCTGTTCAACAATCTGATCGTCCAGCCCTGAGCGCTTCCAGGGGCGTCTGCATGAGCGCAACTCATCTGCGCACCGCAGGCGCTTCCGTTTTCCGGCTGCGGCCACTCGCCGCAATGCCGGTCTGAAAGTCCCGCCGTGCAAGGCGCATAGGAAATTTCCTCTGCGTGCCTGACCTGAATCAAACCCCATTTGCCGCCGGTCGCCGAACATCCCCTCATGATTCGCTCGAATTCGAGCGCCTGGACAAGGGGAAATCGGATGACAGGAAACGCAAAAAGCTGGCGCACCCGCGGTCTCGCGGTGCTGGTGGCGGCCGTGCTCGCCGCGCTGGCCTGGCAGACGTTCAAGCCGACCGGGCTGGGCCAAGGTTTTGCCAGCGGCAACGGACGCATCGAGGCCACCGAGGTGGACGTCGCGACCAAGCTCGCCGGGCGGGTGGCGGAAATCCTCGTGGACGAAGGCGACTTCGTGAAGACCGGCCAGGTCGTCGCGCGCATGGATACCCAGGTGCTCAAGGCCCAGCTGGCACAGGCCGAGGCCGAGGTGCGGCGGGCGCAGAACGCCAAGCTCACCGCCGAGTCCCTGGTGGCCCAGCGGCACAGCGAGAAGGCCACCGCCGAAGCCATGGTCGCCCAGCGCCAGGCCGAGCTCACCGCTGCGCAGAAGCGCTTCACCCGCACCGAGCAGCTGGTCAAGCGCAACGCCCTGCCGCAACAGCAACTCGACGATGACCGCGCTGCCCTGCAGAGCTCCCAGGCGGCGCTGGCCGCTTCGCGCTCCCAGGTCATCTCGGCTCAGGCCAGCATCGCTGCTGCCAGCTCCCAGGTAATCGAGGCGCAGTCGGCCATCGAGGCCGCCACTGCTAGCACCGTGCGCCTGCAGGCCGACATCGACGACAGCGACCTCAAGGCCCCGCGCAACGGCCGCGTGCAGTACCGCGTGGCGCAGCCGGGCGAGGTCCTGCCGGCCGGCGGCAAGCTGCTCAACATGGTCGACCTGGCCGATGTCTACATGACCTTCTTCCTGCCGTCCGGCCAGGCCGGCAAGGTCGAGCTGGGACAGGAAGTGCACCTGGTGATCGATGCGGTGCCGGAGTACGTGATCCCAGCCAAGGTGTCCTACGTCGCCAGCGTCGCGCAGTTCACGCCCAAGACCGTGGAGACTGCCAACGAGCGCGAGAAGCTGATGTTCCGCGTCAAGGCGCGCCTCGATCCGGGCCTGCTGGAGAAGTACATCACCTACGTGAAGACCGGCGTGCCGGGCATGGCCTATCTGCGCCTCGACCCGCAGGTGGAATGGCCGGCTGACCTGCAGATCAAGGTCCCGCAATGAGCGGCGCCGGCTGCGTGGCGCATCTCACCGGCGTCTCGCTGCGCTACGGCGAGACCCGCGCGGTGGACGACGTCAGCCTGGCAATCCCGGCCAACCGCATGGTCGGCCTGATCGGCCCGGATGGCGTCGGCAAGTCCAGCCTGCTGGCGCTGCTGGCCGGCGCGCGGAAGATGCAGGACGGCGAGATCCAGGTGCTCGGCGGCGACATGCGCGATGTGCGCCATCGCCGCGCCGTGTGCCCGCGCATCGCCTACATGCCGCAAGGCCTGGGCAAGAACCTCTACCCGACGCTCTCGGTGTTCGAAAACGTCGATTTCTTCGGTCGCCTGTTCGGCCACGACAAGGCCGAGCGCGAGCGGCGCATCGCCGATCTGTTGCAGAGCACCGGGCTGGCGCCTTTCGCCGAGCGGCCGGCGGGCAAGCTGTCCGGTGGCATGAAGCAGAAGCTCGGGCTGTGCTGCGCGCTGATCCATGACCCCGACCTGCTGATCCTCGACGAACCCACCACCGGTGTCGACCCGTTGTCGCGCAACCAGTTCTGGGAATTGATCGGCCGTATCCGCGCCGGTCGCGAAGGCATGAGCGTGCTGGTGGCCACCGCCTACATGGAGGAGGCCGAGCGCTTCGACTGGCTGGTGGCGATGGACGAGGGCAAGGTGCTCGCCACCGGGACGCCCGCCGAATTGCGCGAGCAGACATCGACGCAGAACCTCGAGGAGGCGTTCATTGCGCTGCTGCCCGAGAGCAAGCGAGCCGGCCACCACAAGCTGGTGATTCCCCCGCGTCCGCAGAATGACGGTGCAGCGCAGATCGCCATCGAAGCCGAGGGGCTGACCTGTCGCTTCGGCGATTTCGTCGCGGTGGACCATGTGAGCTTCCGCATCGAGCGTGGGGAAATCTTCGGCTTCCTCGGTTCCAACGGCTGTGGCAAGTCCACCACCATGAAGATGCTTACCGGCCTGTTGCCGGCCAGCGAAGGCACCTGCGCGCTGTTCGGCCAGCCGGTCAACGCCAACGATATGGAGACTCGCCGCCGTGTGGGCTACATGTCCCAGGCGTTCTCGCTGTACGCCGAGCTGACGGTGCTGCAGAACCTCGAACTGCACGCGAAACTCTTCCACCTTCCGGCCGACGAGATCGGCCCGCGCGTCGAGGAAATGCTCCAGCGCTTCGACCTCGGCAAGGTCCGCAACGAACTGCCCGACAGCCTGCCGCTGGGCATCCGCCAGCGCCTGTCGCTGGCCGTGGCGGTGATCCACAAGCCGGAAATCCTGATCCTCGACGAGCCCACCTCGGGTGTCGACCCGGTGGCCCGCGACGGCTTCTGGGAGCTGATGGTGGAGCTGTCGCGCAACGATGGCGTGACCATCTTCATTTCCACCCACTTCATGAACGAGGCCGAGCGCTGCGACCGCATCTCGCTGATGCACGCCGGCAAGGTGCTCGACAGCGAYACCCCGCAGGGGTTGATCGACAAGCGCGGCCTGCCCACGTTGGAAGCCACCTTCATCGCTTATCTGGAAGAAGCCGCCGGCAGCGCGCCAGTGCCGGAAACGGCACCTGCTCCAGAGCCGGCCACTGAATCCACGCGCTACAAGGGTAGCGATCGGTTCAGCTGGCTGCGCTTGTTCAGCTATGCGCGGCGCGAGGCCATGGAGCTGCGCCGCGACCCGATCCGCCTGACCCTGGCGCTGGTCGGCACGGCGCTGCTGATGTTCATCATCGGCTACGGCATCAACATGGACGTCGAGGATCTCACCTACGCGGTGCTCGACCGCGACCAGACCACCACCAGCCAGGCCTACGCGCTGAACATCGCCGGCTCGCGCTACTTCATCGAGAAGCAGGCGATCCAGGACCCGGACGATCTGGAGCGGCGCTTGCGCAGCGGCGACATCAGCCTGGCGGTGGAGATCCCGCCGAACTTCGGCCGCGACCTCAAGCGTGGCGCCGACCCGGCCATCGGCGTGTGGATCGACGGCGCCATGCCGACCCGCGCCAACACTGTGCTCGGCTACGTACAGGGGCTGCATGCCAGTTACCTCGCCGACAGGCAAAACGGCAACGCTGCTTCTACCGGTGCGGCGGCCAGCACCGAGGTGCGCTACCGCTACAACCCGGACGTGGAGAGCCTGAAAGCCATGGTGCCGGCGGTGATCCCGCTGCTGCTGATCATGATCCCGGCGATGCTCACCGCCCTGGGCGTGGTGCGCGAGAAGGAGCTGGGCTCGATCACCAACCTCTATGTCACGCCGGTCACGCGCCTGGAGTTCCTGCTGGGCAAGCAGCTGCCCTACATCGGCATGGGCATGATCAACTTCGTGCTGATGCTGGCGATGGCCGTGCTGCTGTTCCAGGTGCCGCTCAAGGGCAGCTTCCTCGCACTGCTGGTCGGCGCGTTCCTCTACGTGGTGACCAGCACGGGGCTGGGGCTGCTGCTTTCGACCTTCATGAAGAGTCAGATCGCCGCGGTGTTCGGTACGGCCATCGCCACCATGATCCCGGCGATCCAGTTCTCCGGGCTGATCCACCCGGTGTCGTCGCTGGAAGGCGCGGCGGCCTTTGTTGGCCAGCTTTATCCGACCTCGCACTTCCTCATCATCAGCCGGGGGGCCTTCTCCAAGGCACTGGGCTTCCCCGATCTGTGGGTCTACTACCTGCCGCTGGCAGCGATGATCGTGGTGCTGACGCTACTCAGCGTGGCCTGCCTGAAGAAGCAGGAGGACTGAGCCATGAAGAAGCTGTCGAACATCTTCAATCTCGGTATCAAGGAATTCCGCAGCCTGGGCCGCGACTACGCGATGCTGATCCTGATTGCCTGGGCCTTCACCCTGGGCGTCTACAGCTCCGCGACCGGCGTACCGGAAACCTTGCACCATGCGCCCATCGCCATCGTCGACGAGGACCAGTCGCAGCTCTCCTCGCGCATCGTCAACGCCTTCCAGCCGCCGTATTTCCGCACGCCGGAGATGATCGGCCACGCGGAGATGGACCGGGGCATGGACGTCGGCCTGTACACCTTCACCCTGGACATCCCGCCGGACTTCCAGCGTGACGTGCTGGCCGGGCGGCAGCCGGCGATCCAGGTCAACGTCGATGCGACGCAGACCGGCCAGGCCTTCTCGGGCGCCGGCTACATCCAGAACATCGTCGGTACCGAGGTGCGCGAATTCGTCAGCCGCTACCGCGCCGAGGCAGCGATGCCGGCGGAGCTGGCGGTGCGCATGGAGTTCAACCCGAACCTGACCCAGGCCTGGTTCGGCGCGGTGATGGAGGTGATCAACCAGATCACCATGCTGTCGATCATCCTCACCGGCGCGGCATTGATCCGCGAACGCGAGCACGGCACGGTGGAACACCTGCTGGTGATGCCGCTGACCGCCTTCGAGATCATGATGGCCAAGGTCTGGTCCATGGGTACCGTGGTGCTGGTGGCGGCGGCCATTTCGCTGCAACTGGTGGTGCGTGGCTGGCTGGACGTGCCGATCAGCGGTTCGGTGGGACTGTTCCTGCTGGGCGCGGCGTTGCACCTGTTCGCCACCACGTCCATGGGCATCTTCCTTGGCACCGTGGCTCGCTCGATGCCGCAGCTGGGGTTGCTGGTGATCCTCACCCTGATGCCGTTGCAGATCCTCTCCGGCGGCACCACGCCACGCGAGAGCATGCCGGAGCTGGTGCAAACCATCATGCTGGCGGCGCCGACCACGCACTTCGTCAGTCTGGCCCAGGCGATTCTTTATCGTGGGGCCGACCTGTCCATCGTCTGGCCACAGCTGCTGGCCATCGTCGGTATCGGCGCGGCGTTCTTCGCGGGCGCCTTGTGGCGCTTCCGCCGGACCATCGGGCAGATGGCCTGACGGAGTCACAGAGCCGGCTTTCTCTGTAGCGGCTGGTCTCCCTCAGGGAGAGGCAGCCGTACGCTGCGGCTGATGCAAAGGGGTCATCCTGCGCCGAACGGTCCCCTCTCCCTGAGCGAGAGGGGCAGGGCGAGGGGCTCTTCCAGCGGCCAAACGCACGTCTGATTCCGCCCCTTGTGCTTGGCCGCATACAACGCCTGGTCGGCCTGCGCGATCAACTGGTCCGGCTCGGTGTCCTGCCCCGGCGTGGCGATGGCCAGGCCGATACTCATCGTCAGTCGCCCCAGCTCTGCGGCGGGGTGTGCGATGCCCATCTCGGCGACCCGCCGATGAATGCGCGCAGCGACGTGGCTGGCGCCTTCCAGGCCGGTGTCGGTAAGAATGATGACGAACTCCTCGCCGCCGTAACGGCAGGCCACGTCGCCCTCGCGCTGCAAACATTCCTGCAGGCAACTGGCGAGGCGCCGCAATGCGTCGTCGCCGGCCAGGTGGCCGAGGCAGTCGTTGAAGCGCTTGAAGTGGTCAACGTCGAGCATCAGCACCGCCAGCGGCGCATCGGCCCGGCGCAGGCGGCGCCATTCGCTCTGCAACTGACGGTCGAAGTAGCGGCGGTTGTACAACCCGGTCAGCCCGTCCTGCTGTGACAGCTTCTGCAACTGTGCCTCGAGCTGCAGGCGCTCGCTGTTATCGCGGGCCACGGCGATCAGGTAGTCGCGGTCGCCCTGGTGGATCAGCTGGGTATTGATCTCCGCCGGCTGCAGGCTGCCGTCGCGGCGCTGCATCTCGCGCTGGAAGATCATCGACAGATTCAGTCGGTGTGCCTGCTGTACCAGCTGGATCCAGGCGTGGAAACCGGGGATCAGCCGTTCGGGGTCATCGCGCAGCAGGTGGCGGAACTCATCGGCGCTGTAGCCCAGAGCATTGTAGGTAGCGCGGTTCATGTGCAGCAGCTCGCGGTGCTGCAGATCGAAGATGAATAGCGCGTCGCGACTGGAGTCGGTGAGGTCCAGCGCCAGCTGCAGGCGTTCGCGGCTCTCGTGCAGGGTGGCCTCGACGGACTGGCGCTGTTCCGCCTCCTGGTTGAGCAGCTGGTTGCTGGCGCTCAGGGCGGTGGCGCGGCGGGCGTTCTCTCGAGCGAGGAACAGCGCTGCCACCAGCAGGAGGCTGATCGCGACGCCGCCGCCAAAAACCACCAGCGGCAACGGCGAGGACAGTGACCTGACCAGTTGCGCCGTCGGGCTGAGTTCCAGTTCGAAGCTGCGGTTGTTGAGCAGGCGCAGCGGTACGCGCAGGGTCTGCTCGGCATCGCTGTCGGGCTGCTCGCGCACGTAGAGCGGGCGGCCATGCTCCAGCAGACGGACGGAAAAAAGCTGGTTGTCGAGTTGTTGCAGCAGGTTGTCCATGAGGTTGCCGACGCGAAATACACCCTGCATGAACCCGTCGAATTGCAGCTCATTGTCCGCGCCACGGATGAATACCGGTGTATACAGTACGAAGCCGCGGCCGCCCTGGAGCAGCTCCACACTGTCGCTCAGGCGCGGCTTGCCGCTGTTGCGGGCAGCGATGGCGGTTTCGTAGTTGGGGTGACGGTCGGTGAGGTGGAAGCCCAGCGCCGCCTCGTTGCCTTGCAAGGGTTCCAGCCAGCGGATGCGCAGGTCCGGCCCTGACCACTGAATCGACTGGTAGCCGGGGAAGCTGCGCACGTAGAAGCGTGCATCCAACTCCCATTCGGCACGGGGCATGCGGCCGTGGTGGGTCCACAGTTGGGCAAGCAGGTCCAGGCCTTGGACCTGCTCGTGAAGGTTGGCTTCCAGCTGGTGCGCCAGGCTGCGCCCCTGGTAGACCAGGCGCTCCTGCACGCGTTGGCGTTCGCTGCTCGCCAACTCCTTGCCCAGCCAGGCGCTGGCGAGCAGGAGCACGCAGAGCAGACCGCCAAGCCCGAGATAGGTAGCGAGAGAGGACTGAAGGCGGCGCATACGGCGAATTCCGGGGGCTTCAGTAACCTAATAGCACAATGCCTCTACTTGCGCGCCAGGCCGACGACGATCGCCCACTGTTCGGCGGTGACCGGCATCACCGACAGGCGGCTGCCCTTCTGCACCAGGGGCATTTCTTCCAGTCCCGCCTGGGCTTTCAGGGTGCCCAGTGGCAAGACCGACGCGAAGGCCTCGACAAAGCCTACGTCGCGAGCTGTCCACGGATTCTTCTGCTCGCTGGCCTTGGGGTCGTGGTAGTGGCTTTTCGGGTCCAGTGCGGTCGGGTCCGGGTAGGCCTCTCCTTGAATCTCAGCAATGCCGGCAATGCCCGGCTCCGGGCAACTGGAGTGGTAGAAGAAGAACAGATCGCCCGGCTGCATGCTGCGCATGAAGTTGCGTGCCTGGTAGTTGCGCACCCCGTCCCAGCGCGCGGACTTCAGGCGCTGGAGGTCGTGGATCGAAAGTTCGTCGGGCTCGGATTTCATCAGCCAGTAAGCGCGTGCCATCCGCGAGGGTCTCCTTGTGCGTGGCGGGTCGTGATCGCTTTTTATTAAAGATAGGTGTTTCCCTGCGACAAGCTGCCGGCTCGCCGGAAACAAAATGTAGGACGAATATGTAGGAATATCGGCATGAACATTGCCTGAAAGTGCCGGGAGTTTCGGGGGTGGCCGATCCTCCGACGACCGGTTGGCGCCAGAATTGCGAGACGCCCTGCATTGTCGGAAAATGCCGCCGTTTTTAGCTTGGCCTGCCGGACGGACCAAAAACCACCGCCGGCCGTCATGAACAATTGCCTGGAAGGGGGAGGCAATCGATGAAGCGCAAGCCTGATCTTTTGTGGGTGTTGGTAATACTTTTCGGTCTGGGTGTCGTCACGACCGGTTACACCCAGAGCCTGTGGGAACAACGCCAGGGCAACGCCCCGGTGAAGGTCACCCAGCAGCCCTGATTCGCCGGGGCGCTATCGAGACGGCTATCGCAAGGACCGCGATGCCGTAGCGAGACGGCCATACCAGCCGCCATCCGTCACAATGCCCATCAGCGGCACATCCCAGCTCGCCAGCTCCAGCTTATCGACCTTCTGGCATTCATGCGCCAGGCCCAAAAGCGTCGGTTTCTGCCAATTTTTGCGCATTCCCAGGTAGGCCAGGGTCCGGTCGTAGAACCCCTTGCCCATGCCCAGCCGGCCGCCTTGCGGATCGAAGCCCACCAGTGGCAGCAACAGCAGGTCCAGCGCCCAGGCCGGGCGTTGGCGCCGGCGGTCGGCCTGCGGTTCGGCGATGTCGAAGCGATTGCGTACCCAGCGCTCACCAATGCCGACCTGCTGGAAGGTCATGTGCGTGCGTGGCCAGTCCGAGAGCACTGGCAGGTAGGTCGCCTTGCCATGCTGCTGCGCAGCCTTCATCAGGGGACGCGGGTCGATCTCGCCGTCAGCCGGCAGATACAACGCAATGTGCTTGGCCCGGCGAAACAGCGGATGTTGCGCAAGCTGGCGGTACAGGGCCTGGGCGGCGAGGCGTTGCTGAAGGGGCGTGAGTGCGCGTCTGGCCTGGCGCAGCTGGCGGCGCAGGGCAGGGCGGGAAAGACCATCAGAATGGATCATGGAAGGGTAAAGCTCCCCGGACATGCCGCTGTCGGGTTAGCCCTTGAACCCGAGAGTTCAAGGTGGTGGTTGCAGTAGGCTTTAAGGCTTTCCGTCGTGCGGACATGCACACCAGCCCAACTGGCAACCCCCGTTGTTGCAATTATCGGCTCAGGGACATCACCGACTGGCCAACACACCAGGGAGCGAGACGGATTATACCCCAAGGAAATTTCCGGGGTCAGACTTCACCCTGCTCTTTATCGGTGGTAAGGGGTTCGGTCGTCAGTGCACGGTCCACGCGTTCGAGCAGTTCACGCACGCGCTCGCGGGTGGAACCGCTGTCCTGCTCGACGCGCTCCTGCTTGTGCAGCAGGTCGTGGGTGATGTTCAGGGCGGCCATCACCGCGACGCGGTCGGCACCGATCACCTTGCCGCTGGAGCGGATCTCGCGCATCTTGCTGTCCAGATAGCGCGCGGCGCTTTCCAGGTTGACGCGCTCGTCCGGAGGGCAGGCGATGCAGTACTCCTTGTCGAGGATTTGGACGTTCAGGGTATTCGACTGGCTCATGAGTCCTGCTCCAGGGCTTTAAGACGCAAAATCATCGCTTCGACCTTCTGCCGAGCCAAATCGTTCTTCTCGATCAGATGGGCGCGTTCTTCCCGCCAGCTTTTCTCGTTCGCCCGCAGCAGCCGGTTCTCGGCCTTGAGCTGTTCCAGGCGCTGGAGCAGCAGGTCGAACTTGGCGATCAGCGCGTGCAGGTCGGCGTCTTCCATGGGCTCTCGCTTGGGAGTTGCTTAAGTAATCGAGAACTATATAGGACTGCCGTGGGGGTGGGTCAACGCACGGCGGCCCGACGAGTCGTCACATGGTCTTGCGGTGTGCGCCGGTGCTAGGATAACGGACCCTATTCTATGCGCGGCGCCTGATGGCGCCTAGCCGTCACCCGGGTTCGATCATGTCCACTTCCAGCTCCGCCTACACCGCTTTCGCCGCCCTGCTTGCCGAGGCTGCCCTGCCCATTTCCCCTGCCGAACTGCACGGCCACCTGCTCGGTCGCGTCTGCGCCGGCAGTGGCTTCGACCAGGCAGAATGGCTGCAGGCCGCCAGCGACCTGCTCGGGGGCGAGCCGGGCGAACGCCTGAGCGCGGCCCTCGGCGGCCTGCTGGGCATGGTCCAGCAGGACTTCAGCCAGGGCGAGATGGCCGTGGTGCTGATGCTGCCCAACGACGACGCGCCGCTGGCCGAGCGCGCCGTGGCCCTGGGCCAGTGGTGCCAGGGCTTCCTCGCGGGCTTCGGCCTGGCGCTGCGTGCCCCCAGCCTGTCGGACGAAGCCGACGAAGTGCTGCAGGACATCGCCGCCATCGCCCAGGTCGGCGGCCAGCTGGAAGAATCCGAAGATGGCGAGGCCGACTACATGGAAGTGCAGGAATACCTGCGCGTGGCCCCGCTGCTGCTGTTCTCCGAATTCGGCAAGGTGCCGGCACCGGCCGAGAAACCCTCCCTGCATTGAGGTCGCGCATGATCCGTATCGCCAAGTCGGAATACGCCCGTCGTCGCAAGGCGCTGATGGCGCAGATGGAACCCAACAGCATCGCCATTCTCCCGGCGGCGCCGATGTACATCCGCAACCGCGACGTCGAGCACGTCTACCGCCAGGACAGCGACTTCCAGTACCTCACCGGCTTCCCCGAGCCGGAAGCGGTGCTGGCGCTGATTCCCGGTCGCGAGCACGGCGAGTACGTGCTGT
Organism: Pseudomonas sp. AU12215; assembly: GCF_001675465.2. Classification (NCBI taxonomy): domain Bacteria; kingdom Pseudomonadati; phylum Pseudomonadota; class Gammaproteobacteria; order Pseudomonadales; family Pseudomonadaceae; genus Pseudomonas; species Pseudomonas sp. AU12215. The sequence continues at coordinate 63,282 of NZ_MACM02000174.1, forward strand.
TCTGCCGCGAGCGCGATCCGGAGCGTGAACTCTGGGATGGCCTGCGCGCTGGCCAGGACGGTGCCATCGGCACCTTCGGCGCCGACGATGCCTTCCCCATCGGCGATATCGACGACATCCTGCCGGGCCTGATCGAAGGCCGCGACCGCGTGTATTACGCGCTGGGCGCCAACCAGGAGTTCGACCGTCGTCTGATGGACTGGATCAACGTGATCCGCTCCAAGGCGCGCCAGGGTGCGCAGCCGCCGAACGAGTTCGTCGCCCTCGACCACCTGCTGCACGACCAGCGCCTGTACAAGAGCGCCGGTGAGGTGAAGGTGATGCGCTACGCCGCGGAAGTCTCCGCCGGCGCCCATATCCGCGCCATGCAGGCCTGCCGTCCGGGACTTTACGAGTACCACCTGGAAGCCGAGCTGGAATACGCCTTCCGCCTGGGCGGCGCGAAGATGCCGGCCTACGGCTCCATCGTCGCCGCCGGCCGCAACGCCTGCATCCTGCATTACCGGGAGAACGACGCACAGATCAAGGATGGCGACCTGATCCTGATCGACGCCGGGTGCGAGATCGACTGCTACGCCAGCGACATCACCCGCACCTTCCCCGCCAGCGGCGTGTTCAGTCCCGAGCAGAAGGCCATCTACCAACTGGTGCTGGACGCGAACATGGCCGCGTTCGACTACATCGCCCCCGGCCGCCACTGGAACGAAGCCCACGAGGCCACCGTGCGGGTCATCACCGCCGGACTGGTGGAACTGGGCCTGCTCAAGGGCGACGTCGACGAGCTGATCGAGCGCGAAGCCTACAAGGCCTTCTACATGCACCGTGCCGGCCATTGGCTGGGCATGGACGTGCACGACGTCGGCGAATACCGCGTCGGCGGCGAATGGCGCGTGCTCGAACCGGGCATGGCGATGACCGTCGAACCGGGTATCTACATCGCCCCGGACAACACCGACGTGCCGAAGAAGTGGCGCGGCATCGGCGTGCGCATCGAGGACGACGTGGTGGTGACCAAGACCGGCTGCGAAGTGCTGACCAACGGCGTGCCGAAAACCGTTGCCGAGATCGAAGCGCTGATGGCCGAAGCCAAGGCCCAGGCCGCCTGACATGCAACGTACGCAACTGGCCATCATCGGTGGCGGACTCGTCGGCGCGAGCCTTGCGCTGATTCTCCAGGCCGGCGCCCGCGTGCGCGGCTGGCAGATCGTGCTGGTCGAGCCCTTCGCCCCTGGCGACGCCTACCAGCCGAGCTATGACGCGCGCTCCTCGGCGCTGTCCTTCGGCAGCCGGCAGGTCTACGAGCGCCTGGGGCTCTGGCAGCAGATCGCTCAGCGTGCCGAGCCCATCACCCAGATCCATGTGTCCGACCGCGGCCGCTTCGGCGCCGCGCGCCTGACCGCGGTGGAAGAGGGCGTTCCGGCGCTGGGCTACGTGGTCGAGAACGCCTGGCTCGGCCAATGCCTGTGGCATGCGCTGGACCCGGAAGTGGTGAGCTGGCGCTGCCCGGCCGAAGTACGCCGGATGGACGCCCTGAGCGATGGCTACCGCCTGACCCTGGACGACGACTCGCAGCTGGATTGCGACCTCGCCGTGCTGGCCGATGGCGGCCGTTCCGGCCTGCGCGAGCAACTGGGCATCAACGTGCGTTCCTCGTCCTATGGGCAGACCGCGCTGATCGCCAACGTCAGCCCGTCCGAGGCCCATCGTGGCCAAGCCTTCGAACGCTTCACCGAAAACGGCCCGCTGGCCCTGCTGCCGCTGCCGGAAAACCGCTGCGCGCTGGTCTGGACCCGCAATGGCCGTGACGCCGAGCGCCTGCGCGAGCTACCCGACGCGGCCTTTCTCGTCGAATTGCAGGACGCCTTCGGCTACCGCCTGGGCACCCTGCGCCAGGTTGGCGTGCGCCATGGCTACCCGCTGAGCCTGACCGAGGCCGACGAACAGATTCGCCCGCACCTCGTGGTGCTGGGCAACGCAGCCCACAGCTTGCATCCCATTGCCGGGCAGGGTTTCAACCTGTCGCTGCGCGATGCCAAGGCACTGGGCGACCGCCTGCTGCAGGAAGACGCTGCGCCGGGCGATTTCTCCGTACTGCAGCGTTACCTGGACGGCCAGCGTCTCGACCAGCAGATGACCGTCGGCTTCTCCGACCGCGTCACCCGCCTGTTCTCCAACGACCAGCCGTTGCTGGCCACCGGCCGCAACATCGGCCTGCTCGGCCTTGACTTGCTGCCGCCGGCCAAACGCTGGTTCGCCCGCCAGGCCATGGGCCTGGGCGCCCGGCCGGTCTGATTCGATGGATTCTCGCAAAAGCGCCCGCCGCGCCCGTCTGCTGCGTTTCGGCCTGAACCTTTACCCGCCGTATCTCGGCGCCGGGGTGCGGGTGCGCCATATCAGCGCGGACTTTCGCGAGGTGCGGGTGAAGATGGGCCTGAACCTGTTCAACCGCAATTACGTTGGAACCCAGTTCGGCGGCAGCCTGTACAGCATGACTGACCCCTTCTTCATGCTGATGCTGATGGAGAACCTGGGGCGCGAGTACATCGTCTGGGACAAGGCTGCCAACATCGAATTCGTCAGCCCCGGCAAGGGGCCGGTGTACGCCGAGTTCCGCATCGACCAGCACCTGCTCGACGAAATCCGCGCGCAGACCGCTGGGGGTGAGAAGTACCTGCCGCGCCTGCATGCTGAAGTGCGTGACGGCGAAGGCACCCTGGTGGCGCGGGTGCAGAAGACCCTCTACGTCCGGCTCAAGCCGCGCGCGCGGCAGGCCGCTTGAATTTCGATGCCCGTGCCCTTGCTGCGCGGGCCGCTGAAGAAGGAACGCACATGCACGCGGATCTGGTAATCGTCGGGGCGGGAATGGTCGGCAGTGCGCTGGCCCTGGCCCTGGAAGGCAGCGGGCTGGATATCCTGCTGCTGGACGGCTCGCCGCTGAGCGTCGCGCCGTTCGACCGCGAAGCGCCCTTCGAGCCGCGTGTCAGTGCGCTGTCCGAGGCCAGCCGGCGGATTCTCCAGCGCCTGCACGCCTGGGACGGCATCGCCGCGCGCCGCGCCGAACCTTACCGCGAGATGCAGGTGTGGGACGGCTCCGGCACCGGGCAGATCCACTTCAGCGCCGCCAGCGTGCATGCCGAGATGCTTGGCCATATCGTCGAGAACCGCGTGGTGCAGGACGCCCTGCTGGAGCGCCTGCACGAGTCCGCACTCGGCTTGCTGCCTAACGCGCGCCTGGAGCAACTGCGCCATTCCGGCGACGACTGGCTGCTGACCCTCGCCGATGGCCGCGAGATCCGCACGCCGCTGGTGGTCGCCGCCGACGGTGCGAATTCCGCCGTGCGCCGCCTGGCCGGCTGCGCCACCCGCGAGTGGGATTACCTGCATCACGCCATCGTTACCAGCGTACGTTGCGAGAAGCCGCACGAGGCCACCGCCTGGCAGCGCTTCACCGACGACGGCCCGCTGGCCTTCCTGCCGCTGGCGAAGGAGGGCGACGCGCACTGGTGTTCGATTGTCTGGTCGACTACCCCCGAGCAAGCCGAGAAGCTCATGGCGCTGGACGACGACGGCTTCTGCAAGGCGCTCGGGCTCGCCTTCGAGCACCGCCTGGGCGCCATCGAACACGCCGATCGCCGGCTGTGCATCCCGCTGCGCCAGCGCCACGCGAAACGCTATGTGGAGCCGGGGCTGGCGCTGATCGGCGATGCCGCGCACACCATCCACCCACTGGCCGGGCAGGGCGTGAACCTGGGCTTCCTGGATGCCGCGGTGCTCGCCGAGGTGATCGAGCATGCCCACGCCCGTGGCGAGAACATCGCCGAGGAACGCGTGCTGAGCCGCTTCGAACGTCGTCGTATGCCGCACAACCTGGCCATGATGGCGGCGATGGAAGGCTTCCAGCGCCTGTTCCAGGCCGACCCGCTGGCGGTACGCTGGCTGCGCAACGCCGGGTTGCGGCTGGTGGACAAGCACCATGAGGCGAAAGGTGTGTTTGTGCGGCAGGCGCTGGGGCTGTCGGGGGATTTGCCGGGCTTGGCGCGGGTTTAATCACGGCGACCTGCGGTCCCCCTCACCCTAACCCTCTCCCGTAGGGAGAGGGGACTGATCGGCGCGAGCTGGGCGTTCAGAGATCGCCGGCGGGCTCCGTGATACCCGCAGACGTCGGCCGGCTCCCTCTCCCTCTGGGAGAGGGCTGGGGTGAGGGGCTCTTGCCTTGCGCCCCGATCGCCCCGCGACCCCAAACCACACCCTCCCGAAACACCCCGACACAAACGCGCCCCTCAGTAGCAAATGAGGTTCCTTATCATTTGCGGGATTTCTTCTCCGCAAAGGACACGCTCATGCTCGCGCGCAAAGGTCTTATCGCCACCCTCCTGCTGGCTGCCCTCGGTAGCACCGCCCAGGCCGCCGACGAAGTGGTGGTCTATTCCTCGCGCATCGACGAGCTGATCAAACCGGTGTTCGACGCCTATACCGAAAAGACCGGGGTGAAGATCAAGTTCATCACCGACAAGGAAGCGCCACTGATGGCGCGGATCAAGGCCGAAGGCGCCAACACCCCGGCCGACCTGCTGCTCACCGTGGATGCCGGCAACCTCTGGCAGGCCGAGAAGATGGGCATCCTGCAGCCCTTCGATTCGCCGACCCTGGACGCGAACATCCCGCCGCAGTACCGCTCCGGCACCGACAGCTGGACCGGCCTGTCGCTGCGCGCACGGACCATCGCCTATTCGACCCAGCGGGTGAAGCCCGAGGAACTGTCGACCTATGAGGAACTGGCTGATGCGAAATGGGAAGGCCGCCTGTGCCTGCGGACCGCGAAGAAGGTCTACAACCAGTCGCTGACCGCCACCCTGATCGAGACCCATGGCGCCGAGAAGACTGAGGAAATCCTCAAGGGCTGGGTGAACAACCTGGCTACCGATGTGTTCTCCGACGATAACGCGCTGCTGCAGGCCATCGCCGCTGGCCAGTGCGACGTCGGCATCGTCAACACCTACTACTACGGGCGCATGCACAAGGACAACCCGCAGCTGCCGGTGAAGCTGTTCTGGCCGAACCAGGGCGACCGGGGCGTGCACGTCAACCTGTCGGGCATCGGCCTGACCAAGTACGCGCCGCACCCGGAAGAAGCCAAGAAGCTGGTGGAATGGATGACCGGCGCGGAAGCCCAGGCGCTGTTCGCCGGCATCAACCAGGAGTTCCCGGCCAACCCGAAGGTTGCACCGTCGCAGGAAGTGGCCGCCTGGGGTGAGTTCAAGGCCGACAGCATTCCGGTGGAGATCGCCGGCAAGCGCCAGGCCGAAGCGATCAAGCTGATGGACCGCGCCGGCTGGAACTGATGGAAGCGCTGGCGCCTTACTGGCTGTCGGCGTCGCCCTTGTGATCCACTGAAAGCGCCTTGCCGTTCTCCGCCAGCAGGCAGATGAACTGGCCGTCCGACTGGTCGCCGCGGCGCAGTTGGGCGGTCAGGCGCTTGCTGGCGTGCTGCCCGTCCACCTCGCCGTCGTAGGCCTCTTCGCGGATCGACGAGGGCTCCACCCAGGTCTGCTGCCAGCGCTCCTGTACTTGCGGATTCTCGGCCAGGAGCGTCATTGCCATTTGCAGGCAGGCCTCCATGGGAGTGGGCTCGTCGGCCTGAACGGCGCCGCACAGTGTCAGAAGCAGCAGTCCGCAGAGAGAGCGAGGGGAGGACATGGGCTTTTTCCTTGGCAGGTTGGAATGGCAAAGTGGCGGATTCGACCGCACTAGCTTGAGCTTTATCCCTGTCGCATGAGGATCAGGCGAATTCGATACCAATGAGGGAAGTTGCCGTCAGTTCTTCGGTGACATTTCCTGCGAACACCGGCTGATCTCCTGGAATAACGCAACGCATGCGCACCCACCGCTGGACCTCCATCACCTTTGCCGTCGCCACCCTGGTTTTGCTGCCCATCAGCGTCCTGCTGCTGAGCTGGGCGGAAATCGACCGCGAAATCTGGTCGCACCTGTGGGAAACCCAGATGACGCGCCTGCTGGGCAATACCCTGGTGCTGGTGGCCGGCGTAGGGGTGGGCGTGACCGTGCTCGGCGTCAGCCTTGCCTGGCTCACCAGTCTCTGCGAATTCCCCGGCCGACGCTGGCTGGACTGGGCGCTGATGCTGCCCTTCGCGGTGCCGGCCTATGTGCTGGCGTTCGTCTTCGTCGGCCTGCTGGATTTCTCCGGCCCCGTGCAGACGCTGCTGCGCGAGGGGTTCGGCAGCGGCCTGCGGCTGCCGCGCGTGCGCTCCACCGGCGGCGTGATCACCGTGCTGGTGTTGGTCTTCTACCCCTACGTCTATCTGCTCGCGCGCACCGCCTTCCTCGCCCAGGGGCGCGGCCTGACGGAGGCGGCGCGGGTGCTTGGCCTGTCGCCCCTGGCCGCCTTCTGGCGCGTCGCCCTGCCCATGGCGCGGCCGGCCATCGGCGCCGGGCTGGCGCTGGCGATCATGGAAACCCTGGCGGATTTCGGTACCGTGTCGGTGTTCAACTTCGACACCTTCACCACCGCCGTCTACAAGACCTGGTACGGCTTCTACAGCCTCTCCAGCGCCACCCAGCTGGCCAGCCTGCTGTTGCTGTTCGTCATGCTGGTGCTGCTGGGCGAGCGCCACAGCCGCGGCCGCAGCGGTGTGCCCAACGAGCGCCCGCGTGGTGCGGCGCTGTATCGGCTGCGTGGCTGGAAGGCCTTCGCCGCCAGCGCCTGGTGCCTGCTGGTATTCGCCTGCGCCTTCGTCATCCCGGTGCTGCAACTGGTGGTGTGGGTCTGGCAGAAAGGGCGTTTCGACCTCGACGAGCGCTACTGGGGGTTGATCCTCCACAGCCTGTACCTGGGTGGTTTCGCTGCACTGATCACGGTGGCCGTCGCGCTGTTGCTGGCCTTCGCCCGGCGGCTGTCGCCAACGCCCGCGGTGCGCTCGGCAATCGGCATCTCCAATCTGGGCTATGCGCTGCCCGGCTCGGTGCTGGCGGTGGCGATCATGCTGGCGTTCAGCTGGCTGGATAACCATGCGGTAATTCCGCTGTCCAGCGCCCTGGGCGGCGCCGGCAAGCCCTTGCTGTTGGGCAGCCTCGGGGCGCTGCTGGTCGCCTACCTGATCCGTTTCATGGCCGTGGCCTACAACCCGTTGGAAGGTGCGCTGGCGAGGATTCGACCTTCGCTACCGGAAGCTTCCCGCAGCCTGGGCATCGGCGGAGCGGGGTTGTTCTTCCGCGTCTACCTGCCGCTACTGGTGCCCGGAGCCTTGAGTGCCGCGCTACTGGTGTTCGTCGACGTGCTCAAGGAAATGCCCGCGACCCTGCTGATGCGTCCGTTCGGCTGGGACACCCTGGCCGTGCGCGTCTTCGAGATGACCAGCGAAGGCGAGTGGGCGCGCGCCGCGCTGCCGGCGCTGACGCTGGTGTTGGTGGGACTGTTCCCGGTGATCGGGCTGATCCGTCGCTCGGCGCGACCGACCGGTTCTGTGCGGCCCTGAGAATCGGCCGTCGGACAAGCTGTCCAGAGTCCGGTCATGCGACTACAATGCGCGCGTTTCGTGCGGGCCGTACTCGCGCTCCGCACCCGCCTCGCCCGGAAGGAGAACACCCATGGGACAGCGCACGCCGCTCTATGATTTGCACGTCGCCCTCGGCGCCAAGATCGTCGATTTCGGCGGTTGGGACATGCCGTTGCACTACGGTTCGCAAGTCGAAGAGCACCACCAGGTACGTCGCGATTGCGGCGTGTTCGACGTTTCCCACATGACCGTGGTCGACGTCACCGGTCCGCAGGCCAAGGAATACCTGCAGCGACTCCTGGCCAACGATGTCGAACGACTGCAGGTTCCGGGCAAGGCGCTGTACAGCGGCATGCTCAACGAGCGTGGCGGCGTGGTCGACGACCTGATCGTCTACCTCGGCGTGTACGGCTACCGCGTGGTGGTCAACGCCTCGACCCGCGACAAGGACATGGCCTGGATGCAGGCGCATACCGAGGGCTTCGACGTCACCCTGACCGAACGTCCCGATCTCGCGATGCTGGCCGTCCAGGGCCCCAACGCCCGCGAGAAGACTGCCGAGCTGGTTACTCCCGCCCGCGCCGCGCTGATCCGCGAGCTCAAGCCCTTCCAGGGCAAGGCCGACGGTGACTGGTTCATCGCCCGCACCGGCTACACCGGCGAGGACGGCCTGGAAATCATGCTGCCGGCCCTTGAAGCGCCGGGCTTCCTGAATGACCTGGTCGGTGCCGGTATTTCCCCGGCAGGCCTGGGCGCGCGCGATACCCTGCGCCTGGAAGCCGGGATGAACCTCTACGGCCAGGACATGGACGAAGACGTCACCCCGCTGGCCGCCAACATGGGCTGGACCATCGCCTGGGAACCCGAAGGCCGCGACTTCATCGGCCGCAAGGCCCTGGAAGCGCAGAAAGCCGCCGGCGATGCGCCCAAGCTGGTCGGCCTGGTGCTGGAAGAGCGCGGCGTGCTGCGCGCCCACCAGGTGGTCCGCGTCGCCGGCGTCGGCGAAGGCGAGATCACCAGCGGCAGCTTCTCCCCGACGCTCGGCAAATCCATCGCCCTGGCCCGTGTGCCGGCGGCCACCGGCGATCGCGCCGAGGTGGAGATCCGTGGTAAGTGGTACCCGGTTCGCGTCGTTCAGCCGAATTTCGTGCGTCATGGCAAAGCCCTGATCTAAATTGCATAGGGCGGCATTGCCGCCCGTCGCCCAGTCCTCGAGGAACAACAAGATGAGCAATATCCCCGCCGACCTGCGTTACGCCGCCAGCCACGAGTGGGCGCGCCTGGAAGCCGACGGTACCGTCACCGTGGGCATCTCCGACCACGCCCAGGAAGCCCTGGGCGACGTGGTCTTCGTCGAACTGCCGGAAGTGGGCAAGACCCTTGCCGCCGGCCAGGAAGCCGGTGTGGTCGAGTCGGTGAAGGCCGCCTCGGACATCTACGCCCCGGTAAGCGGTGAAGTCATCGCCGTCAACGACGTGCTGGCCGACACCCCCGAAGAAGTGAACAACGATCCGTACGGTTCGTGGTTCTTCAAGCTCAAGCCGAGCAACCCGGCCGAGCTGGACAAGCTGCTCGACGCCGCCGGCTACCGCGCTGCCAGCGACGCCGACGCGTAAGACACTGCTGTACACACAGGCCTCGATTCGTCGGGGCCTGTTCTTTTCAGGGAACGCCCTTTCGAGACCGTGGCCATGTCGAACACCCCTTCGCTTTCCCAGCTGCACCAGCCTGATGCCTTCCTCGCCCGCCACCTGGGCCCCGATGCCGCCGAGCAGCAAGCCATGCTCGACACCCTGGGACTGAAAAATCGCGACGACCTGATCGTGCAGACGGTCCCGCCGGCCATCCGCCTGAACCGGCCGCTGGACCTGCCGACCGCCCTCGACGAGCAGGGTGCACTGGCCAAGCTGAAGGGCCACGCGCTGAAGAACGAGCTGTGGACCAGCCTGATCGGCACCGGCTACTACGGCACCCTGACGCCGACCGTGATCCTGCGCAACGTGCTGGAGAACCCGGGCTGGTACACCGCCTACACCCCGTACCAGCCGGAGATCGCCCAGGGCCGTCTCGAATCCCTGCTGAACTTCCAGCAGATGACCATCGACCTCACCGGCCTCGATCTCGCCAGCGCCTCGCTGCTGGACGAAGCCACCGCCGCCGCCGAGGCCATGGCGCTGGCCAAGCGCGTGGCCAAGGCGAAGAGCAACCTGTTCTTCGTCGACAGCCACTGCCACCCGCAGACCATCTCCGTGGTGCAGACCCGCGCCGAAGCCTTCGGCTTCGACGTGGTGGTCGACGAGGTGGACAACCTCGGTCAGCACCAGGTGTTCGGCGCGCTGCTGCAGTACCCGGATACCCGTGGCGAGGTGCGTGACCTGCGCCCGCTGATCGACGCGCTGCACGCCCAGCAGGCGATCGCCTGCGTCGCCAGCGACCTGCTCGCGCTGCTGCTGCTCACCCCGCCGGGCGAGCTGGGTGCCGACGTGGTCCTGGGCAGCGCCCAGCGCTTCGGCGTGCCGATGGGCTACGGCGGCCCGCACGCAGCCTTCTTCGCCTGCCGCGACGAGTACAAGCGCGCCATGCCGGGCCGGATCATCGGCGTGTCCAAGGACGCCCGTGGCAACACCGCGCTGCGCATGGCGTTGCAGACCCGCGAACAGCACATCCGCCGCGAGAAGGCCAACTCCAACGTCTGCACCTCGCAGGTGCTGCTGGCCAACATCGCCAGCCTGTACGCCGTCTACCACGGCCCGCAGGGCCTCAAGCGCATCGCCCAGCGCGTGCACCGCCTGACTGCCGTGCTGGCCGCCGGCCTCGCTGCCAAGGGCCTGAAGCCGGTCAATCAGCACTTCTTCGATACCCTGACCTTCGATGTCGGCGCGCAGCAGCAGGCCATCGTCGAGCGCGCCCGCGCCGCCCGCGTGAACCTGCGCATCGTCGGCGAGGACCGCCTGGGCGTGAGCCTGGACGAAACCACCAGCGCCGAGACCCTCGCCAGCCTGTTCGACATCTTCCTGGGCGCCGGCCATGGCCTGGATGTGGCGCAGCTCGACGCCGGCCAGGTCGCTGACGGCATTCCCGCCGCGCTGCAACGCAGCAGCGACTACCTGACCCACCCCGTCTTCAACCGCCACCACAGCGAAACCGAGATGCTGCGCTACCTGCGCCAGCTCGAGGGCAAGGACCTGGCGCTGAACCAGGCGATGATCCCGCTGGGCTCCTGCACCATGAAGCTCAACGCCACCAGCGAGATGATCCCGATCACCTGGCCGGAATTCGCCACGCTGCACCCCTTCGTGCCACGCGAGCAAGCCGAGGGCTACCGCCTGATGATCGAGGAGCTGGAAAGCTGGCTCTGCGCGATTACCGGCTTCGACGCCATCTGCATGCAGCCCAACTCCGGCGCCCAGGGCGAGTACGCCGGCCTGCTGGCGATCCGCAAGTACCACGAAAGCCGTGGCGATGCGCACCGCAATATCTGCCTGATCCCGTCTTCGGCCCACGGCACCAACCCGGCCTCGGCGATCATGGCGAGCATGCGCGTGGTCATCGTCGAGTGCGACAAGGGCGGCAACGTCGACATGGAGGACCTCAAGCGCAAGGCGGCCGAAGCCGGCGAGCAGCTGTCCTGCCTGATGATCACCTACCCGTCCACCCACGGGGTGTACGAGGAAGGCATCCGCGAAATCTGCGAGGTCATCCACGGCCACGGCGGCCAGGTCTACATGGACGGCGCCAACCTCAACGCCCAGGTCGGCCTGGCGCGTCCGGCGGACATCGGTGCCGACGTGTCGCACATGAACCTGCACAAGACCTTCTGCATTCCCCATGGTGGTGGCGGCCCGGGCATGGGCCCGATCGGCGTGAAGAAGCACCTCGCGCCCTTTGTCGCCAACCACCCGGTGATCCGCATCGAAGGCCCGAACCCGCTCAACGGCGCGGTCAGCGCCGCGCCCTGGGGCAGCGCCAGCATCCTGCCGATCAGCTGGATGTACATCGCCATGATGGGCCCGCAACTGGCCGACGCCACCGAGGTGGCGATCCTCAACGCCAACTACCTGGCCCAGCAGCTCGATGGCGCCTTCCCGGTGCTCTACCGTGGCCGCAACGAGCGCGTTGCCCACGAGTGCATCCTCGACCTGCGTCCGCTCAAGGCGCAGACCGGGATCAGCGAGGAGGACGTGGCCAAGCGCCTGATGGACTACGGCTTCCACGCCCCGACCATGTCCTTCCCGGTGCCGGGCACGCTGATGATCGAGCCCACCGAGAGCGAGTCCAAGCACGAACTGGACCGCTTCATCGAGGCGATGCTGTCGATCCGCGCGGAGATCGCCAAGGTCGAGACCGGCGAATGGCCGGCCGAAGCCAACCCGCTCAAGGGCGCGCCGCACACCCTGGCGGATGTGACCGGGCTGTGGGATCGCCCCTACCAGATCGCCGAAGCGGTGACCCCCACCGAGCACACCCGTGCCTTCAAGTACTGGCCGGCAGTGAACCGTGTGGACAACGTCTACGGCGACCGCAACCTGTTCTGCGCCTGCGTGCCGGTGGACGACTACCGCGAATGAGCGGTGCGTTGAACTGAAAAAGCCGCCTTCGGGCGGCTTTCTTGTTTTTTGTACGGGTTCGTTCCGGCGTGGGAGCGAACCGGGCCGGCAGAGGGCCTCAGGGCTTCAGCTGCAACCGGCCGATCAGGCGGATCAGCAGCGCAAACAGCACGATCATCAGCACATTGCTGAGCATGCCGATCAGGTTGTAGACGGCGGACGGCAGCAGCGAATAGATCTCCAGGCCGACCACGCTGAGCAGGCGGCTGAGCAGCCAGAAGCCTTCACTGACGATCAGCAGGATCAGGGTGATCTTCAGCGGCTGGATGGGATCGTTCATGGGACACTCCGTGTCGGAATTGGAGTGTCAGTAGAACACAGCCGCGCCCCGCCGGCTTGGCCCGCGGCGAGCGCCACGGGCCGCGCCGGTGGGTATCACTGGGCGGGTGCGTCATCTCGGCGGACGAGGATGGCGTTGGCCAGTTCCATGTCGCTGCGGTCCTGCAGCGCGGCGTCGTCGCTGCGCAGGCGGGTGAGGGCCGCCTCCAGGTACGGGCCGCGGATCGCACCGTCACTGGCGACGAACGCGCTCGCATCGTCCTGGGCGGCGACGATCAGCTTGTCGTGCTTGAAGGTCAGGTAGGTCGACGCGGTTGTGGCGCCGGATGAGATGACGTCGCGCCAGAAGTCGCCGTCGGCCATGGCCGAGGCAACGGGCAGGGCGAGCAGGGCAAAGGCAGTGGCCAGTTTCGCGGTACGCATCGGTTCCACCTCCGGAAGGTCCGTGTACAGGTGAGAGGCGCAGCGGCTGGTGGGAGTTCCAAGATTATCCGCGCGAGGTGCGCGAGCGGTTGCCCGCGCGCCTCGCGTGGGTCAGCGCTGGGCGGCCAGGATTGCCGAGGCCAGCTCCGCGTCGCTGGCTTGCGCCAGGGCCGGGTCGGCACTGCGCATCTGCTGCAGCGTGGCTTCCAGGTAGGGGCCGCGGATGGCGCCATCGGTGGCGATGAAGCTGGCGGCGTCGTCCTGGGCCGGGCCGATCAGCTTGTGATCGTCACGGCTGGTCAGGTAGCTCGAGGCGGTGGTGGCGCCGGAGGTGAGGACGCCGCGCCAGAAGCTGCGGTCCTCGGCCATGGCCGAGGCGAGGGGGAGAAGGGTAAGGGCTACGACGACAGGGGCGAAACGGCGACGCATGGTGTCTCCTTGGATGATTGCGCGCCAATCAGAGCCTTGGAAGTTTCAGCGGTTCCGGCCTGTCGTCGGAATTTTCACTCTCGTTTTAGCGCCGGATCGTCCGGATTCTGCTGCTCCAGTTCCGCAGTGAACTGCTGCACCTTCTGGAATTGCCCGGTTTCGCGCAGGTAGTCGATCAGCGCCAGGCGCGCCGTCCGGTTGGCAGGGTGGCGCTGCAGCAGTTGTTCCAGCTCGTGGCAGGCGCCGTCGCTGTCGCCGGTGTCATGCAGGGCGATGGCCAGGACGAAGCGGAACTGGTCGTCGTCCGGGCTCAGGCGCACCGCTTCGCGCAGTTCCTTGAGCGCCTGCGTACGTTGCCCCTGGCGCACCAGGCCGAGGCCATTGACGTGGTGCAGCAGGCCGGAAGCGGGGAACAGGCGCAAGCCTTCATCCAGCGCTTGCCTGGCTTCGGCTGCCCGGCCATTGCCCTCCAGCCACTGGATCAGCGTGACCCGCGCGGGCAGGAAGTCGGGGTTGCGCTGAATGGCGGCGCGCAGCGCCGGCTCCACCTGATCGCCCCGATCGGTCTGCTGGTAGAGCATGGCGAGGTTGAGATTGGCCTCGGCACGCTCGGCGAGGGCGTGCTGGACCTGTTCGTACTCTTCGAGACCCTTGCCCAGGGCCGCTCCGATGCTGGCGCGAACCGGTGGCGGGAGCTGGGCCAGTTGCCAGGCCGCGGCGATGCGTACGGCGCGGATCGGGTCATTGAGCAACGGCGCCAGCAGCATGGCCTGCTGTGGGGCGCCCGCGAGGGCCGGCAGAGCCTCGATGGCGGCGTTGCGTACCAGCGGGTCGGCGTCCTTCAGGCCCAGGGCCACCAGCTCCAGCGAACGCTGGCTGGGGTAGCTGGGCAGTTCGGCAAGCAGGGTCGCCCGGCGGATCGCCGGCAGGTCGGTCGTCGCCAGCAGCAGGTGCAGCGCGCGGGAGGCGCCGGGCTTGCCGTTGCGCGCCTTCCACAGGGTGTCGTCATAGCGCGGCGCTGGGTTGCTGGAGGCATTGGGTTTGGCCGGCAGCTCGCTGGAGAACCACTCGCGGAACTTCGCGCCGAGCTGCTTGCCGGGCATGTCGCGGTGGCAGGCCTGGCAGGCATCCGGCGCGCTGATGCGACGGGCATGGGCGGGGTCCGGCAGGGTGAAACCATGGTCGTGGCGGTAGTCATTGACCATGTAGTAACGCCCCGGCATGTGGCAGGCGGTGCATTGCGCGCCCGGTGTACCGGGTTGGTGATGTGTGTGCTCGGGCGAGTCGTAGTTCTTCGCCTGCAGGCCCTTGCCGTCGATCTGCGGGCGCACCGGCTTGCCCGCCGTGTTGTGGCATTGCAGGCAGACGCCATTGCCCGGTGCCTTCAGCTCGCCGCTGTGGGGGTTGTGGCAATCGGTGCACTGGACCCCTTTGGCGAACATCTTGCTCTGGGTGAAGGAACCCCATTCGAAGACTTCGTCCTTGATCTTGCCGTCGATCTCGTACAGCTCGCGGGTCAGCGTGCTGGGCAGGTAGTCGTCCATGAAACGATGCTTGTTCTGGAAGCCGTCGGCCAGCGGTGCGCGGCGCGCGTGGCAGCGTGCGCAGGTCTCGACGATGGTCGCCTGGCTGGCGTTCTGCAGCGGCACTTCGAACCCCTTGTCCGCGCTGCGGTCGGGCTTGCGCGCCCATTCAAGGTGCCGGGATGCCGGGCCATGGCAGGCCTGGCAGCCGACGCCGAGGCTGTTCCAGTGGCTGGCGAAGCTGTCGGTGGTGGCGGTGTAATTGCGCTTGAAACCGGTGGTATGGCATTCGATGCACATGAAGTTGGCGTTTTGCGCCGGGCGGGTCCAGTGCAGCTCGTCCTTGTGGTCGATACCCTGGCCGGGCATCAGCTGGAACCACTGGTGCTTGCGGCTATCCCAGGCCACGCCGAGGGCTTGCAGGCGACCGCCCGGATACTCGAGGAGATACTGCTGCAGCGGTTCGAAGCCGAAGGTGTAGGCCACCTTGAAGTCCGCCGGCTTGCCGTCGGCGCCGGGAGTATTGACCCAGTACTCGCCTTCCTTGCGGAAAAAGCGAGTGGTCTCGGTCTCGCCCTTGAAGGTGACGTTGGCGAAGTCCCCCAGCACATTGCCCTCGGCAGCTGGCTTCATCGCCTGCTGGTGGTGGGAACCCTGCCAGCTCTTGAACTGTGCCTGGTGGCAGCCTTGGCATTGCACTTCGTCGACCATTGTCGTGGTGGGTGCCGGTGGAACTGCCAATGGCGCGGGAGTCGATGCCGGGGCTTTGGCGGGCGCACTGGCAGACACCGGCAGCGCCGGGTTGCTGTTCTGCACCCACCACCACAGACCGAGGGTGGCAACCAGCAGCAGGCCGGCACAGGCGGCCAGCAGCCATCCGCGATAGGGTTTGCGCGGCAGGATCTCCGGGCGTGGAGCAGGCTTCTTCGGCTTGGGCATTCGACTTCCATTGTTCTGCAGGACAACTCCACGAATCGGCGCAGCTTCGACGAGGGGCTGCCGGCCTGTCAACGCGAATCAG
Organism: Pseudomonas sp. AU12215; assembly: GCF_001675465.2. NCBI lineage: Bacteria > Pseudomonadati > Pseudomonadota > Gammaproteobacteria > Pseudomonadales > Pseudomonadaceae > Pseudomonas > Pseudomonas sp. AU12215. The sequence continues at coordinate 79,078 of NZ_MACM02000174.1, forward strand.
GCCGGCTCGTGATCCCTTCGGTGAAGGGCGCCAGCCCCGCTCAAGGCTGGCGGATTTCGGCGACCCGCGCGCTGTCGACCTTTACCTCCGGATTGCCGAACTGTGCCGTGAGATAGTTCACCAGCGTGGCGATCTGTTCGTCATTGAGCGTGCCGGCGAAGCCCGGCATGAACATCTCCTCGTCGCCTACCTTGCGGTGCACGCCGCCCAGTACCACCTGCACCAGGTTGTCCGGCTGCAGGGCGCCCACGGCGCTGTTCTTCAGCAGCATCGGGTAGTAGCCGTCCTTCACCCCTTCGCCGCTCCAGGAGTGGCAGCTGGCGCAATTGCCCAGGTACAGGCGCGCACCATCGCCGTGCTTTTGTGCGGCGAAGTCCTGGCCGCGCAAGGTGACCACATCGTCCGCCGGCTCGCCCCAGGCAAAGCGTGCCTTGCGTTCGCCATCGCTGACCTCCGGCACGCTGCGCAGGTAGCTGGCGATGGCCAGCAGGTCGGCGTCGGTCATGTACTGGAAACTGTGCTGCACCGCCTCGGCCATGGGTCCGGCCGCCTGCGCCTTGCCCGGCACGCGGCCGGTCTTCAGGTACTGGGCGATCTCCGCGTCGCTCCAGCCGCCGATGCCGCTGTGGGTGTCGGGGGTGATGTTGAAGGCATACCAGCCACCCAGCGCGGCGCCGGAGAGGAAGCCGGTAGTGCGTTCGTCCACGGCCTTCTCCTGGAAGGCCATGCCGCGCGGTGTGTGGCAGGTGCCGCAATGCGCTAGGCCCTGGACCAGGTAGCCGCCGCGGTTCCAGGCCGGGCTCTGCTTCGGGTTGGGCTGGTAGACCGAATCCTGGTGAAACAGCAGGTTCCAGATCGCCAGCGGCCAGCGCATGTTCAGCGGCCAGGCGATATCGGAATCCTGGTTGGGCTGCGCGACGGCCTGCACGCCGCCTTCGAGGAACCAGGCGTAGAGCGCCTTCATATCCTCGTCGGTGATCTTCGCGTAGGCGGTGTAGGGCATTGCCGGGTAGAGGCGGGTGCCGCCCTTGGCCACGCCGTCGCGCAGGGCACGGGCGAAGTCGTCGTAGCTGTAGCTGCCGATGCCGGTCTTCGGGTCGGGGGTGATATTGGTGGAATACACCGCGCCCAGCGGCGTGGCCAGTGGCAGGCCGCCGGCGAAGGGCTTGCCGCCCGGCGCGGTGTGGCAGGCTGCGCAGTCGCCGGCGCGGGCCAGGTATTCGCCGCGCTGCAGCAGCTCCTGCGGGGCGGGATCGAGGGCCTTGGCGGCGTGCGAGGCCAGGGGAGCGGCCAGCAGGGCAAGCAGGATCAGACGCTTCATGCCTTGGCCTCCCGCTTCAGCTGTTCGGCCAGGCGCAGGGCCAGGGCGGCGATGGTCAGGGTGCAGTTCACCGAGCCGACGGTGGGCATCACGCCACTGCTGGCGATGAACAGGTTGGGATGGTCGTGGCAGCGGCACTGGGCATCCACCACCGAATCCTTCGGGTCGTCACCCATCAGCACGGTGCCGGTGATGTGGTTGTTGTTGGCGAAGCTGTCGTCGAACTTCACCTCCTCACCACCCAGCAGCTTGGCTGCGTGGGCGTAGACCTCGCGGGTGTGCACCGCGCTCTTGCGCACGTACTCGTCCATGGCATAGGTGAATTCGGGCTTGGGGATGCCGGCGGCGTCGCGCTCGGTGGCGCTGGGGACGATGCGGTTCTCCGGGTGCGGGAGGATTTCGTGGAAGCTGTCGAAGCGCACGAAGCGCGCGGCGCGGTCGCGGATCTTCGCTTCCAGGTCGTGGCCCAGCAGCAGCGGCCCGTGGCGGATCAGTTCGGCGGCCACCTGGTCGGTGCGCGAGAGGTTGGACAGGTGGATCTTCTTCGACGCGTACTCGCTGCGGAACGCGCCGTCGCGGAAGCCCACCATGGAGGTCATTTCCTGCGGCCCGCGGCCCGGCCAGAGTTTCTCATCGGCATAGAACTGCACGGCGGTGCCGGGATGGTCCATCAGGTTGCGGCCGACCATGTCGGAGCTGTTGCCGACGTCGGACATCAGCATCAGCTTGGGCGTCTCGATGCCATTGGCAGCGAGGATGAAGGTGTCGCCCTCGACGCGCACCTCGTTGCCTTGCGGGTCCTTGTACAGCGCCGCGACTATCTTGCCGCCGTCGCCCTTTTCCAGCTTGAACACCACGGCGTTCTCGAGCAGCCGGGCGCCGGCGGCCTCGGCCTTCTCGACGTGGACGATGCCGTTGTACATGGCGCCGATGGGGCAGATGGGCATGCAGTTGTTGTTGCCGCAGCAGGTCGGCCGGCCATCGTAGGGCCGGCTGTTGCGCGCCACCGGCTCGGTGACCACGCGGTAGCCGTTGGCGTTGAGCAGGGTCTTGATGCGCTGCTCGTTCCACGACAACGGCAACGGCGGCATCGGGTAGGGCTGGCTGCGCGGCGAATCGAGCTCTTCGTCACCCGGTCCCCAGACGCCCAGTTCCTCTTCGGCGCGCTGGTACCAGGGCTCCAGTTCGGCGTACTCGATGGGCCAGTCGCGGCCCACGCCGTAGAGGCTGAGCAGCTTGAAATCATTGGGCAGGAAGCGCCAGGCCGACGCCGCCCAGTGCCAGGTGGTCCCGCCCACGGCGCGAATGTACTGCACGTCGTAGGGGTGTTCGCCTTTCTGGATCAGGTAATGGTTGTCCGGCTTGAACTGCGGATGCGGCGCGTACGGGCTGGACGGGTAGGGCGCCTGGTTGTCGGACTTGTCCGCCTGGTTGCGGAAGCGCTCGACGATCTCCCAGCGCCCCATGCGCGGTCCGGCTTCGAGGATCAGCACATCCTTGCCGGCCAGCGCCAGCTGATGGGCGACCAGCGCGCCGGCGACGCCGGAGCCGACCACCACGAAATCGGCGCGTTGCGTATCGGCCATCCTCAGGCCCCCCGCTCGGTCGGTTGTGCCGCCCAGAAGCCGGGCTTGTTCGGGCAATAGCTGCGGATCACCAGCACGTCGTCCACGGCGCGGAACATCAGCGCCTGTTCGTAGGTGACCACTGTGGCGCTGGTGTCATCGCCGATCTGGCCCAGGTACCAGCCGCCGAGAATCTGCCGGGCCAGCCACTGCTGGCGCTCGGTCCAGGTGGCCGGCGCGTCGCCCAGGCGATCCAGCAGTTCCGCGAGACTCTGCCGCAGCGCCGTGTCGCGCTGGGCCAGGACGCCGAACAGGCGTTCGCCGATGCGCGGGTCGAGGTTGCTGCGGCCGGTCAGGCGCTGGGACAGGGTCATGAACTCGTCCAGCTCCGTCGCTGCCTGGGGCGTCAGCGCGGCCCAGGTGCGTGCGGCCGGGCTGAGCAGTACACCGCCCAGAGCGGCACTGGCGCACGCCACTGCCAGCAGGCGACGGCGCGAAAAAGGAAAGGCGGGCGGCTGTGCCTCGGACATGTCGACCTCTCTTGCAACAGACGAACGGTTGGGGAGCGCGGTCTGGCGCCGCTTGAATCGGGTGTTGGTCGGCCAGGGTGGCGAGACTGGGCCCAGGCCCTTAGTATTGCCGCTTGTTCAGATTCTGCCGGGCGAATCGTTCTGCCGGCGGCCCACCCCGGAGCCGCGCCGCAGAGCCGCACCGACCGGCTTTTGGGTGATACCTTCGCGATGAAACAGTACCTCGACCTCATGCGCCACGTGCGCGAACACGGCACCTTCAAGAGCGACCGCACCGGCACCGGCACCTACAGTGTGTTCGGCCACCAGATGCGCTTCGACCTCGCCGAAGGCTTCCCGCTGGTGACCACCAAGAAGTGCCACCTCAGATCGATCGTCCATGAACTGCTGTGGTTCCTCAAAGGTTCGACCAACATCGCCTACCTGAAGGAAAACGGCGTCTCGATCTGGGACGAATGGGCCGACGAGAACGGCGACCTCGGCCCGGTCTACGGCTACCAGTGGCGCTCCTGGCCGGCCCCGGACGGCCGCCATATCGACCAGATCGCCAACCTGATGGAGATGCTGAAGAAGAACCCGGACTCGCGCCGGCTGATCGTCTCCGCGTGGAACCCCGCGCTGATCGACGAAATGGCCCTGCCGCCGTGCCACGCGCTGTTCCAGTTCTATGTCGCCGACGGCAAGCTCAGCTGCCAGCTGTACCAGCGCTCGGCCGACATCTTCCTCGGCGTGCCCTTCAACATCGCCAGCTACGCGCTGCTGACCCTGATGGTCGCGCAGGTCGCGGGCTTCGAGCCGGGCGAGTTCATCTGGACTGGCGGCGACTGCCACCTGTACGCCAACCACCTGGAGCAGACCGACCTGCAGTTGACCCGCCAGCCGCTGCCGCTGCCCACCATGAAGATCAACCCCGAGGTGAAGGAGCTGTTCGACTTCCGCTTCGAGGACTTCGAACTGGTCGGCTACGAAGCCCACCCGCACATCAAGGCGCCGGTCGCTGTCTGACCTGCCCTCGATGAAGAAGAGGCCGGCGTAATGCCGGCCTTTTTCGTTTCTGCGAGGCTGATCCCGTGGGAGCGGGCTCCGTCCGCGATGTGCTACCGGCCTGCTCGGAGCCACCGGAAATCGATCGCGGATGAATTTGCTCCCATGTTCCCTTGCGCGCCGTGGCTTCCCATTCATCTGGTGAATGAGCGTTTCGCCTGGCGGTACAGGGTTTCAGGTTGATGTGTTGCGTTGCTATGCTCCCCGGGCTGGCCACTGAGCGGTGGCCTACGGATTTTCCGCACTACAACGACAAGACCGGGGACCGTCATGCAGCCTTTCAGCTTCGCCACCACCGCGCAGATCCTCTGCGAGAGTGGCTCCGCCGCCCGCCTGGGTGAACTCTGCCGCGAGCGCGGCGCCCAGCGCGTGCTCATCGTCACCGATCCCGGCATCACCCGCCTGAACATGCTCGACGGCGTGCTGCCCGGCTTCGCCACGGCTGGCGTGGCGGTGGACGTCTTCGATCAGGTGGTGGCCGACCCGCCGGAAAGCGTCGTGCTGGCAGCCGCCGAGCAGGCTCGCAAGATGGCTGCGCAACTGGTGGTCGGCTATGGCGGCGGCAGCTCGATGGACGTCGCCAAGCTGGTGGCGCTGCTGGCGCATCCGTCGGCATCCCAGGGGCTGAAGGACATCTTCGGCGTTGGCAACGCTCGCGGCCCACGCCTGCCGCTGATCCAGGTGCCGACCACCGCGGGTACCGGTTCGGAAGTGACACCCATCGCCATCGTCACCACCGGCGAGACCACCAAGATGGGCGTGGTCAGCCCGTACCTGCTGCCGGACCTGGCCGTGCTCGACGCCGACCTCACCCTCGGCCTGCCGCCGGCGGTCACCGCCGCCACCGGCATCGACGCCATGGTGCACGCCATCGAGGCCTACACCAGCAAGCTGAAGAAGAACCCGCTGTCCGACCTGCTGGCCCGCGAAGCGCTGCGCCTGCTGGCGCTGAACCTCGACGAAGCCGTGCACAATGGCGGCAACCGCGAGGCGCGCCAGGCCATGCTGCTGGGCGCCTGCCTGGCCGGTCAGGCCTTCGCCAACGCCCCGGTGGCCGCCGTGCACGCGCTGGCCTATCCGCTGGGCGGGCACTTCCACATTCCCCACGGCCTGAGCAATGCGCTGGTGCTGCCCGAGGTGGTCCGCTTCAATGCGCCCAACGCCGCGCCGCTCTACGCCGAGCTCGCGCCACTGCTGCTGGGCGAGCGCCTGCGCAGCGATGCCGACCGCACCGAGCAGTTCATCGCCGAGCTGGCCGACCTCAGCCCGCGCAGCGGCCTGCCGTCGCGCCTGCGCGATGCCGGCGTACCGGAGGCCAGCCTGCCGCGCCTGGCCGCCGATGCGATGTTGCAGCAGCGCCTGCTGGTGAATAATCCCCGCGATGTCAGCGAGAGCGACGCGCTGGCCATCTACCGAGCCGCCTTCTGAGAACCCGATGAGCGAACAGCACCCCAGCCGCACCGACTACGCGCACTTCCAGCCGATCACCACCCGCTGGCACGACAACGATATCTACGGCCACGTGAACAACGTGACCTACTACGGCTTCTTCGACACAGCGGTGAACACCTACCTGATCGAGCGCGGTGGCCTGGATATCCACGGCGGCGAGGTGGTGGGCTTCGTGGTCAGCTCCAGCTGTGATTATTTCGCGCCGGTGGCCTTCCCCGAGCGCATCGAGGTCGGCCTGCGGGTCGGCAAGCTGGGCAACAGCTCGGTTCAGTACGAACTGGCGATCTTCCGCGAGGGCGAGGACCTGGCCTGCGCGGCGGGCAAGTTCGTGCATGTGTTCGTCGACCGCGCGAGCAACCGGCCGGTATCGATTCCTCCTGCGTTGCGGGAAGCGATGGAGGTGCTGGTACGCGTTTGACGGGCTCTTTGCGGGAGCGAGCCTGCTCGCGAACACGTCGCGCATCGGCGATGCCAGCAATTCCGTTCGCAAGCAAGCTCGCTCCTGCGACGATTACCTACCACCCCATCGGATAATGCTCGATCCGGCACGGCCGGCTGTTGCCGTCGCCCTTGCAGATGCCGTCCAGGTACTGGTAGCGCATCCACACCCGCTGCCCTGGCGCTGGCCAGTGCTTACGCGGGATCATGCTTTGCCAGTCGGCGCTTTCCGGCTCGAAGGCGATCAGCGCGCCCCGATTCGGGCAATCCGCGCCGGCGGCCCGTGGCTTGACCGACTCCACGCGGCCTTCCAGGCCCCGCACGGGCAGTTTGAGCGCCCCGATGATCTCCACTTCCATCTGGCAGACCTGCCAGTCCCCGGCGTGCGCGGTCTGCACGGCGCCAAGCGACAGCAGCAGACCGGCGGCAGCAAGCGCTTTCACGAATGACTCCTTGTGGCCAGTGATCCCTTCCCGACAAGCCTATACGAGGCTGGCCGGATGACATGGGGCTTGTCCCGGGTGGCGCGCCCGGCCTATGCTGGCCGCCGGTCGGCAGTTCACCCAGGCGTCGCCGCCTCCGTATGGAGAGCGCTAAACCTGCCACGCGGTTCCCCGCACCTTTGACGATCCGACACACTTTCCCAGTGCCGCATCGGAAGCCGGCGACCCCCGATCACCTCCTGCACGAGGTCTTGGCACGCAACGAGGATTGCACTGTGTCCAGGCAACGCTTGCCCTACCACGCCCCCGATATGTCGGTGCTGGCGAAATTCCTGACGCGACAATTGGACGAATCGCCCGAACGTCCCGGTCATGTGGAGATGCTCAACCTGCTGGCCCGCGCGGTTGGCTTCCGCAACTACCAGGCGCTGCGCGCCAGCCACCAGGCTGAGGCGCGCTTGGCCCGCGAAATAGAGCCCGAAGCCGTGGTGGATTTTCGCCGCGTCGAGCAGTGGCGGCGCTACTTCGATGAGGCCGGCTGCCTGCAACGCTGGCCGAAGAAACACAGCCACCGTGAGGCCTGCCTCTGGGTGCTGTGGTCGCGCTTGCCGGCGCGGCAAACGTGGAGTGAAAAGGACATCAACGGCCGCCTGCGTGCTCAGGAACGCCTGGGTGACCACCTGCTGCTTCGGCGCGCCCTGGTCGATGGCGGATGGCTGCAGCGCACCGACGATGGCGGTGAATACCGTCGCGTTGAGCGCCGACCGCCAGCTGAGCTGAGTGCGCTGTTGTCCTGCTTGCCCGCCTGCGCCTAATCGGTCGGTCATGAACAAAAAAGCCCGCCAATCGGCGGGCTTTTTCACACGGGCATCGGTCAGTCGTCGTGATGCTTGTGTTTGTGCTTGTAGTGGCCTTTGCCCTTGTGGCGGTCGCTCTTGTGACCACTGCTGTGGTGGTCATCGTTGTCGTCGGCCAGGTGGTTGCCCAGCGCGCCGCCCGCCGCGCCGCCCAGGCCCGCGCCAATGGCGCCACCGGTGGAGCCACCGACCTTGTTGCCGATGACCGAGCCGCCTGCCGCACCCAGGCCGCCGCCAATGGCTGCCTCGGTCTTGTTGCCGTTCTTGGCACCCATCGCGCCGCCAGCTGCACCGCCTACGCCAGCACCGATGGCCGCGCCGGTGGAGCCACCCAGGGCGCCCCCCACCACGTTGCCCAGTGCGCCCCCGACACCGCCGCCAATGGCGGATTTGGTGTCGTCGGCGACGGCGTGGCTGGCCAGCAGGGCCAGTGCCAGAACAGAAAGAGTCTTACGCATGTTGCGAACCTGAAAGTAGAAAAGGAATGGGGAAATTGTCCCGCATAGAAAACAGCCGGGCAATGAGGCCCGGCTGTCAGTCGTCGTTTCCGTGGACTGATCGCGGTTAGCTATGCCGCGGATCAATCCCAGTCGCGATGGTGCTTGTGTTTGTGCTTGTACCAGCCGCGGTGACGACCGTTATCGTGCCAGTGGCGGTCGTAGCGACGATCGTCATAGCGCGCATGGCGGTAGCCGCGGCGACCATCGTAGTCGTCGTCATCGTCGCGGTTGCTGTCGGCGTAGTGGTTACCCAGTGCGCCACCGGCGCCACCACCCAGGGCCGCGCCGATCAGGCCGCCCGTGGTGCCGCCCATCTTGTTGCCCAGCACCTGGCCGCCCGCGGCGCCCAGGCCACCGCCGATGGCGGCTTCTGTTTTGTTGCCATGGCGTGCGCCCATGGCGCCGCCTGCTGCACCGCCAAGGCCACCACCAATGGCGGCGCCGGTGCTGCCGCCGACCGCCTGGCCGACCGCAGTGCCCAATACCCCGCCCAGGGCGCCACCGACGCCGGCACGGGTGTCGCCGTCCGCGAAGGCGGTGCCACCAACCAGCGCAAGAGACAACAGGAGCATCGAGGAGTACTTCATAGAGAGGATCTCTCTGTGGGGATGTTGGGGGTGATCCTCGGTTTGGGCGAAGGCTCTGGCAAGGGGGTTCCGACGAGTAACACGACTTTCATCAAATAATGCAAGTATTTGATTTTAGGTCAGAACTTTTTCGATTTTGGGCGGTCTGAGCGTTATTCCAGGGTTTCGCTTTTGATGTGTTTTTATCACAGAATGCCATTGAAATGATGGCTTTTCACGGAAAGCGTCCTTTCCCCTCCGAGTTTACCCTTCGGCCTTTTCCTACTTGATGCGCGTCTAGCGGATTTTTCGCAAGACGAGGCAAGGGTGCGTCCGAGAAAAGCTTCGCGAGCAAGCTCGCTCCTACAAAGAGCAGCGGCTTTTCTGTAGGAGCTGGCTTGTTCGCGAACGGCGGTTGGACGGCGCTCCGGTGGGAGCGCCGTGAAGGGCATCACGCGATGCGCTGGCTCGGTCGCGCTTTCTCGAAGCGGATGGCGACGAACTTGGAGGTTGGCGTGTGGCTGCCGACCCCGTGGCTGTCCAGCGGCACCAGCGGGTTGGTCTCCGGGTAGTACGCCGCCGCCTGGCCGGCGGGAATGTCGTAGGCCAGCAGGGTGAAGCCGCTGACGCGGCGGTCCACGCCATCGGACCAGAGTGACACCATGTCCACTTTCTCGCCCGGCTCGAAGCCCAGGCGGCGGATGTCTGCCTCGTTGGCGAACACTACCTCGCGATGGCCGCGCACGCCGCGGTAGCGGTCGTCCAGGCCATAGATGGTGGTGTTGTACTGGTCGTGGGAGCGCAGCGTCTGCAGGATCAGGTGGGGCTCCTGGCCGGTCTCGCGGATCTTCGCGTGGACCAGGTCTGCTGGCAGCGGGTGGTGGTGGAAGTTGGCCTTGCCGCTGGCGGTGTTCCAGCGCCGCGAGCCCGCCGAGTTGCCCAGGTGGAAGCCGCCGGGGTTGGCCACGCGGCGATTGAAGTCGTTGAAGCCGGGGATGGTGTCGGCGATCAGGTCGCGGATGCGGTCGTAGTTGGCGATCATCGCGTCCCAGTCCACCGGGTGGTTGCCCAGGGTGGCCTTGGCGATGCCGGCGATGATGGCCGGCTCCGAGCGCATCTGTTTTGACGACGGCTCCAGCTGCCCGAAGGATGCGTGGATCATGCTGAAGGAGTCTTCCACGGTCACTGCCTGCGGGCCTTCAGCCTGACGGTCGATGTCGGTGCGCCCCAGGCACGGCAGGATCAGCGCGTCGCCGCCCACGGTGAGGTGGCTGCGGTTGAGCTTGGTGCTGATCTGCACGGTCAGCGCGCAATTGCGCAAGGATTGATGAGTGCGCGGGCTGTCCGGGGTCGCCTGGGCGAAGTTGCCGCCCAGGCCGATGAAGACCCTGGCCCGCCCGTCGAGCATGGCGTTGATAGCCTCGACGGTGTTGTGGCCGTTCGCACGCGGCACCTTGAACTGGAAGCGCCGTTCGATGGCATCGAGCAGAGCGGCAGGCGGTCGGTCGTTGATGCCCATGGTGCGGTCGCCCTGCACATTGCTGTGGCCGCGTACCGGGCACAGGCCGGCGCCTGGGCGGCCGACATTGCCGCGCAACAGTTGCAGGCTGACCAGTTCCTGGATGGTGGGCACCGAGTGATGGTGCTGGGTGATGCCCATGGCCCAGCAGACGATCACTCGCTCGGCGCGGCGGTACATGATCGCCGCCTGCTCGATTTCATCGAGGCTCAGCCCCGACTGCTGGACGATGTGCTCCCAACTGGTGTCGTCCACCACGGCCAGGTAGGCATCGACGCCCTGGGTATGCTCGGCGATGAAGGCGTGGTCGAACACTGCCGGCTCGCCCTTGGCCTGGGCTTCGCGTTCCCATTGCAGGAGGAACTTGGCGATGCCGCGCACGGCGGCCATGTCGCCACCCAGTGCCGGGCGGAAGAAGGCCGTGTTCAGCGGCTCGGAGCCATTGGTGAGCATTTCCAGCGCGTGCTGCGGGTGCTGGAAGCGCTCCAGGCCGCGCTCCTTGAGCGGGTTGAAGGCGACCACCTGGGCGCCGCGCTTCACCGCCTCGCGCAGCGGTTCGAGCATGCGCGGGTGGTTGGTGCCGGGGTTCTGGCCGAAGACGAAGATCGCATCGGCGTGCTCGAAGTCATCGAAGGTCACGGTGCCCTTGCCGATGCCGACGCTCTGGCCCAGGGCTACGCCGCTGGCCTCGTGGCACATGTTCGAGCAGTCGGGGAAGTTGTTGGTGCCGAAGGCGCGGACGAACAGCTGGTAGAGGAAGGCCGCCTCGTTGCTGGCCCGACCGGAGGTGTAGAACTCGGCCTGGTCGGGGCTTTCCAGCGCATTCAGGTGCCGGGCGATCAGGGCGAAGGCGTCGTCCCAGGCGATTGGCTGGTAGCGGTCGGTGGTGGGGTCGTAGCGCATCGGCTCGGTCAGGCGGCCCTGGTATTCGAGCCAGTAGTCGCTCTGCTCGCGCAGCGAAGTAACGCTGTGACGGGCGAAGAAGGCTGGGTCCACGCGGCGCTTGGTGGCCTCCCAGTTCACTGCCTTGGCGCCGTTCTCGCAGAACTTCACCCGCCCGTCTTCGGGGGAGTCGCCCCAGGCGCAGCCAGGGCAGTCGAAGCCACCGTTCTGGTTGGTCTTGAGCAGGGCACGCAGGTTCTTGAACGGCTGTTTGCTGTCCAGCCAGAAGCGCGTGACGCTGATCAGCGCGCCCCAGCCGGCGGCGGCGCCCTTGTAGGGTTGGTAGCGGGGGTTTTCTTGCTGCAGGCTCATGGAATCTCTTTCGTTCAGGCGGCTGGTGGCGCCGGGCTGTAGACCCGGGGCGGGCTGCGATGGGGCAGGTGGATCAGGTTCAGGTTGTGCTCGCGGGCCCACTGCACGGTGAGCGAGGTGGGAGCGGACAGGCTGACCAGGGTGGGGAGCCCGGCGCGCACGGCCTTGTGGATAAGTTCCAGGCTGCAGCGGCTGGTCACCACGGCGAAGCCGCCGGCCAGCTCCAGGCGCTGGCGCTTGAGCGCGCCGACCAGTTTGTCGAGGGCGTTGTGGCGGCCGATATCCTCGCGGCACAGGCGAATCTCGCCGGCGGCATCGACGAACAGCGCCGCATGCAGAGCGCCGCTGCGCCTGCCGATCTCCTGCACGGCATTGACCCGCTCGCGCAGGTGGTCGAAATGGACGGCGGGTGGCAGGGGAGCGCGCGGCAATACCGGCAGGCCGGGCAGCGCCTGGTCCAGGGCCTCGACGCCGCACAGGCCGCAGCCGGTGTTGCCGGCCAGTTGCCGGCGCTGGTCCTTGAGGGCCCAGAAGGCGCGATTGCTGACCTGCACCTCGGCGGTAATGGCCTCGCCATGTGCGGTCAGGCTCACGTCATAGATGTCGTCGATGGAGTCGATGAGGCCGGCACCGAGGCTGAAACCGTGGACGAAGTCTTCCAGGTCGTTCGGCGAGACCATCATCACGGCCTGGCTGAGGCCGTTGTAGGCGATGGCCAGGGCGGTTTCCCCGGCCAATGCGGCGCGGCCGCCGGCTCCTTGCGGGGTGAGTTCGACGTAGCTGTAGCCGTCGGCAGGCACGACGGCATCCCGGACCGCGGCGCTGGCCGGGCGGGTGATCAGGCAAGGCATGGGCTGAGCCCTGTGGTTCTAGTAATGCAACCAGCCTATGCCGATGCCGGGGCAGCGTCTAATGGCTGCTGTCGATGTTGTGATAGATGCGGTTTATCGGTCGGGCGAGTCGCTGCCCAGCAGGACCGCCGCTTCGCGGAAGCAGGCTTCGGCCAGCGCGGAGCGTGGTTCGCTGCGGCGCAGGATCAGCCCGAGTGGCGACAGGGTGCGCGCGTCGTCGATCGGGGTCAGCACGAAGTGCTCACCCTGGGCGTCCAGCCCGCTGCCCAGCGGCATGATCGCGCAGCACAGCCCGCGCTCGACGGCTTGCACCAACTGATGCACGGCGTCGGTTTCCAGGCGTGCCCGAGGCGCCAGGCCGCGGCTGCGGAAGCCGTGGTCGATGGACTGGCGGAAGTGCATGCCGGACGAGAGCAGGCCCAGCGGCAGCTCCGCCAGTGCGTCCCAGCTCAGGCTCGGACCGTCGATCTGGAAGTGCCGGCGGTCGTGCAGCAGGCCCATGCGGGTAGCGGCCAGTTCGAGGCTTTCGAAATGTTCGCGGTCGAGGCGGTCGAGGTACGACAGGCCAAGGTCCAGCTGGTTGCGGCCGAGGCCTTCGAGGATGTTCTCCGAACTCAGGGCGAACAGCTGGAAGCGCAGTTCCGGGTGGCGCTGGGCGAACAGCTCGATCAGCTGCATGGGGTCGAAGCCTGCCAGCGGCACCACGCCCAGGCGCAGGGTGCCGACCAGTTGGCCGCGGCAGGCCGCCGCTTCTGCGTAGAGCCCGTCATGCGCAGCCAGCAGGCTCCGGGCCCAGGCGAGTACGCGCTCGCCGGCCTCGGTGAAACCCTCGAAGCGCTGCCCACGGCGCACCAGTTCAAGGCCCAGTTCCTCCTCCAGGCTGCGTACCCGCATCGAGAGCGTTGGCTGAGTGACGTGGCAGCGTGCCGCCGCCTGGCCGAAGTGCCGTGTCTCGTCCAGCGCGCAGAGGAATTTCAGCTGCTTGATGTCCATCGGCGGGAAGGCTCCGGGGCGTTCTGTCGGGTTAAGGCGGGATTAGGAGTATTCCGTCAGGCACTGCGGAAGTCGGCGACTAGACTCCAGGGGCGCGCGGTCTGCCCAATGCCGGCCGCCTGTCACTGTAACCGTAGGGAGGTTGGAAATGGGCATTTTTGCGTTCGTGAAGGAAGCCGGCGAGAAGCTGTGGGAAAGCATCGTGGGCCAGGAGGCGCAGGCCGCCGAATCGCTCAAGGACCACATCGCCAAGGTGGGCCTGGGCAACCCGAACATCCAGGTCAGCGTCGAAGGTGACAAGGTGATCGCCACCGGTGAAGTGGCCAGCCAGGAAGAGAAGGAGAAGATCCTGCTGGCGCTGGGCAACGTCGCGGGCGTGTCGGGCGTGGAAGACCACATCACCGTCGCTACGCCGGCTGGCGAGGCGCGTTTCGTCACCGTGAAGAAGGGCGATACGCTCAGCGCCATCGCCAAGGCGGAGTACGGCAACGCCAACCTCTACAACAAGATTTTCGAGGCGAACAAGCCGATGCTCAGTCATCCGGACAAGATCTATCCCGGCCAGGTGCTGCGGATTCCGGAGTGATGTCCCCGAGCCCGGCCCAGTGCCGGGCTCGTTGTTTCTGCGCCCCTCACAAGCCTTCGAGCAGTGCCCGGTAGTCTTCCTGGGCAGCGAATTCCTCGGTGTCCTTCGGCCCCTGGCGGCTGTCGGGCTGGCGTACCGCAAGCAGATGGCCGATGCCGAAGGTCCGCGCCGCGCGCAGGATCGGCAGGCTGTCGTCGATGAAAAGGCTGCGCGCCGGGTCGAAGTCGACGTCCGCACGCAGTGCCTGCCAGAACTGCTGGTCTTCCTTGGGGAAGCCGTAGTCATGGGAGCTGATCAACCGATCGAGCCAGGGCGCCAGCTCCACTCGTTGCATCTTCAGCGACAGCGAATCGCGGTGCGCATTGGTGATCAGCACCGCGCGCCTGCCGTGCTCGCGCAGTTGCGCAAGGAAGAAATCGGCGTCCGGACGCAGTGCGATCAGGTGGGCGACCTCGCGCTTGAGGTCCATGATCGACAGCTTGAGCTCGCGGCTCCAGAAGTCCAGGCAATACCAGTTGAGCAGCCCGGCGTTGTCACGGAACAGCGGCAGCAGTTCGGCATCGGCCTGGGCGCGGCTGATGCCGTGGTGCTCGGCGTACCGTTGCGGCAGGTGTTCGAGCCAGAAGTGGTTGTCGAAATGCAGATCGAGCAGGGTGCCGTCCATGTCGAGCAGGACGGTATCGATCTGGTTCCAGGGCAGGCGTGGCATGCTGGGCTTTCGCAAAAGGGTGTCGCAATTGCGCCGCCGATGGACGGAATCAGCGCGATATCTGACACGGAGAATCGGAAAAGGCGGGTTATCATAGCCGACCCGGCCACCCCCAGGAGTCGCCCCATGCGTCAGAAACCCACGGTCCTCGCTCGAGAGATCGTTGCCAGAAGCCGGCTTTTCGCCGTCGAGGAGCTGCAGTTGCGCTTCTCCAATGGCGTCGAACGGACCTACGAGCGCCTGGTTGGCAAGGGGCAGGGCTACGGTGCTGTGATGGTGATCGCCATGCTCGACGGCGAGCACGCCGTGCTGGTGGAGGAGTATTGCGCCGGGGTCGACGAATACCAGCTTTCGTTGCCCAAGGGCCTGGTGGAGCCGGGTGAGGACATCCTCGATGCCGCCAACCGCGAGCTGAAGGAAGAGGCCGGTTACGGCGCCCGTCAGCTGGAATACATCACCGAGCTGTCCCTGTCGCCCGGCTACATGAGTCAGCGCATCCAGGTGGTGCTCGCCCGTGACCTCTACGAAGAATCGCTGCCCGGCGACGAACCCGAGCCCATGGGCGTGGACAGGATCAGCCTGCGCGAGCTCTCCAGCCTCGCGCAGAATGCCCAGTTCAGTGAAGGGCGTGCCCTGGCCGCGCTCTACCTGGTGCGCGACCTGTTGACCCAACGAGGGGAGTTCCAACCGTGATGAATGCCTTCCTACCTGCCGTGATCGACCTGGTGCACAAGGCGGGCGATGTGATCCTGCCGTTCTGGCAGGGCGACCTGGATGTCCAGAGCAAGTCCGACGAATCGCCGGTGACCGCCGCCGACCTGGCCGCCCACCGCCTGCTGGCCGACGGCCTGCGCGCGCTGGCGCCGGATGTGCCGGTGTTGTCCGAGGAGGATTGCGACATTCCCCTGGAGCAACGGGCCCAGTGGAGCCGCTGGTGGCTGGTGGACCCGCTGGACGGCACCAAGGAGTTCATTTCCGGCAGTGACGAATTCACCGTCAACGTCGCGCTCATCGAGCACGGGCGCGTGATCTTCGGCGTAGTCGGTATCCCCGCCAGCGGCCGCTGCTACTACGGTGGTACCGGCCTTGGCGCCTGGCGCGAAGAGCGTGGCGGCGAGCCCGAGGCCATCGAGGTACGCAGCAGCCCGGAAGATGTCTTTACTGTGGTGGCCAGCAAGCGCCATTCCAGCCCGCAGCAGGAAAGCCTGCTGTCCGGCCTCGCGCAGCGCTTTGGCGACCTGAACCTGGCCAACATCGGCAGTTCGCTGAAGTTCTGCCTGCTCGCCGAAGGCTCGGCGGACTGCTACCCGCGCCTGGCGCCAACCAGCCAGTGGGACACGGCAGCCGCCCAGGGGGTGCTGGAAGGCGCCGGCGGCGAGGTGCTGGATACCAAGGGCGAGCCTTTTACCTACGAGGCGCGGGAAGGTTTTCTCAACGAGTCCTTCCTGGCGCTGCCCAAGGCGGCCGAATGGCGCGACGATCTGATCCAGCTGGCCCGCGCGCTGGACTGAACCTACAGAAAAGCTCCTACGCAGTAGTGATCCATGCCCGAATTACCTGAAGTCGAAACCACCCGCCGGGGCATAGCGCCCCATCTCGAAGGCCAGCGCGTCAGCCGCGTGGTCGTCCGTGAGCGTCGTTTGCGCTGGCCGATTCCCGAGGACCTCGACGTACGTCTGTCCGGGCAGCGCATCGTGCAGGTGGAGCGGCGTGCCAAGTACCTCTTGCTCAATGCCGAAGTGGGCACGCTGATTAGCCACCTGGGTATGTCCGGCAGCCTGCGCCTGGTGGAGTGCGGCACGCCGGCAGCGCGCCACGAGCATGTGGATATCGAGCTGGAATCAGGCATGGCGCTGCGCTACACCGACCCGCGCCGCTTCGGTGCGCTGCTCTGGAGTCTGACGCCGCTGGAACATGAACTGCTGCGCCACCTGGGCCCGGAGCCGCTGACCGACGCCTTCGAAGGCGAGCGACTGTTCCAGCTGTCGCGCAACCGCAGCATGGCGGTGAAGCCCTTCATCATGGACAACGCTGTGGTGGTCGGGGTGGGCAACATCTACGCCACCGAGGCGCTGTTCGCCGCCGGCATCGACCCGCGCCGCGAGGCGGGGACCATCTCGCGGGCGCGCTACGTGAAGCTTGCCCAGGAGATCAAGCGAATCCTTGCCATTGCCATCGAGCGCGGCGGTACCACGCTGCGCGATTTCGTCGGCGGCGACGGCCAGCCCGGCTACTTCCAGCAGGAACTCTTCGCCTACGGGCGCGGTGGCGAACCCTGCAAGGTCTGCGGCTCGACCCTGCGCGAAGTGCGCCTCGGCCAGCGCGCCAGCGTCTACTGTCCGCGCTGCCAACGCTGAGGCCGCGGGGCCGCCGTTAAGCTGCCGTCCCGATCTGCCACTCCACCTTCTGCCATAACAACAATGGCCCCCGACGAAGGGGCTACAGGTGATTCATGTCCGGTAACTATCTGCCCCGCAACCCATTCGCCGAGGCACTCGGCCACAGCATGCTGCGCGTGGCCGGCTGGCGTATCGAAGGCGCGCTGCCGCCACTCGACAAGTTCGTGGTGATCGGCGCGCACCACACCTCCAACTGGGATTTCGTGTTGTTTCTCGCGGTCAAGTTCGTGCTGCGCCTGAACGCCCGCTGGTTCGGCAAGCACACCCTCTTCCGCGCGCCCTTCGGCGCACTGATGCGCCGCTGGGGCGGCATCCCGATCCAGCGCCACCTCAAGCTGAATACGGTGGACCAGGCAATCCAGGCCTTCCGCGACAACCGCGAGATGATGCTGATCCTCTCCCCGGAGGGTACGCGGCGGAAGGTCGAGCGCTGGAAAATGGGCTTCTACCACATCGCCCGTGGCGCGGGTGTCCCCATCGTCCTGGCGGCGCTGGATTATCCCGGCCGGCGCATCGTGATCGGCGAACCTTTCTGGCCCACCGGCGACGAGTCAGGGGACCTTCGGCGGATGCAGGCCTTTTACCGGCCATTCGTACCGAAAAAGCCTGAATACGCATTCTTCGGTGATTGAAGGCTGTCACGCGACAAGTCATGGAGCGCTGTTATAGTTATGGCAGTCTGCCTGCCCAACTAAACAAAAAAGGACTTCCTTCCATGAACCTGTTCCGCACCACCGCCACTGCAATGGCACTGACCTGCGCATTCTCGGTGCTGCCGGCCGTTGCTCAGGACGCGGTGAGCAACGTCAGTGGCGACCCGACCTACACCGTAGAGGCCCCGCCGGCCTACGCGATGATGGGCGACCTGATTTTCGCTCGTCCGCTGCTGATCGCCGCCACCGTGGTGGGCACCGCTGCTTTCGTAGTGACCCTGCCATTCAGCGCTGCCGGCGGCAATATCAAGGAAGCTGGCCAGGCGCTGGTCGTCGATCCGGGCAAGGCCGCCTTCGTGCGCTGCCTGGGCTGCACCACCAGCGGCTACAAGAAAGACTGATCCGTCGTCCCGTTCCGGGGCGGCTTGGCCGCCTCGCCGGCCCGGCTTGCCGGGTGAGTCCTGTGGGTAGACCATGAACCTGAGCGGCCTGAAGAAGCACCTGCGTCCGCTGCTTCTGCTGCTGGTCGCTATAGTCCTGGGCTACACCTTCTGGTCCAGTGCCGGCCTGCTGCAGTTGGGAGCGGGCCTGGCGCTGTTCCTGTTCGGCATGCAGTGCCTGGAAGAAGGGCTGCGCGATCTTGCCGGCAGCCAACTCGAGCGCTGGCTGGAAAAGAGCACCGCGACGCGTGGCAAGAGCCTGTTGTTCGGCCTCTTCGGCACCTTCCTGCTGCAGTCCTCGACGCTGGTTTCGCTGCTCACCATCGCCTTCATCAGCACCGGGCTGATCCAGCTGGCGGGGGGAATCGCGATCCTGTTCGGCGCCAACCTGGGCGCCACCAGCGGTATCTGGCTGCTGGCACTGGCCGGGCAGAATCTCAGCCTGAGTCCGCTGGCGCTGCCATTGCTGGTGTTCGGCATCCTGCTGGGTTTCAACGGCGCCAAGAGCAAGGCCGCCGGGCGCATCCTGCTGGGGATCGCCTTCATCTTCCTGGGCATCGACCAGATCAAGGAAGGCTTCCAGAGCTTCGGCGATGCCATGGACATGAGCGAGCTGCGTGCCGAAGGCATGCTCGGCGCACTGCTGTTCGTGACCTTCGGCCTGCTCATCACCGTGGTCCTGCAATCCAGCCACGCCACGCTGATGCTGACCCTGGCAGCCCTGGCCGGCGGGCAACTGGAGCTGGGCCAGAGCCTGGCCATCGCCATCGGCTCGAACGTCGGCAGCAGCGTCACCACGGCCTTCGTCGGCTCCCTGGGCGGCAATCGCAGCGGGCAGCGGCTGGCGCTGGCCCATGTACTGTTCAATGTCGTGACCGGGGTGCTGGCCTTCCTGCTGTTGTCGCCCTTGACCTGGCTGGTGCACTGGCTGGTGACGCCGCTGGGCCTGGCGGACAACCCGATGATCCAGCTGGCGCTGTTCCATACGCTGTTCAATGGCATGGGCGTGGCGTTGTTCTGGCCATTGCAGGGCGCGTTGGCCAATGCCCTGGTGCGCTGGTTGCCGGAAGTGGAGGAGCCGGCCGTGCTGATCACCGACATGGCGCCGGCCATGCCGAGCATCGAGCGCACCCATGCGCGCTACCTCAACGAGCGCGCGCTGGATTCCGCCGATGCCGCTGCCAGCGCGGTACTCCAGGAGTTGCGACACCTCGGTCGGTTGAGCATCGAGGTGATCTGCCACGCGCTCTACCTGCCGGTGGACATGCTCAGCCAGCCGCGCATCGACGAGAACGAACTGCGCGCGGCGCCCGACCGCCATGCGCTGGGCGCGGAAGTGCTCTACCAGCGCCATATCAAGGGAGTTTATGGCGATCTGCTGAGCTTCATGGGGCGCCTCGAAGTCCCTCTGGACGAGGAACACCAGCGCTTCTGGCTGTCCTGCCAGGTGGTGGCGCTACAGCTGGTGGATGCCGTGAAGGACGCCAAGCATCTGCAGAAGAACCTGGGGCAGGCTCTGCAGGGCGAGCCTTCGGTGCTGCGCGATACCTATGTCGAGCTGCGCCGGCATCTGATCTCGATGCTGCGGGAAGTACGTGCGCTGGGTTCGCTGATTGGCGGCGATCTACCGCAAGAGGCGCTGGCGGCACGCCTGCAGCTGCTCGACGAAAGCGCCGCCGAATTCGACGGTGCCTTCCGCCAGCGTCTGTTCGCTGCGGTGCGCCGGCACGAGCTGGATGGCCTGCAGATGAGCTCGCTGATGAACGATCTGGGCTACGTCAGCCGCATCATCCAGAGCCTGCGCAATGTGCTGCAACTGGGCACCGAACATGGCCTGTTCGAGCCGGGCGAGGCCGAAGCGCCCGGCCTCATCCTGCCCTGAGGAATCCCTGGTCAGCGCAGCGGTGCCGCCAGTTCGGTGGCCAGGCCGATGCCGCGCGGATCGCTGGCGGACTGCACCTCGCCGGACTTCTTGTTCCACAGCAGGACCTGCTGGTTGCCATAGGCGCGACCCACATCCTTGAGCGTGTAGCCACGGCGCTGCAGGTCGGCCGCTTCGGCAGCGCTGAAGGCGCGTGGTTCGTGCTCGATCACGTCCGGTAGGAACTGGTGGTGGTAGCGCGGCGAAGACACCCAGCGCTGCACCGGCTTGCCGTCCAGGTAATCGAGCATCGCCAGCAACACCATGCTGGGAATTCGGCTGCCGCCGGGCGTGCCGAAGGCGGCCAGCTCGGTGGGGCTTTCGATGAAGCTCGGGCTCATGCTCGACAGCGGGCGCTTGCCGGCGGCCACCGCGTTGGCCTGGCTGCCGGCCAACTGGTAGGCGTTGGCGCCGCTGACGTCGGTGGCGAAGTCGTCCATCTCGTCATTGAGCAGCACGCCGGTGCCGGGCACGGTGAAGGCCGCGCCGAAGGGCAGGTTGACCGACAGCGTGGCAGCAACGGCGTTGCCGTCGGCGTCCATTACCACGAAGTGGGTGGTGTGATCGCCCTCGCGCCAGGCGGGCGCGGGTGGCAGCGAAGAGCTGGGCGTGGCGCGTTGCGGATCGATGCCGGCGGCCAGGCGCTTCAGGTAATCCGGTGCGAGCAGTTGGTTGACCGGGTTGGCGACGCGGTCCGGGTCGCCCAGCAGGCCACGGTCGCGGTAGGCGCGGCGCAGGGCTTCGACGACGTAGTGGACGCGCTGCACGGGTTCGGCCTTCTGCCAGGGCAGCTGCTGCAGCATGCCCAGGCTCTGCGCGAGGGCGACGCCACCGGCGGAGGGCGGCGGGGCGCTGATCAGTTCCTTGCCGTCGGCCAGCGGGTAGCGCAGCGCCTGGCGCTCGACGGTGCGGTAGCTGGCGAGGTCCTCCAGGCTCCACACGCCACCGGCGGCGCGCACGCCTTCCACCAGCTTCTGCGCGGTCTCGCCTTCGTAGAAGCCGATGCGACCATAGCGCGCGAGTTTCTCCAGGGTGTTGGCCAGTTGCGGCTGGCGCATCAGGCTGTATTCCTCGGGCAGGTTGCCCTGGTCGAGGAAAATGCGTGCGGTCTCACGGTCCTGGCGCATCGCGTCGAGACGCCAGGAGGCGCGGTCGATGTAGACACGGTCGATGGACACGCCATCGGTGGCCAGGCGGATCGCCGGCACCAGGTTGTTCGCCAGGGTCTTGCGGCCGTAGCGGCTGGTGATGTCCGCCAGGGCGGCGGGCAGGCCGGGGATGCCGGCGGCCAGAGGGCCGTTGAGCGACAGCTGCGGATCGACCTTGCCGTTGCGCTCGTACATCCGCGCGTGAGCGGCCAGTGGCGCGCGCTCGCGGGCGTCGATGAAATGGTAGGTCGGCGGGCTGCCGGCCTTGCGCAGCAGGAAGAAACCGCCGCCGCCCAGGCCTGAGCCGTAGGGTTCGGCCACCGCCAGCGCGGCGGCGATGGCCACGGCGGCGTCGAAGGCGTTGCCGCCGTCGGCGAGTGTTTCAAGGCCCGCGACAGTGGCGGACGGATGCGCCGTGGCGACGCTGGCCTGGGCCGGGTGTTCCGCGGCGTGCAGCGCGAAGCTGAGCAGCAGCAGGCTGCAGAAGCCGAGCAGGGAGGCGCGGGAGCGGGAGTTCAACGAGGACATGGCATCTCACGAACCGCCGGCATTGCCGGCTGGAAAACCAAATGGGGCGAAGGTGGAGGATAGACAATCCACGGCGCCGCAGGTTTGTGAGAACTCAATGAAAAAGTGTCGAATCGCGCGAAGTCAGGCCTTGCCGGTGAGCTTCTTGTACTTCTCCATCAGCTCTTCCTTGCTCTCGACATGGGTTTCGTCGAGGGGAATGCAGTCGACCGGGCAGACCTGCTGGCACTGCGGCTCGTCATAGTGGCCGACGCATTCGGTGCACAGGTTCGGGTCGATGACGTAGATCTCCTCGCCCTGGGAGATCGCAGCATTGGGGCACTCGGGTTCGCAGACGTCGCAGTTGATGCAATCGTCAGTGATTTTCAGGGACATCGATACAACTCCAACCAGGGCGGCTGCCATGGCGATCGGTAGCAACAAGGATGAAATTGTGCCGTATCGGCGCGCGCAGTGCACGCAGTCAGGGAGTCAACTGACGGAAACCGCCTTCCTTGGCGGCGTGCGGATCAGCGCTTGAAGCGCTCGGCCAGGGCGCTGGCCACCGCGGGATGGACGAATTTGGTGATGTCGCCGCCCAGGGCCGCGATCTCGCGCACCAGGGTGGAGGAGATGAAGGAGTACTTCTCCGACGGCGTGAGGAACATGCTTTCCAGGTCGGGTGCGAGCTGGCGGTTCATGTTGGCCAGCTGGAACTCGTACTCGAAATCCGACACCGCGCGCAGGCCGCGCAGCAGGATGTTCGCATTCTGCTCCTTGGCGAAATGCGCGAGCAGCGTGGAGAAGCCGACGACTTCTACATTGGGCAGGTGCGAGGTGACCTGGCGGGCCAGCTCGACGCGCTGTTCCAGCGGGAACAGGGGATTCTTCTTGGGGCTGGCGGCGACGGCAATGATCACCTGGTCGAACAGTCGCGAGGCGCGTTCGACCAGATCGGCATGGCCTTTGGTGATGGGGTCGAAGGTACCCGGGTACAACACTCGATTCATCGCGGCGTCCTGGTCGGCTCTTGTTGGCAGGCGGGTGCAATAGCGGGCGGATGGTAACGCAGCATGTCCGTGGGGCCAAGCGACCTTGGTAGTGCTTCTGTGAGCGGACTACCTGAGATTGGCGGCGAGAGACCCATGAGTCACGCACAAGCCCCGTGCCAGAGCCCGTGCGCGGATTTTTGCGCGGCAAACCATGTAGGAGCGAGCTAGCTCGCTCCTACGAAGAGCAATTGCGCAGGGAGCGTCAACCCAGCCGCTTGGCCAGGGCGTCGGCCAGTTGCGCGGTGAGGCCGTAGACCGAGAGCTGCGGGTTGGCGCCGATGCTGGTGGGGAACAGCGAGCCATCGTGGATCGACAGGTTCTCCAGCTGGTGGTGGCGGCCGAGGCTGTCGCACACCGACTGCTTCGGGTCCTCGCCCATGGCGCAGCCGCCCATCACGTGGGCACTGCCCAGGCGGGTGCGGTACAGCTCCAGGCTCAGGCTGTCGATCAGCTCGTGTGCTTCCTTGGCAGTCTTCACGTAGCCGGCGTCGGCGTGCAGCGGCAGCACGGCCTTGGCGCCGGCGGCAAACTGGATGTCGGCCATGGTGTGGAAGGCGCGGCGGATACCGTCCCAGGTGTAATCGGTCATCTGGTAGTCGAGCACCGGGGTATCGTCACCGCGCAGGCTGACCGAGCCCACTGCGCTGTCCGGATGGAAGCCGTCGCGCATCAGCGCGAGGATCACGTTGGTGTGCGGCAACTGCTCCATGCGCAGCGCATTGTCTTCGCCGAAGCGGCCGAGCAGGGTGGCGCTGAGCGCCGGTTGCAGCGGCGGTACTTCCAGCTTGTAGGACATGCGTCCGGTGGCGCCGTCGTCCCATTGGAAGTGGTCGGAATAGATCGACTGCGGTGCGCCGTAGAACGGGTTGATCACTTCGTCGAACAGGGCGGCGCTGAAGTTCACCGTGTGCAGGAAGGTGCGCTGGCCGACGCGGCCGTTCGGGTCCGGCGCCTTGGAGCGCAGGAGGATCGCCGGGGTATTGATGCCGCCGCCGGAGAGTACGTAGTGACGCGCCTTGATGGTGATCTTGCGGCCGGTGGGGGCGACGCAGCGCTCGTCCATGGCCGAGCATTCCAGGCCGCTGACCTTGTTGCCGTCGAGCAGCAGGCGGTCGGCGCGGGCGAGGAACAGCAGTTCGCCGCCTTTCTCCAGGGTGGCCGGAATGGTGGTGACCAGCATCGATTGCTTGGCATTGGTCGGGCAGCCCATGCCGCAGTAGCCGATGTTCCAGCAGCCGCGGACGTTGCGCGGGATGACCTTCCAGTGCAGGCCGAGCTTCTCGCAGCCGTTGCGGATCACGTCGTTGTTGGCGTTGGGCGGCATGATCCAGGGCGCGACGCCCAGGCGCTGTTCCATCTTCTCGAACCAGGGCGCCATTTCGGCGACGCTGTGGCCCTTCACGCCGTGTTCCTTGGCCCAGTGTTCCAGGGTCGGCTCGGGGGTGCGGAAGCTGGACGTCCAGTTGACCAGGGTGGTGCCGCCCACGGCGCGGCCCTGGAGGATGGTGATGGCGCCGTCCTTGCTCATCCGGCCGATGCCTTCCTGGTACAGGTTCGGGTAGGCGTCGGCTTCCTGCATCTTGAAGTCGCTGCTGGTCTTGAGCGGGCCTTCTTCCACCAGCAGCACCTTGTAGCCGGCGGCGCTGAGGGTTTCGGCAGTGGTGCCGCCGCCGGCGCCGGTGCCGACGATCACCACGTCGGCCTCCAGGGTCAGGTCCTTGTCCAGGCGCGAGCCGTTGTGGACTTTCCAGCCGCGGGCCAGGCCCTCGGCGAACAGATCGGGTACGGGCATCGGAAATCTCTCAGGCGAATTCTTGTTGTTCTGGCGAAATCAGATTTTCGGCGGGCCGGGGTAGCCGCAGTGGCCCCAGGATTCCGGGCGGCTGTACCAGGCCATCATCACCAGTTGCAGCAGCGAGCTGTGGCCCATCTTCAGCAGGGAGATGAAGCTGTTCTGCCAGCGGTTCAGGAAGTTCTGCACATCCTGCGCGCTGGCGTTGTCCCAGCTGCCCCAGATGCCGGTGAGCGGCCCGCGGGTGATCGGCAGGGCGAGCACGTCGAACAGCTGCACGGTGAGCTTGAGCATTTCCGGGGAGAGGTGGTTGAGGTTGTTGTCCAGGCTCTGGAGGGTGCCTTTGACCGCCTCGGCCATGCGCTCGGCGGGCACGGCGCCGGCCAGCATCACCGGGACCAGCGCGCGCAGGAACGGCAGGTCGGAATCGCGCAGCACGGCAAAGCCATTGGCCGGAGTGCTGGCGGAGCAGCCGCTGAGGCTGGCGGTAACGCCCGCCGTGGCGAGGAAGGCCCCGCCCAGCAGGCCGATCTTGAGCACGCCGCGCCGGGAGAGTCCCGGCGCGCTCAGGGAGGTGTCTGTCATTCTTGTTTTTTCACCTGTGTCTTGGAGGGTGCCGGTCAGCGAATGAACAGCTTGTAGACCAGCTTCTGCAGCGATTTACCGTAGGGTGGGTAGATCACCCGCGCAGCGTTGAAGCGCGGCTTGCTGAATACGCCCTTGGCCTTGGAGAAGGTCAGGAAGCCTTCGTGGCCGTGGTAGTGGCCCATGCCGGAGGGGCCGACGCCGCCGAAGGGCATGTCGTCCTGGGCGACGTGCAGCAGGGTGTCGTTGAGGCACACGCCGCCGGAGTGGGTCTGCGCCAGTACGTGGTCCTGCTCGCGCTTGTCATAGCCGAAGAAATACAGGGCCAGCGGCCGATCGCGCTCGTTGACGTAGCTGAGCGCCTGGTCGAGGGACTGGTAGGGGATCACCGGCAGCAGCGGGCCGAAGATCTCTTCCTGCATGATCTTCATCTCGTCGGTCACGTTCAGCACCAGCGCCTGCGGCAGGCGGCGGCCCTGGGCCTGCGGGAACAACGGGATGACGGTGGCGCCGCGCGCCTTGGCGTCGGCGAGGTAGCCGTTCAGGCGCGACAGCTGGCGCTCGTTGATGATCGCGGTGTAGTCCGGGTTGTTTTCCAGTGTCGGGAAGAAGCCCTGGACCACCTGGCGGTAGCTCTCGACGAACTCGTCGACGCGGTTCTGCGGCACCAGCACGTAGTCCGGTGCCACGCAGGTCTGCCCGGCGTTGAGCGACTTGCCGAAGGCGATGCGCTCGGCGGCGTCCTTCATCGGCACGCTGGCCGAGACGATGGCCGGCGACTTGCCGCCCAGTTCCAGGGTCACCGGGGTGAGATTCTCGGCGGCGGCGCGCATCACGTGCTTGCCGACGCTGGTGGCACCGGTGAACAGCAGGTGGTCGAAAGGCAGCTTGGAGAAGGCGACGCCGACATCCACTTCGCCCTGCACCACGGCGACCAGGTCCTCGGGGAAGACCTTGGCCAGCAGATCCTTCAGCACGCGGGCGGATTCCGGGGTGGATTCGCTCATCTTGATCATCACCCGGTTGCCGGCGGCCAGCGCCCCGGTCAGCGGGCCGATGGCGAGGAACAGCGGGTAGTTCCACGGCACGATCACGCCCACTACGCCCAGCGGCTGGTAGATGACCTTGGCCGAGGCCGGCATGAACTGCATGCCCACGCTGCGGCGCGAGGGCTTCATCCACTTTCTCACGCGTTTGGTGGCGTAGTGCACGCCGTGCAGGCTGGGCAGCACTTCGGCGAGCAGGGTTTCGTCGGCGGAACGGTTGCTGAAGTCGGCGTTGATGGCGTCGATGATCGCCTTCTGCTCGGTCACCAGCAGGTTGGCGAGGCTCTTCAGCCACTGGATGCGCTGGCCGGCGTCCGGCATCGGGTTCGCGCGATAGGCCTGGCGCTGGCGTTCGAGAAGGGTTTCCAGCTGGCTGATCTGCTGCTGGGTCTGCTGCAGGTAGGCGATATCGGCAACCATGACGGGCTCCTGGGCGGAAGCGGGTGGGGAAGCTCTCCGGGGATTCACACAGGAATCTCGGATGCTTCGCGTTTTTATACTGTCGCTGGTTTTTTAGAGCAATTGCTCTAGAGTGTCAATCAGCATGCCGTTTTCGCGCCATCAGACCCAGCCAACGAAAAGTTGGGCGGGCCGCCTTGGGTGTTACGCGGTAGCAATCGGTGTACCTTTGGCGTCCACCGCACCGGGCAAAACGACCCTGCAATCCGCTTCGATGAGTTTCGCGAATGGCACCACGCATCAATACCCGTGACCGCATCGCCCAGGCCAGCCTGGAGCTGTTCAACGCCCAGGGCGAGCGCAGCGTCACCACCAACCACATCGCCGCGCACCTGGGCATCTCGCCGGGCAACCTTTACTACCACTACCGCAACAAGCAGGTGATCATCGCCCAGCTGTTCGCCGAGTACGAACGCCACGTCGACCAGTTCCTGCATCTGCCCGAGGGCCGCGCACTGACGGTGGAGGACAAGACCTTCTACCTCGAGGCGCTGCTCGCCGCGATGTGGCACTACCGCTTCCTGCACCGCGACCTGGAGCACCTGCTGGACTCCGACCCGGAGCTGGCCGCTGCCTACCGCACCTTTGCCCGTCGCGCCATGGACAACGCCAAGGCGATCTACCGAGGCTTCGTCGACGCCGGCATCCTGCAGATGGACGAACCGCAGCTCGAAGCGCTGACCCTGAACGCCTGGATCATCCTCACCTCCTGGGTGCGCTACCTGTGCACCACCCGCGAGGTGGCCAGCGACCTCAGCGAAGCGCTGATGCGTCGCGGCATCTACCAGGTGCTGGCGCTGGAAAGCGGCCACATCTCGCCGGCGTTCCGCGAGGCGGTGGCGGCGGTGTTCGACCGGTTGTACGTGCCTCTGGAAGACTGAGTTTCGTTCAGGCGTCGATCTTGCGCGGCCCCGGTACCCGAGGTCGGCGCAGGGCGATGCCATGGCGCAGGAAAAACTCTTCCACACCCTCGGTGGCGTCCGTGTAGAGCGTGCGGTTCGGGTGGTCGGCGAGGAAGCGCGCCATCAGCGCCAGGCCTATCCCGCGCGACTGGAAGCCTGGCAGCACGGCGATCTCCGCCAGCCAGGTGGTCTGCGCCGTCTCGCTTTCCGCACGCAGCAGACCGAGGACCTGGTCGCCGTCCAGGGCCAGCAGGAAGTAGCTGGAGAATTCATAGAGATCGCGCAGTTCCGCGGTGCTGCCGGGGGAGCCCCAGCCCACGGCGCGGTACAGCGAGGCAATACCGGCGCACTGGGCGTCGCTCAGTGCCGGGTTGTGCAGGATCG
Source organism: Pseudomonas sp. AU12215 (assembly GCF_001675465.2). Taxonomy (NCBI): domain Bacteria; kingdom Pseudomonadati; phylum Pseudomonadota; class Gammaproteobacteria; order Pseudomonadales; family Pseudomonadaceae; genus Pseudomonas; species Pseudomonas sp. AU12215. Next base: position 106,994 of record NZ_MACM02000174.1, read on the forward strand.
TCAGCGGCGTGTCGTGCATGGCGGCGCTCCTTTCTGGCGTTTCCTTCCTGGTGCAGTTTCAGTCTGCCTCATTCCCGTTCTGCTGGGCTGATCCAGCGCAGTCAGGCTTCGCGTCGTTCGCGCAGCCACTGCGGGATGCGGCGCTCCAGGTAATAGTCCGGGCGCGCGGGGGAGCCGCCGATGAACCCGACGTGGCCGCCGTGGGCCAGCAGCTCCAGTTGCGTCGACGCGGAAAGCTCGTCCGGCTGCGGCACGCTGTCGGCATGGATGAACGGGTCGTCGCTGGACTGGATGACCAGCGTCGGCACCCGGATGCCGCCCAGGTAATAGCGGCTGGAGGCGCGCCGGTAGTAATCGTGTACATCGGCGAAACCGTGCAGCGGCGCGGTCACCCGGTCGTCGAAGTCCCAGAAGGTGCGCATGCCGTCCAGCGGGCCGAGGCGCTCGAGCGCAGCGAGGTTTTCCGCGTGGCCGCCGGCGGCGAAGGCCTGGCGCTTGGTCTGCAAGTAGGCCACCAGTTCGCGCATGAAGTGCGCCTGGTAGACCTTGGAGAAGCCGATGCCGATGCGATCCGCACACTGGTCGAGGCGGAACGGCACCGACACCGCGACCGCGCCTTTCAGCGGGCAGCTATCCGAGGATTCGCCCAGGTACTTGAGCAGCACATTGCCGCCCAGCGAGTAACCCACCGCATAGAGCGGCGCCATCGGCCGCTTGGCACGAACATGGGCGACTACCGAGGCGAGATCCTCGCTGACGCCGGAGTGATAACCACGCGGCAACAGGTTCGATTCCCCCGAGCAGCCGCGCCAGTTCAGCGCCACGCTGGCCCAGCCCTGCGCGGCGAGTTGTTGCTGCAGGCCGAGGATGTAATGCGAGGACGACGAGCCGGTCAGCCCATGCAGCGCCAGCACCAGCGGCGCATCCGCCTCGTGCGGGCCGTGCCAGTCGAGGTCGATGAAGTCGCCGTCTTCCAGCCACAGGCGCTCGCGGGTGCGCTGGAGGCTGGGCAGCTGGCGCAGGAGCGAGCCATACAGAGTCTGCAGGTGCGGGCCGGGTAGCCACCAGGCGGGTTTGAACGGGGAGAGTATGGTCATCATTGAGCAATGGGGGCGGACAAGCTGCGATAGTAACGCCAAGTCAGCCCCGCGATGGATGTCTTGCACTCCCTCGGCGCGGCGCACCCATGAAAAGGAGGGGAGGCATGTGGAAGAAAATCGCGGCGCTGAGCCTGGCGTTTTGGCTGGTGGCCTGTGGCGAGCCGGTGCCTCAGGATCACAAGTCGTACGTCGGGGATTGGCGCTCGGCCCAAATGAGCTTGCTCATCACGGCGGATGGGCGTGTTGCCTACAAGCGCCTTTCGGGTGGCAGCTCGCGCTCCATCGAGGCGCCGATCAAGAGCTATGACGCCGATGGGTTTACCGTGGGTGTCGGGTTCCTCGATACCCATTTCAAGGTGTCGAAGCCGCCTTATCGGGATGGCAGCCAGTGGAAAATGGTGGTGGATGGCGTGGAGCTGACCCGCGTCAGCTCCGTCGACATCGGCAAATCCATCTGACTGGTTCAGTCCTCCCGTTGCCACAGCGCGTAATGCACCGAGCCGGCTGTCTTTTCCCGATGCAGCCGCCAGTTGCCCGGTAGGCCGAGGCTGGAGGGCACGGCTTCGCTTTCGGTGTAGATCCACGCGTCCTTGGCCAGCCAGCCGCGCTCTTCCAGCAGGCGGCAGGTGTTCTGCAGCAGGTCCTGGTGGAAGGGCGGGTCGAGGAAGACCAGGTCGAAGGCTTGCGAAGCCGGGGCATCGAGGTAGCGCAGCGAGTCGGTCATCAACAGTTGGCCGTTGCCGCACTTGAGCGTGTCGAGCGTGCTGCGCAGCGCGGCCACGGCGTCGCCGTTGGTATCCAGCGCAAGGCCTGCGCTGGCGCCGCGCGATAGCGCTTCGAGGAACAGCGCACCGCTGCCGGCGAAGGGGTCGAGCACACGGGCGCCGGGGACATAGGCGGCGAGCCAGTTGAACAGCGTCTCGCGCACCCGGTCCGGCGTCGGGCGCAGGCCCGGGCCGTCGGGGAAGGCGAAGCGCCGGCTGCGCCATTCGCCGCCGATGATGCGCAGCTGGCCCTGGCCGCCGTGAGGCTTCTGTGCGGCGCGCGGGGCGCCGCCGGGTCGTTTGCTCATCAGTGCTCCGGTACGCCGGCGGGTTGCGCGGCGGGTTTGTCGGTGGGCGGCGGCAGCGGTTGCTGCGGCGCGGTGGGGCCGGCGGTGACGATGACGAAGGCGTCCGGGTCGAGGTGGCGGCGCATCGCTTCCTTCACCTGCTCCACGCTCAGGCCCTGGACCTGGCTGAGGAAGGTTTCCAGGTAATCCAGCGGTAGGTTGTAGAAGCCGATGGCGCCCAGTTGGCCGACGATGTCGGCGTTGCTCGCGGTGGACAGCGGGAAGCTGCCGGCCAGCTCGCGCTTGGCGTCGTCCAGTTCCTTCTGCGTCGGGCCCTTGTCGAGGTAGTCGCGGACGATGTCCTGCACCAGCTTGAGGGTGCCTTCGCTCATTTCGGCGCGGGTCTGCAGGCCGATGGTGAACGGCCCGCGCGACTGCATGCCGGTGAAGCCGGAGTACACGCCGTAGGTCAGGCCGCGCTTCTCGCGCACCTGGTCCATCAGTCGTGTGCCGAAGCCGCCGCCACCGAGGATCTGGTTGCCCAGGTAGAGCGCGGCGTAGTCCGGATCGTTACGGGTGATGCCCAGCTGCGCCAGCATCAGCTGGGTCTGCTTGGACGGGAACTCGATATGGGTGACGCCGGCCTTGGGCGTCTGCGGCTCGCCCGGCGCCGGCAGGGCGGGGCCCTTGGGCAGCGACTTGGAGACGCTGCCGGCGATGGCTTCGGCCTGCTCGCGGGTCAGGTCGCCGACCAGCGCAATGACCACGTTGCCGGCGGCGTAGGCCTTCTGGTGGAAGGCGCGCAGCTGGGCGACGCTGATCTTGGGCACCGACTTTTCGTTGCCGTCGCTGGAATGGGCGTACGGATGATCGCCATAGAGCCGCTTGAACAGTTCCAGGCCCGCCAGCTTGCCGGGGTTCTGTTTCTGGTATTCGAAGCCGGCCATGACCTGGTTCTTGATGCGCGCCAGGGCGTCTTCGGGGAAGGTCGGTTGGCCGATCACCTGGTCGAACAGTGCCAGCGCCGCGTCGCGCTTGGCCGGCTCGCTCAGGCTGCGCAGGCTGGCCACCGCCATGTCGCGGTAGGAGCCGTTGCCGAAGTTGGCGCCCAGGTCGTCGAACCCGGCGGCAATCGCGCTGGTGTCCTTGCCGGGCACGCCTTCGTTGAGCATGGCGTTGGTCAGCATGGCCAGGCCGTAGGTGTCGCCGTCCTGGCTGCTGCCGGCGGCGAAGGTCAGGCGCAGGTCGAACATCGGCAGTTCATGGGCTTCGACGAAGAGCACGCGGGCGCCTTCGGCGGTCTGCCATTGCTGGATGTTCAGCTTGCGGTGGCTGGGCGCCTTGCCGGCGGCTTCGGCCAGCGATTGCAGGCCGGTGGGCGCGGCGTTTTCGGCGGCAGCTGGTTGTGCAGGGGCGGGCGCCGGCGCGGCCGCTTCCGGCTCGGCGGCGGGACGGGAAACGAATAGCACCAGTCCGGCGATCAGCGCGATGACGATCAGCCCGACCAGGCCGTAGCGCAGGCCATTGCGTTCACTCATGGCGCGGCTCCTTGTCGGTGGCGACTTCCGGCAGGACCTGGGCGAGGGTCAGGCGGGAGCGGGTGAAGTAGGTGCGGGCGGCTTTCTGGATGTCGTCGGCGGTGACGGCCTGGATGGCTTCCAGGTCCTTGTCCGCCAGTTGCCAGCCGAGGCCGACGCTTTCCAGTTCGCCTATGGTGCTGGCCTGCCCGGCGATGGAGTCGCGCTCGTAGACCAGCCCGGCGATGACCTGGGCGCGGACGCGCTCCAGTTCTTCCTTGCTCGGCGGGTTCTGCTTGAGGTCTTCCAGCTGCTTCCACAGCGCGGCTTCGACCTGGTCGAGGGTCTTGCCGGTCTGCACATTGGGCGTCGCGGAAAGGAAGAACAGGCCGTCGCCGCGGGAGAAAGCGTCGTAGGAGGCCGAGGCGCCGGCGACGATTTCCTCGCCGCGCTCCAGGCGCGAAGCCAGGCGGGCGCTGTAGCCGCCGTCGAGGATCGCCGAGATCAGGCGCAGGGCGTTGATCTGCCGGGAGTCCTCACTGCTGCCCAGGGTCGGCACGTTGAAGCCCATGATCAGGCTGGGCAGCTGGGTGCGCACATGCAGCTTCAGGCGGCGCTCGCCCGGCTCGGCCAGCTCCAGCGGTTTGCGCGCGGCGGGCAGGTCGCGTTTCGGAATCTCGCCGAAGTACTTCTGCGCAAGCGCTTTGACTTCATCGCCGGTCACGTCGCCGACCACCACCAGGGTGGCGTTGTTCGGCGCGTACCAGGCCTGGTACCAGTGGCGCAGGTCGTCGATGGTCATGCGCTGCAGGTCGGCCATCCAGCCGATGGTCGGCGTGCGGTAGCCGCTGGCGGGATAGGCGGCGGCCTTGAAGCGCTCGAAGGCCAGCGCGCTGGGCTTGTCCTCGGTGCGCAGGCGGCGTTCTTCCTTGATCACCTCGATCTCGCTCTTGAACTGGTCGGCCGGCAGGGCGAGGTGCGCCATGCGGTCGGCTTCCAGCTCCAGCGCTACCGGCAGGCGGTCGCGGGCCAGCACCTGGTAATAAGCGGTGTAGTCGTCGGTGGTGAAGGCGTTCTCTTCCGCTCCGAGGTCGCGCAGCACCAGCGAGGCCTGGCCGGGGCCGAGCTTGCGGCTGCCCTTGAACATCATGTGCTCCAGGGCGTGGGAGAGGCCGGTGAGGCCGGGTGTCTCGTAGCTGGAACCGACCTTGTACCAGAGTTGGGAGACCACCACGGGCGCGCGGTGGTCCTCGCGGACGACGACCTTCAGGCCGTTGTCCAGGGTGTATTCGTGGGTGGGCTGTGGTTCGGCGGCAACGGCCATCAGCGGCAGCAACAGGGAACCGAGCAGCAGGCCGGCGTGGCGGCGTGCAAGGGTTTTCATCGTGGACTGAACCTTTCGGGCTGTCCGCGGGGTCTATGCAGGCTGGCGGCCAGCCTCTTAACCCCGGCGGGCGAGGAGATGCTAGGATACCCATCCGTTTTCCGGGCGGCCACGTTCAGGGCTTCGCAAAGCTGTTTCGAGGCTTTTTGCTGCCTGTCTTTCGTGGCGTCCCCTAGAGATTCGATCCCTACATGTTTGGTTCCAACGACGACAAGAAGGCCCCGCCAGCCGGGGAGAAGAAGGGTCTGTTCGGCTGGCTGCGCAAGAAGCCGCAGGCCGCGGAGCAACCTGCCGCCGAAACCGAGCAGCCGGTAGAGCAACCGGTTGTCGCCGAGCCTGCTCCTGCCGCCGAACCAGCGCCCGCCGCCCAGGCCGAGCCGCTTGCGCCGAGCGTCGAGCCGACCCCCGAGCCGGTGCTCGACGTGGTGCCGGCCAGCGTTCCGGTGGAGCCACTGGTCCAGCCTGCGCCGCCAGCCGAGCCGCCGGTGATTGCCGAGGCGCCGCAGCCGGCCGTGCAGCCGGTCGAGCCAGAACCGGCTCCGCAGCTGGTCGAGCCTGCGCCCGCCGCCGCTCCCGCCGAACCGCAGCCGGTCGCCGAAGCGCCCCTCGTGGTTGCCCAGCCGGAGCCCGAACCTGCCCCGCAGCCCGAGCCGCAACCCAGGCCTGCCGCTGCAGAAACTTCCAAGCTTGGCTTCTTTGCCCGCCTCAAACAGGGCCTGTCGAAGACCAGCGCCAGCCTCGGCGAGGGCATGGCCAGCCTGTTCCTGGGCAAGAAGGTCATCGACGACGACCTGCTGGACGAAATCGAAACCCGCCTGCTGACCGCCGACGTCGGCGTCGAGGCCACCACCGCCATCGTGCAGAACCTGACCAAGCGCGTCGCGCGCAAGGAACTGGCCGACAGCGAGGCGCTGTACAAGGCCCTGCAGGAAGAGCTGGCCACCCTGCTGCGCCCGGTCGAGCAGCCGCTGACCATCAAGGCGGACAAGCAGCCCTACGTGATCCTGGTCGTAGGCGTCAATGGCGTGGGCAAGACCACCACCATCGGCAAGCTGGCCAAGAAGCTGCAGCAGGACGGCAAGAAAGTCATGCTCGCCGCCGGCGACACCTTCCGCGCCGCCGCCGTCGAGCAGCTGCAGGTCTGGGGCGAACGCAACAACATCGCGGTGATCGCCCAGCACACCGGCGCGGACTCCGCCTCGGTAATCTTCGACGCCGTGCAGGCCGCCAAGGCCCGTGGCGTGGACGTGCTGATCGCCGACACCGCCGGCCGCCTGCACACCAAGGACAACCTGATGGAAGAGCTGAAGAAGGTGCGCCGCGTGATCGGCAAGCTGGACCAGACGGCCCCCCACGAAGTCCTGCTGGTGCTGGATGCCGGCACCGGGCAGAACGCCATCAACCAGGCCAAGCAGTTCAACAACGCCGTTGAGCTGACCGGCCTGGCCCTGACCAAGCTGGACGGCACCGCCAAGGGCGGGGTGATCTTCGCCCTGGCCAAGCAGTTCGAGCTGCCGATCCGCTACATCGGTGTCGGCGAAGGGATCGACGATCTTCGAACCTTCGAAGCCGATGCTTTCGTCCGTGCACTCTTCGAGACCCGGGAAATCGCATGATCCGTTTCGAGCAGGTTGGCAAGCGCTACCCCAACGGCCATGTCGGCCTGCACGAGATTTCGTTCCGCGTGCCGCGCGGCGAGATCATGTTCGTCACCGGCCACTCCGGCGCCGGCAAGAGCACCCTGCTGCGCCTGATCCTGGCGATGGAACGGCCCACCTCGGGCAAGCTGCTGCTCGGCGGGCAGGACGTCTCGCGCATCTCCACCGCGCAGATTCCCTTCCTGCGCCGGCAGATCGGCGTGGTGTTCCAGAACCATCAGCTGCTGGACGACCGCAGCGTGTTCGAGAACGTTGCCCTGCCGATGCAGATCCTCGGCCTGCCCAAGGCGGACATCGCCTACCGCGTAGAAGCGGCGCTGGACCGGGTAAATCTGAAGGAGAAGGCCGAGGACCGTCCGTCCGACCTTTCCACCGGCCAGCAGCAGCGCGTCGGCATCGCCCGCGCTGTGGTGCACCGCCCGGCGCTGCTGCTCGCGGATGAGCCGACCGGTAACCTCGACCCGCGCCTGGCCTCGGAAATCATGTCCGTGTTCGAAGATATCAACCGCCTGGGCACCACCGTGCTGATCGCCAGCCACGACCTGGCGCTGATCGCGCGCATGCGCCACCGGATGATCACCCTGCAGCGCGGCCGCATCATCGCCGACCGTGAGGAGAACGCCTGATGAGCGCCAATGACCTGCCCCGCGGCGACGAAGAAGGCACCCCGACGCGCAACACGCGCGAGCGCCCGGACGACAACGAGCACCAGGACCACAGCGCCTCCCTCTCGGCCTACGCGGAAAACCACCGCGCCAGCCTGATGGACAGCCTGCACCGCCTGGTCAGCCACCCCTTCGGCAGCTTCTTCACCTGCCTGGTGATGGGCATTACCCTGAGCCTGCCCATGGGCCTGTCGCTGCTGCTCAACAACGTCGAGCGCCTCGGCGGCTCCTGGCAGCGCGCCGCACAGATCTCCCTGTTCCTCGACCTGAAGGCCAGCGAGGCCCAGGGTCAGGACCTACGCGAGCAGATCGAGAAGATGCCCGATGTGATCGAGGCACAGCTGATCAGCCGTGACGATGCGCTGAAAGAGCTGCAGGAGCAGTCCGGGCTTGGCGAGGCGCTCAAGGAGCTGCCGGACAACCCGCTGCCGGCGGTCATCTCGGTGACGCCCAAGCAGATCGACAAGGCCCAGCTGGATGCCTTGCGTCAACGGTTGTCGGAGTTGCCCGGTGTACAACAGGCGCAGTTGGACCTGGTCTGGGTTGAGCGGCTGTCGGCGATCCTCAAGCTGGGTGATCGCTTCGTCTTCGGCCTGACCATCCTGCTGGTGCTGACGCTGTTGCTGGTGATCGGCAACACCATCCGCCTGCACATCGAAAATCGCCGTAACGAAATCGAAGTCATCAAGCTGGTCGGCGGGACGGACGGCTATGTGCGCCGCCCCTTCCTTTATATGGGCGCGCTGTATGGCCTGGGCGCGGGCATCCTGTCCTGGGCCCTGCTGGCCTTCGGGCTGGACTGGCTGAACAGCTCGGTGGTCAACCTGGCCGGGCTGTACGGCAGCGATTTCGGCCTGGCCGGCGTTCCGGTCGACGATGGCCTGTCGCTGACCGTGGGCGCGGTGCTGCTGGGCTGGATCGGCGCCTGGCTGGCCGTGGCGCGCCACCTGCGCGAGCTGGCGCCGCGCTGAAACCCCCTGATTTTGCTGGGGTTAAGCGGGTGTAAAGGAACTTTTACAGCCGCTTGCAGTCAGATTTCGCAGTGCTACACTGCGCGAGTTTCGTGAATCGGAGGATTCGCATGACCACTTCTCTGCAACCTGTCTATGCCCTGGCTCCCGGTGCGAACCTGGAAGCCTACGTGCACTCGGTGAACAGCATTCCGCTGCTGACGCCGGAGCAGGAGCGCGAACTGGCCGAACGCCTCTTCTACCAGCAAGATCTGGAAGCGGCACGGCAAATGGTTCTGGCGCACCTGCGCTTTGTTGTGCACATCGCCCGGAGTTATTCCGGGTACGGCCTGGCCCAGGCCGATCTGATCCAGGAAGGCAACGTCGGCCTGATGAAGGCCGTGAAGCGCTTCAACCCGGAAATGGGTGTGCGCCTGGTGTCGTTCGCCGTGCACTGGATCAAGGCGGAAATCCACGAGTTCATCCTGCGCAACTGGCGGATCGTGAAAGTCGCGACCACCAAGGCGCAGCGCAAGCTGTTCTTCAACCTGCGCAGCCAGAAGAAGAAACTGGCCTGGCTGAGCAATGACGAAGTGCACCGCGTCGCGGAAACCCTCGGTGTCGAGGCCCGCGAAGTCCGCGAGATGGAAAGCCGTCTCACCGGGCAGGACATGGCCTTCGACCCGGCGGCGGACGCCGACGACGAGAGTGCCTACCAGTCCCCGGCGCATTATCTGGAAGACCATCGCTACGATCCGGCGCGCCAGCTGGAAGAAGCGGACTGGAGCGACAGCTCCACCGCCAGCCTGCACGAGGCGCTGGAAGGCCTGGACGAGCGCAGCCGCGACATTCTCTACCAGCGCTGGCTGGCCGAGGAGAAGGCGACGCTGCACGACCTGGCGGCCAAGTACAACGTGTCCGCCGAGCGGATTCGTCAGTTGGAAAAGAACGCGATGAACAAACTCAAGGGCCGCATCGAAGCCTGACCGGCTTCGATGCGCTCCCGTTGAGACCGAGAACCGCACCCTGGTGCGGTTTTTTTCTGTCCGGTCATTCTCTGTCCAGAGTCTGGAGAGTCCCATGCCGCGCCTGCGTCCCGTCCACGGGATGTTTTTCCTGGTCATCGCCCTGCTGGCTTTCGGCCTGGGCACCTGGGTCGCCCGCACGTCGGCACCGCCCAAGCCGCCGCAGTGGTTCAATGACTGGAAGGAAAAAGTCTTCGAGCCACTGGCTGAATACCACCTGAGCCTGAGTGATCTGCAGGGCCTGCAGCCCGGCGAGCTGTGGCTGACTGCCAGCCAGGACGGCCCGCAACTGCATTACCGTGGCCGCCTGGTGACGGACGAAGGGCCCTGGCATGTCGAGGCGGAGCTGGCGTTGAGCGAGGCCGAGCATGCCAGCCTGGCCAAGGCCACCGGCATGCAGCCGACCAGCAAGGACCAGCCGCTGAGCGCCGAGCTGATGAGTCAGCTGGGCAACAAGCCGGTCTCCGAACTGGCGCTGGCGCCCCAGGAAGACCTGGCAGTCGGGCGCCTGGCGGTGAGCCTGGGCGACCCGCGCCTGCGCCTGCAGGTGGAGGGTGGCGAGGCCTGGGTCTATCCGGAGAAGGGCATGACGCTGCTGCATCGCGATGGCACGCTGCAATGGATCCGCGTGGTCCCGCGCAACACCCTCAAGGTGTCGGAGACGACGCCTTAAAGGCGCCCGAGATACTCGCTACCGCCCAACTGCCACATCTGCTGGCGAATCCACGAGGCGCGCTGGCGCACGTAGGGGCCGGGCTTGCCGGCGCTCCACTTGCGCGGGTTGGGCAGCACGGCAGCCAGCAGGCTGGCCTGCTGTTGCGACAGGCGCTTGGCGTCCACGCCGAAGTGGTGCTGGGCGGCGGCCTGGGCGCCGAACACGCCGGCATCCCATTCCACGCTGTTGAGGTAGACCTCGAGAATCCGCTGCTTGGACCAGAAGGTCTCGATCAGCAGGGTGAACCAGGCCTCGAAGCCCTTGCGCACCCAGCTGCGGCCGGTCCAGAGGAAGACGTTCTTCGCCACCTGCTGGCTGATGGTGCTGCCGCCGCGGACCTTGCCGCCCTGCTCGTTGTGCGCCAGCGCCTTCTGGATCGCCGGCAGGTCGAAGCCGTGGTGCTCGGCGAACTTCTGGTCCTCGCCGGCGATCACCGCGAGCTTGAGGCTGTCGGGCAGTTCGTCCCAGGAGCGCCAGCTGCGCTGCAGGTCGATGGGCTTGCCGTTGAACCAGGACTCGACCTTGCGCTCGACCATCACCATGGTCCCCGGCGGCGGCACCCAGCGCAGGACGATGACCAGCGCCACGCTGATGGCGACGAACCAGAGCGCGATCTTTGACAGGCGGCGGAGGGCGTTGCGCATGCGGAGGCTTTGCCTGGGCGGATGAGCGGGCCATTATAGCGATACTCACCTGTCTGGAGCTGTCCCATGCTGCGCACTTTCCTGATGCTCGCCGCGTTCTTCGGTTTCACCGGGGTCGCCCTTGGCGCCTTCGCCGCCCACGGCCTGAAGAACAAGCTTACGCCCGAGTACCTGGCGGTGTTCCAGACCGGCGTGCACTACCAGATGCTGCACGCCCTGGCGCTGTTCGGCGTGGCGCTGCTCACCGCGCACATCGGCGGCACCCTCATCAGCCTTGCCGGCTGGGCATTCACCGTCGGCATCCTGCTGTTCTCCGGGAGCCTCTACCTGTTGACCCTGGCGGGCCTGAGCGTGGGCATCATTACGCCGATCGGCGGACTGTTCTTCCTCATCGGCTGGGCGCTGCTGCTGGTGGCGGCCTTCCAGCTGGGTTGACCCGGATGTCAGAAAAGCCCGAGTGCGACGCCCGGATACCTTGGTCATCCGCCGCGATCGGGCTAGAATGCGACCCCCTCCAGCAACGACCGTCCCGCCCATGCGTATTCAGTTGAATGGCGAACCCTTCGAGCTGCCCGCCGGCCAGACCGTCGCCAACCTGCTCGAGCGTCTCGACCTCACCGGCAAGCGTGTCGCGGTCGAGCTCAACCAGGACATCGTGCCGCGCAGCCAGCACGCCGCCACCGCCCTGAGCGAAGGCGACCAGGTGGAAGTGGTGCATGCCATCGGCGGCGGCTAGAGCCCGTCGCTACATCTTTCAGGCCCCGCAAAGCTTTCACATTTCCTGAGGAGTGATCCGATGAGCCAAGCTTCCTCCAACCTGCCGGTCGACAAGCCCTTCACCCTGGCTGGCCGTACCTACCATTCGCGCCTGCTGGTCGGCACCGGCAAGTACAAGGACCTCGAAGAGACCCGCGTGGCCATCGAGGCCTCGGGCGCCGAGATCGTCACCGTAGCGGTGCGCCGTACCAATATCGGCCAGAACCCGGGCGAGCCCAACCTGCTGGACGTGATCCCGCCGGATCGCTACACCATCCTGCCGAACACCGCCGGCTGCTACGACGCCGTCGAGGCCGTGCGCACCTGCCGCCTGGCCCGTGAGCTGCTGGATGGCCACAGCCTGGTCAAGCTGGAAGTCCTGGCCGACCAGAAGACCCTCTTCCCCAACGTCGTCGAAACCCTCAAGGCCGCCGAGGTGCTGGTCAAGGACGGCTTCGACGTCATGGTGTACACCAGCGACGACCCGATCATCGCCCGCCAGCTGGCCGAGATCGGCTGCATCGCGGTGATGCCGCTGGCCGGCCTGATCGGCTCGGGCCTGGGCATCTGCAACCCGTACAACCTGCGCATCATCCTCGAAGAAGCCACCGTTCCGGTGCTGGTGGATGCCGGCGTGGGTACTGCGTCGGATGCCACCATCGCCATGGAGCTGGGCTGCGAGGCCGTGCTGATGAACACCGCCATCGCCCACGCGCAGAACCCGGTAATGATGGCCGAGGCCATGAAGCACGCCATCGTCGCCGGCCGCCTGGCCTACCTGGCCGGCCGCATGCCGCGCAAGCTGTACGCGAGCGCGTCGTCGCCGATGACGGGCCTGATCAACTAACGATCTGCTGCGTGTCGGCGGAACGTCGTTGAAAAGTGGTTCGGGATGCTCATTTACTGCGTGTAAACTCCGCTCCCGCCCCACTTTTCGCCTAGTTCCGCTTTAGCTCGCGAGATCGTTGGCAGGCATTTAATAGACACCGACGCGCGGGCCGGTTTGCCAGAAGCAACCGGCCCGCGTGTGCATTTACCCGCAAGGTGCGAGTCATGAGTGACATTCCCGAAAATCAGCCCGAGAACCAGCCCGACGCCGACAACCGGCCGATGCGCGCCATCAAGAGCTTCGTGATGCGTGCCGGTCGCATGACCGAGGGCCAGCAGCGTGGCCTCGACCAGGGCTGGCCGAAGTTCGGCCTGGAGCTGGCCGACGGTGCGCGGGACTTCGATGAAGTGTTCGGGCGCCAGGCGCCGCGCACCTTCGAGATCGGCTTCGGCATGGGCCACGCTACCCTGGAGATGGCCGCTGCCGCGCCGGAGCAGGATTTCATCGGCGTGGAAGTGCACCGGCCGGGCGTTGGTGCGCTGCTCAATGGCATGCTGACCCAGGACCTGACCAATATCCGCGTCTACAGCTGCGACGCCATCGAGGTGCTGCGCGACTGCGTTGCCGATGCCAGCCTCGATCGCCTGTTGCTGTTCTTCCCGGACCCGTGGCACAAGTCGCGCCACCACAAGCGTCGCATCGTGCAGCCGGCCTGGGCTGAACTGGTGCGGCAGAAGCTGAAGGTCGGCGGCGTGCTGCACATGGCCACCGACTGGGAACAATACGCCGAGCACATGCTGGAAGTGATGAATGCCGCACCCGGCTACCGCAACCTTTCGGCCGATAATACCTACGTGCCGCGCCCGGAAGAGCGCCCGGTCACCAAGTTCGAACGTCGCGGGGAGCGACTCGGCCATGGCGTCTGGGACCTGAAGTTCGAGCGCGTCGACTGATCCGCCCGAAAAGGCCTGCCCAGCAGGCCTTTTTCACGCGAAAAGCACCTTCGAGACCGGGACCACCCGGCAGGCCGAATAAGGCCATCCTCACCTCCTGAATAAAAAGCGGCATCCGCCGCGGACGAAAATAAGAGTGACGGACAGGAGTCCGTCGCAAAGGAGTCTGCTGTGTTGAAGAAACTTGCTGTACTGCTGATGGCAGGGGCGTTGGCCCTGCCGGCGCAGGCGAAAGTCGATGCCACCGAGGCCGCTCGACTGGGCCGCGACCTGACGCCGATGGGCGCGGAAATGGCCGGCAACGCCAGTGGCACCATCCCCGCCTGGACCGGCGGCATCACCACCGCGCCGGCGGGATACCAGCCCGGCGGCCATCACCTCGATCCGTACGCTGGCGACGCCGTGCAGTACAAGATCGACAGCAAGAACCTGGCGCAGTACCAGGCGCTGCTCACGCCCGGCACCCAGGCGCTGCTGCAGGAGAACCCGGACTACTACCTGCGGGTCTTCCCCAGCCGCCGCAGCGCATCCTTGCCCCAGCGCATCTATGACGCCACCCGCTTCAACGCCGAGAACGCCGAGCTGATCGCCGACGGCAACGGTGTGCAGGGCGCCGCCGCCGGTGTGCCGTTCCCGATGCCGAAGACCGGCCTGGAAGCGATCTGGAACCACATCATGCGCTACCGCGGCGAGCAGATTCACATGGTGACCAATCAGGCCGCCGTGCTCGCCAGCGGCAGCTACAACCTGCTCAAGCTCGACCGCTACGTGTACTTCAACTACGGCCGCGAGGGCATGACCCCGCAGGACCTGAACAACACGCTGTTCTACTACAAGTACAACATCGTCGCCCCGGCCAAGCTGGCGGGTTCCGCGCTGGTGGTGCAGGAGACCATCGACCAGGTGCTGTCGATCCGCAAGGCCTGGCGCTTCAACAGCGGCGAGCGCCGCGTGCGCCGCCTGCCGAGCCTGGCCTACGACACCCTGCAGCCGGACACCAACGGCCTGGCTACTGCCGACACCGTGGACGTCTACAACGGCGCGCCGGATCACTACGAGTGGCAACTGCTGGGCAAGCGCGAGATGCTGGTGCCATACAACAGCTATGCCGTGCATCAGAAGGGCATTCCCTACGCCGACATCCTCAAGACCAAGACCCTCAACCCCGAGCTGCTGCGCTACGAGCCGCACCGCGTCTGGGTGGTCGAGGCGACCCTGCGCAAGGGTATGGGCCATCCGTTCGCCAAGCGCCGCTTCTACCTGGATGAGGACAGCTGGCAGATCCTCGCCTCGGACATCTACAACGCCGACGGCAAGCTGATCCGCGCCCAGGAAGTGCACCCGATCAACTACTACGACGTGCCCATGGTGCTCAGCACCCTGGAGGCGCTGTACGACTTCGAAGGCAAGCGCTATTTCGTCGACGGCCTGGACAACAACGAGCCGATGTACGACTTCAAGGTCCCGCTCGGGCCGCGCGACTTCACCCCGCAGGCGTTGCGTCGCGAGGGTAACTGAGTCCAGCAGAGGCCGCCGCGAGGCGGCCTTTGTCTATCCAGGCAAATGGATCTGCAGGAGCGAGCTTGCTCGCGAAGGTGCTCTCCCACAACGCCGACGTTGGGGTGGTTCGCGAGCAAGCTCGCTCCTACAAAAAGCTGCTGCGTTACTCGATCAGCTCGGCACCCAGCACCGTGGTCTCCGGCATGCGCATGGGCGCCGGGCTGATCTGCAGGTACTTGATGCTGGTGCGCGGGATGATCAGCAGGTCGCCGTCCACCTCGATGCTGATGACCGGCGACTCCATCTGCTTGCGGATGCCGCGCGCCACTTCGGCGGGGTCGTCGCTCTGTTGCGGGAAGCGCAGCGCCAGGCGCTGGCCATCGGAGAAGTGCAGGTAGAGATGCTTGATCGGCTTCATGTGTCCTCCGGCAGTGGTGGCCAACCGCCGGAGGCCCGCAGGTCAGCTGCGGTCGGCGATCATGCCAATCACGAAGAACACTAGCAGCAGCACGGGCGCCAGGGTGTAGTTGTTGAAATAACCCAGACCCTTGGCCAGCCACGGGGTGACGAAGACCATCGCCAGGCCGTAGCCCACGGCGCAGATCAGCACGAACAGCAGGGTGCGGAAGACGAAGTTCAGGCTGCCGATGCGCTGCTGTACCCAGGCGTTGATCGCCGGGCCGAACAGCACCAGCACGGTGGCCATGATCGCCAGGGCGATGTCGGACAGGTGGCCGCGGCACCAGCGGGAGACGTTGGCAATCAGGTCGAGCGCGAAGTCCATTGGGGCTCCTTGGGATCGAGTGTCGCGGGGGAGTGTACTTGAGTGCGCCGCCTGGGTCAGTCGGGCTTGCGCAGCATGAGCCTCAAGGTCGTCAGGGCAATCGCCTTGTCGCGGAACAGCAGCAACTGCTTGATCAGGCGAAGCGGCAAGTGCCGCCGGTAGCTGGGGAAAAGGTCGGTATGATAACGGCTGTAGTAGCGGTACTCCGACTCGTAGATGCTCTCGTAGCGCGACCTGGACACCCGGTTGCGCTCGCTGATCGAGAGGTTCTGGTGGACTTCGCTGGCCATTACGTAGAGCTGCCGGCCCTGGTTTCTCGCATGGTGGAAAGCCCAGTGGTCCAGATAATCCAGGGGGAACTCCGGATTGAATCCGCCAGAGGCGGCCAGCCAGGAAACTCGCCAGCAGGCGCCGGAATTGATCGCCGTGATCGGATCGCTGGTGCTGCCGGAGCGGTTGTACGCCTGGGCCCTGACCTTGCTGCAGTCCATGGGGGAGATCTGCCGCTGCCCATCGCTGACCCGTGGCACCAGGCAGACGCAGGAGGCATCCAGGTCCGTTGTCGCTTGCGTCAGCTCGGCAAAGTAGTTCGCCTCCAGGCGGGTATCCTGATCCAGAAGCAGCAGCCAGTCGCTGCCGCGTTCGCAGGCCGAGTGCAGCGCGAGGTTATAGGCGGTGGCAAGCCCCGGGTTGCTGGCATCGTGGTGGTAGCGAACTGCAAGGCCCTCACCCAACGACGGCCATGGCTGGGGGGCCGGGCTGTTGTCGTGGAGGATCAGCTCGACGTCCTGGTTGGCCAGCCACGCCAGGTTGTCCTGCAGGCTGCGAAAGCTCTCGGAGTCGGCCAGGGATTGCTTGTAGATCACCAGAACGATGGTCGCCCGCACCTTCGTCATCGGCATCATTCGGGCAGGAAGCGCTGCAGCAGGTCGTTGAGGAACAGCTGGCCACGTTCGGTGGGGGCCAGCCGGTTCGGATCGTCCAGCAACAGGCCGTCCTTGCGCGCCTGCCGGCAGGCTTCCTCGATGGTGGCCAGCGGCAGGCCAGTGCGCTCGGCGAAGGTTGCCGCCGGTACACCTTCGGTCAGGCGCAGGGCGTTCATCATGAACTCGAAGGGCAGGTCATCCGCTTCCAGGTCGCGTTCGCCGGCCTGGAAGGGCTTCTCCGGATTCAGGTAGTCCTTCGGCAGGCGGGTCTTCCAGGTGCGCAGGATGCGCCCTGCCGGGGTGCTCAACTTGGCGTGGGCGCCGGCGCCGATGCCGAGGAAATCGCCGAAGGTCCAGTAGTTCAGGTTGTGCCGCGCGCGCTTGCCGTCACGGGCATAGGCGGAGGTTTCGTACTGCAGGTAGCCCGCCTGGGCGAGCAGCGCCTGGCCGGCCTCCTGGATTTCCCACAGCTGGTCGTCCTCGGGCAGCTCCGGCGGCTGGCTCCAGAACACCGTGTTCGGCTCCATGGTCAGCTGGTACCAGGACAGGTGCGTCGGCGCGAGGGCAATGGCCTGCTGCAGGTCGCTCAGCGCGTCGGCGACGCTCTGCTCCGGCAGGCCGTGCATCAGGTCCAGGTTGAAGTTGTCGAAGCCGGCGCGGCGGGCCATCTCGGCCGCGCGCACGGCTTCGTCGCCGTCATGGATGCGACCCAGCGCCTTGAGCTTTTCGGCCTGGAAGCTCTGGATGCCGATGGACAGCCGATTGATCCCCAGCTGGCGGTAGTCGGCGAACTTGGCCTGCTCGAAGGTGCCCGGGTTGGCTTCCAGGGTGATCTCGATATCGCTTTCGAAACCGACCTGCCTTTCCAGCCCTTCGAGGATGCGGCCCAGCGCCTTGGCGGAAAACAGGCTGGGCGTGCCGCCGCCGAAGAAGATCGAGGTCAGCTTGCGGCCGTGGACGTACCCGCGGTCGGCGGCCAGATCAGCCAGCAGCGCCTCGACGTAGGCGTCTTCCGGCAGCTCCGGCCCGGCAGCGTGGGAATTGAAGTCGCAATAGGGGCATGTGCGCACGCACCAGGGGATGTGGACGTACGCGGACAGCGGTGGCAGGCGGAAGCCGGAAGCCACCGGCCCGGCGTCGAGCCCGTGGCGTCCTGCCCGGCTCATAGACCCAGCCGTTGCTTCAGCAAGGCCATGGCGCGGGCGCGGTGGCTGAGCTGGTTCTTCTGCTCGGGCGGCAGTTCGGCGCTGGAGCAGTTGGCTTCCGGCACCCAGAACAGCGGGTCGTAGCCGAAGCCGTGCTCGCCGCGGGCTTCGCGCAGGATGCTGCCGTGCCAGAGGCCCTCGCAGAGGATCGGCAGCGGGTCGTCGGCATGGCGGACCAGGGCCAGCACGCTGACGAACTGGGCGCCACGCGCCTCGTCCGGCACGTCCTTCATGGCATCGAGCAGCTTGGCGTTGTTCGCCGCGTCACCCTTGCCGTCGGCGTAGCGCGCGGAATAGATGCCCGGCGCTCCGCCGAGGAAGTCCACCGCCAGGCCGGAGTCGTCGGCCAGCGCCGGCAGGCCGGAGATGCGCGCGGCATTGCGGGCCTTGAGGATGGCGTTCTCGACGAACGACAGGCCGGTCTCTTCCGGCTCCACGTCGCTGAACTCGCCGATGGAACGCACCTTCACGTGGGCTCCGAGCATGGCCTGGAGTTCCTTGAGCTTGCCGGCGTTGTGACTGGCCAGCACCAGTTGTTCGAGCTTGATCATTCGTCGGGGAAGATTTCCTGCATGAAGTCGAAGCTTTGCGGCGCTTCGCTTCCGGACTGGACCTGGATGGAGAAGGTCAGGGTCTCGCGGCCTTCGATGGGGAACTGTGCCAGGTTGTACACGGCGCCTTCCTCGACCACGCGCTTGAAGGTCAGGGGAATGGTCTGGCCCATCAGGTTCTTGGCGGAGCCGGCGACGGTGGCGTTGGCCGGTTTGCCGCTGGCGTCCAGCGGCACGATGTTGATCACGCCCTGGGCCTTGCTGCGCACCACGCCCACCGCTTGCGCGACGTTGGGCTGGAGGAAGCTGGAGTTGAACACGCTGTAGTGCACCTGCAGGTCACCCAGGCGCTTCACCTGTTCGGCGAAGGCGGGGACGGCGAGGACCAGGCAGGCGAGGAAGGTAAGCAGGCGGCGCATGATGTTTCTCCCGGGCTCTATCAGATAGCCGCGATCAGACGGCGATGCGGTGGTCTTGCACGCCAGCGCCGCTGATCCGGTAGATGCCGATCTCACCCAACAGATTAGGCCAGATTCGCGAGGCCCAGCCATGCTGGTGCTCGTGGTCCACCGCCAGACGGTCCAGCACCCTTGCGTGTTGCTCGTGGCAGAGCGCCTCGAAATCGCGGAAGGTGCAGAAGTGGATGTTCGGCGTGTTGTACCAAGTGTACGGAAGGAAGTCCGACACCGGCATGCGGCCATTGCGCGCGAGGTACCAGCGGCAGCGCCAGTGGCCGAAGTTGGGGAAGGTGATGATGCAGGTTCTGCCCACGCGCAGCATCTCCGCCAGCACCTTGTCCGGGTAGCGCAGGGCCTGCAGCGACTGGGTCATCACGACCACGTCGAAACTGTTGCTGGCAAAGTTGCCCAGGCCCTTGTCGAGGTCCTGTTCGATAACGTTGACGCCACGTTCGATGCATTTGGCGATCTTGTCGGGGTCGATCTCCAGGCCGTAGCCGCCCACCTGCTTGTGGTCGCGCAGCCAGGCGAGCAGCTCGCCGTCGCCGCAGCCCAGGTCGAGCACGCGGCTGCCGGCGGGGATCCAGTCTTGGATGATTTCCAGGTCGGCGCGCATGGGTGTCCTTTTATACGCTGATGCGGTGCATGTAACCGCTGAAAGCTTGCAGGTAGCGCGGAATCGGCATCAGGAAGGCGTCATGGCCTTGCGGGGCGTCGATTTCCAGGTAGCTGACGTTCTTCTTCGCCGCCAGCAGGGCGTCGACGATCTCCCGCGAACGCGCCGGGGAGAAGCGCCAGTCGGTGGTGAAGGACATCAGGCAGAAGTCCGCTTTCACCCCGGCGAGGGTACGCGCCAGGTCGTCGCCGTAGGCGGCGGCCGGGTCGAAGTAGTCCAGCGCCTTGGTCATCAGCAGGTAGGTATTGGCGTCGAAGCGGGTGGAGAACTCCTCGCCCTGGTAGCGCAGGTAGCTTTCCACCTGGAACTCGACGCTGTGCAGGTCGTAGTTGAGCTTCTCCGACTTCATGTCGCGGCCGAACTTGGCGCCCATGGCGTCATCGGAGAGGTAGGTGATGTGGCCGACCATCCGCGCCAGGCGCAGGCCGCGCTTGGGTATCACGTCGTGTTCCTGGAAGTGGCCGCCGAAGAACTCCGGGTCCGAGAGGATCGCCTGGCGCGCCACTTCGTTGAAGGCGATGTTCTGCGCCGACAGCTTCGGCGCACTGGCGATGCACAGGCAATGGCGCACGCGCTCGGGGTAGCTGATGGTCCACTGCAGCGCCTGCATGCCGCCCAGGCTTCCGCCGACGATGGCGGCCCAGCTCTGGATACCGAGGCGATCAGCCAGTCGGGCCTGGCTGTGCACCCAGTCTTCCACGGTGACGACCGGGAAGTCCGCGCCGTAGGTCCTGCCGGTGGCGGGGTTGAGGCTGGTTGGCCCGGTGGAGCCGTTGCAGCCGCCGAGGTTGTTCAGCGCGACGACGAAGAACTTGCGGGTGTCGATGGGCTTGCCCGGGCCGATGCAGCTGTCCCACCAGCCTGGCTTGCGCTCGTCCTCGCTGTGGTAGCCGGCGGCGTGGTGATGGCCGGAGAGCGCGTGGCAGATCAGCACGGCGTTGCTGGCCGTGGCGTTCAGCTCGCCGTAGGTCTCGATCACCAGTTGGTATTCGGGCAGCGTCTTGCCGCAGGCCAGGGGCAGCGGTTCATTGAACTGCAGTGTCTGGGGGGTGACCAGACCGACGGAATCTTCGGGGAAGACTGTTGGCATCGACCCAGCTCATGCATAAAAAGGACGGCCAGTCTAAAGAGCACCGCACCCTGCGGCAAGCGCCGGGAGCGGGTATTGCGCGGGTGTGGCGCGGGTTTCAGGCGCGCTGGGAGGTGGGCAGGGTGACGACCTTGGCCTGGCGCTGCAGCGGAGCCGGGCGGCGCAGCTGGCGAAGAATGTCGGTGGCCTCGACCAGTTGCTGCTCCAACTCCTCGGTATAGCGCCCCAGCAGCAGCGAGCGCTGACGCGCCTGCTGGGTTTCCTGGGCCAGGGCCTTGAGGCGCAGCATGTGGGTTTCCAGCATCTGCTTGTGTTCCAGGCTGTACTGCATCAGCGGCATCAGGGCGTCGGCGGCCCATTGCTCGGCCTCTTCGCGCAGGCGCTGGTGCAGGCCGATGACTTCCTGGGCGACGGTGGCGAAGAAGCGCCGGGTCAGCAGGCGCTGCTCGGTGAGCAGGGTCTTGAGGTGCAGACGGAAGCGGTCGGCTTTCTCCTGCAGCTTGGCGAGATCGCGCAGGTAGCGGTGGACGCGGAGTTGCGGGGCATCCAGGGCGTTGAGCGGGTTTTCCTGGTTATGCCGCTGGTAGATGGCCGCGACCATGCGGTTGGCCGTCTCCGCCTCGTGCATCAGGCCGACCAGGTCGGTCTCCACGGTGCGGAAGAACTGCAGGATGGCCTGGTGGATGCCGACCGTGGTCCAGCTGCCGCGCAGCTTCTCGTGGACCTTCTTCAGATGCTGCTCGAGCCTTTCCGGACGCACCGCGTCGCGCAGCTGTTCGCCCTGGTGGCGCAGCAGCCGCTGGTTGGTCTTCAGGCTGAGCAGGCGCTTGTGGTGCAGGTTGTGGTCGTCCTTGGTCCGCGCAGTCAGCTCGAACAGCAGCTGGCCGCTGTCCTGTTGCTGGTCGTTGAGCAGCGCCTGCTGCTCCTTCACCTTGTCCAGGCGCACGCGCAGGCTGTGCTGGCTGTTGTTGACCAGCGCCAGTACCTGGCCGACCACGGCGTCCTCCAGCAGGCGCTCCTTCTGCGCGACGATGCGCTCGCAGAGCAGCTCCTCCAGGGATTCCATCTGGCTGCGCACGAGCAGGTCGCGGTCGCCGCGCACCTTGGCCAGCAGCGCCTGCTTGGCCGACAGCGGCAGCACGTCTTCGCGGGCGATGCCCAGCTGGCGCGCGGTGGCGTCCTGGATATGGTGGATGGCGTTCTGCACGAAGACTTCGCCGGCCAGGTCGTCCCAGAGCACGTCGATCTTGTTCAGCACCGCGTAGAGGCTGGTGTGGCCGTCCTCGCCGAGCTGGCGCACGTGGTCCCGCCAGATGGCCATGTCGGAGGCGGTCACGCCGGTATCGGCCGCCAGCAGGAAGAGGATCGATTGTGCGCTGGGCAGCATCGACAGGGTCAGTTCCGGCTCGCTGCCCAGGGCGTTCAGGCCGGGCGTGTCGAGAATGCGCAGGCCCTGGCGCAGCAGCGGGTGGTCGAAGTTGACCAGCGCATGGCGCCACGCCGGCACCAGGACGATGCCGGGCTTGTCCGTGGCTTCGAGCATGTCCGGGTGGAAGCCCAGCTGGATCGCCTGCTCCACCGGCAGCGGCTTGGTCTTGGCGACCTGGGCGAAGGCCTCGGCCATGTTCGCCGGGTCCGAGGTATCCAGCGGGATGTTCACCCAGTGCCGCGGGATACGCTTGAACTGCGCGACGCTGGCATCGGCGACGCGGGTCTCGATGGGCAGCAGGCGGATGTAGGGACGCTCCGAGCGCGGGTCGAAGAATAGCTCGGTCGGGCACATGGTGGTGCGGCCGGCCTGGGATGGCAGCATGCGGCGGCCGAATCCGGCGAAGAACAGGCTGTTGATCAGCTCGGTCTTGCCGCGCGAGTACTCGCCGACGAAGGCCAGGGTGATGTGGTCGACGCGCAGCAGGCGCAGGGTGCGTTCGAGGCGGTTCTCGATTTCCGGGGTATTCAGCCGGGCGCGCTCCAGCCAGCTGCGATAGCGGGTGATCTCACGGACCAGCTCGCGCTTCCAGGTGACATAGGCATCGATCTGCTGACTGAGACGTTCCATGCTCATCCGGGCGTTCCTTGGGCTGGCGCGTCCTGCGCGGGGAATGGATGGCGTGGATTATGCGACGGAGTGTAGGAATAGCAATTGGCCTACAGCACATTCCTACACGTAAGGTCGGCCAAGGTTACCGAGCGGCTATCCCGAGTTCTGCCGGAAATTTCGTCGGGCGGGGAATACGCACGCGCTTCTGGCGATTCAGTTCGCCGCTTTCCAGCTTCACCGCGCTTTTCGGCACGCCGAAGGCCTTGCCGAGGAATGCCAGCAGATGGGCATTGGCCTTGCCTTCCACCGGCGGCGCGGTCAGGCGGATCTTCAGGCGTTCGCCGTGCAGCCCGGCGAACTCGTCGCGGCTCGCCTTGGGTTGCAGGTGGCAGTCGAGGATCAGGTCCTCGCCGTCCCAGAAATAGAAGCTCATTCGTCTTGCGGACTGTCGGAGCTCGCCGCGCGGGCGAGCTCCCTGGTCAGTTACATGAAGGGGCTGAGGATCTGCGGCATCCCGGTCATCGCGGCCAGGTTGCCGATCACCAGCATGTCGATCAGCTTCAGCGCGATGAAGGCGAAGATCGGCGAGATATCCAGGCCGCCGAGGTTCGGCAGGAGCTTGCGGAAGGGCGCCAGGAACGGTTCGCAGATCTGGTTCACCAGCTGGGCGCCGGGGTTGTAGCTGCCCGGGGCGACCCAGGAGAGAATCACGCTGATGATCAGGGCAAAGAAGAAGATCTTCAGGAACAGCGAGGTCACCGCGATGATCGACCACACCAGCAGCTGCAGGATGTAGCCGCCGACGCCATAGCCCATCAGGGTCAGGGTGATGACCATCAGCAGCAGCTGGACCAGGATGGCCAGTACCAGCGAGGCGAAGTCGATACCGCCGAAGCCGGGGATGACGCGGCGCAGCGGGTTCAGCAGCGGCTTGGTGGCGCGCACGATGAACTGGCTGAGCGGGTTGTAGAAGTCGGCGCGGACCAGTTGCAGGATGAAGCGCAGCAGGACGATCAGCAGGTACAGGCTGCCCAGCGTCTGGATGACGTAAATGGCAGCGGTGGAAATTCCGGTCATTGAGGGCTCCTCGTCATTGACCCAGTTGTTCGGCCAGCTCGGCGGAACGGTGGTCGGCAGCGCCTACCGCCTTCTCCACCAGCGCCTCGAAACCGTTGGCCTGGAAAGTGGTGATGGCCGCTTCGGTAGTGCCCTTGGGCGAGGTCACGCGGCGGCGCAGTTCGGCGGGATCGACATCGCTGGTGGTGGCCATCTGCGCGGCGCCCAGGGCGGTCTGGCGGGCCAGCTGGCCGGCGACTTCGCGGGACAGGCCGAGCTTCTCGCCGGCGGCGGTCATGGCTTCCATCAGCAGGAAGAAGTAGGCCGGGCCGCTGCCGGAGACGGCGGTGACCGCGTCGATCTGCCGCTCCTCGTCCAGCCACAGGGCGATGCCCACGGCGCTCAGCAGTTGCTGCGCCTGCTCGCGCTGGGTGGCACTGACGCTCGAATTGGGGTACAGGCCGCTGGCGCCCAGGCCGACCAGGGCCGGGGTGTTGGGCATGCAGCGGACGATGGCGCGCGGCTGGCCGTTCACGGCGCCCAGCCAGCGTTCGAGGCTGGCGCAGGGGATGCCGGCGGCGATGGAGACGATCAGTGCGCTATCGGACAGGGACGGCGCCAGCGCCAGGCAGACGTCCTTCATGACCTGCGGCTTGACCGCCAGGACCACCACGTCGGCGCCGGCCACGGCGCTGGCGTTGTCGCCGACCACGTCGATGCCGTGCTCGGCAGCGATCTTCGCGCGCTGCTCGGCACCCGGGTCGCTGGCGCGGATGCGGCTGGCTTCGACGCCCTTGGCGCGCAGGCCGCCGATGAGACTGGCGGCCATGTTGCCGGCGCCGATGAAGGCAATGCGGGTGCTCATTACGTCTCTTCCTTTATTCAGTGCGAGGCGCCGTAGTCGCGGGCGCCGAACAGGGCGGTACCGATCCGTACCCAGGTGGCGCCTTCGCCGATGGCGGCTTCGAGGTCGTGGCTCATGCCCATGGACAGGGTGTCCAGGCCGAGGTTCAGGGCGTGCATCAGCTCGCGCAGGCGGGCAAATGCAGCGTGCTGCGCGGCAACGTCTTCGGTTGGCTCAGGTATGGCCATCAGACCGCGCAGTTTCAAGTGGGGCAGTTGCGAAATTGCCTGGGCAAGGGCAGGCAGTTCTTCGGGGGAACAGCCGGATTTGCTGTCTTCGCCGCTGACATTCACCTGCAGCAGCACGTTCAGCGGCGGCAGGTTCGCCGGGCGCTGTTCGGAAAGGCGCTGGGCGATCTTCAGGCGGTCCACCGAATGCACCCAGTGGAAGTGCTCGGCGATGGGCCGGGTCTTGTTCGACTGGATAGGGCCGATGAAGTGCCAGGTCAGCGGCAGGTCGGCCAGCTCGACCTGCTTGAGCAGTGCTTCCTGCAGGTAGTTTTCGCCGAAATCGGCCAGGCCTTCGGCATACGCTTCGCGGATGGCGGCGGCGGGTTTGGTCTTGCTCACGGCGAGCAACTGCACCGAGCCAGGCGTGCGATTTTTCGCTTGTTCCGCCTCACGGATTCGTACGCGAACCTTTGCAATATTCTCTGCTATCGTGGACATTACCGTCGCTTTTCCGCCCGGCTGCTGCGAGTTCTGCGGCATTCTACCTGCTTGCTCTTGATTGGGGAGTCCCATGGATATTACCGAGCTGCTCGCCTTCAGCGCCAAGCAGGGCGCTTCGGACCTGCACCTCTCGGCCGGCCTGCCGCCGATGATCCGCGTCGACGGCGATGTGCGCCGCATCAACCTGCCGCCGCTCGAGCACAAGCAGGTTCACGCGCTGATCTACGACATCATGAACGACAAGCAGCGCAAGGATTACGAAGAGTTCCTGGAAACCGACTTTTCCTTCGAAGTGCCGGGCGTGGCGCGCTTCCGGGTCAACGCCTTCAACCAGAACCGCGGCGCCGGCGCCGTGTTCCGGACCATTCCCTCCAAGGTACTCACGATGGAGGACCTGGGAATGGGAGAAGTGTTCAAACGTGTTTCAGACGTGCCGCGCGGCCTGGTGCTGGTCACCGGCCCGACCGGTTCGGGCAAGTCCACCTCGCTGGCGGCGATGCTCGACTACCTGAACAACACCAAGTACAGCCATATTCTCACTGTCGAAGACCCGATCGAATTCGTCCACGAGTCGAAGAAGTGCCTGGTCAACCAGCGTGAGGTGCACCGCGACACCCTGGGCTTCAACGAGGCACTGCGCTCGGCCCTGCGTGAGGACCCGGACATCATCCTGGTCGGCGAGATGCGTGACCTGGAGACCATCCGCCTGGCGCTGACCGCGGCGGAAACCGGCCACCTGGTCTTCGGCACCCTGCACACCACCTCCGCGGCCAAGACCATCGACCGTATCGTCGACGTGTTCCCCGCCGAGGAGAAGTCCATGGTCCGCTCCATGCTCTCCGAGTCCCTGCAGGCGGTGATCTCCCAGACCCTGCTGAAGAAGATCGGCGGAGGCCGTGTCGCGGCCCACGAGATCATGATCGGCACCCCGGCGATCCGTAACCTGATCCGTGAGGACAAGGTCGCGCAGATGTACTCCGCCATCCAGACCGGCGGCGCGCTCGGCATGCAGACCCTGGACATGTGCCTGAAAGGCCTGGTCGCCAAGGGCCTGGTCACCCGCGATTCGGCGAAAGAAAAAGCCAAGATCCCGGAAAACTTCTAATCCCACCGGGCCGTTCCCGGCCCGGCGCACGGAGCGCGCCACACGCACCCGCTTCGTGATCCGACAGCCCCGTCGTAGTCAGCGTGAACCTGGCGAGAAAGATCATGGAATTCGAGAAGCTGTTGCGCCTGATGGTGGAAAAGGGAGCCTCCGACCTGTTCATCACAGCGGGCGTACCACCGTCGATGAAGGTCAACGGCAAGGTGTTGCCGGTGACCAAGACCGCGCTGTCGCCGGAGCAGACCCGCGAAACCGTGCTGTCGGTGATGAACGAGCAGCAGCGTCGCGACTTCGCCGAGAACCACGAGTGCAACTTCGCCATCAGCGCCCGCGGCGTCGGCCGTTTCCGCGTCAGCGCCTTCTACCAGCGCAACCTGGTGGGCATGGTGCTGCGTCGCATCGAGACCAACATCCCGACCATCGATGACCTGAAACTGCCGGAAATCCTCAAGAAGCTGGCGATGACCAAGCGCGGCCTGGTGATCTTCGTCGGCGCCACCGGTACCGGCAAGTCGACCTCGCTGGCGGCCATGATCGGCTACCGCAACAAGAACTCCACCGGCCACATCATCTCCATCGAAGATCCCATCGAGTACATCCACCAGCACCAGGGCTGCATCGTCACCCAGCGCGAAGTGGGCCTGGATACCGATACCTTCGAAGTCGCCCTGAAGAACACCCTGCGCCAGGCGCCGGACGTGATCATGATCGGCGAGGTGCGCTCGCGCGAGACCATGGACCACGCCGTGGCCTTCGCCGAAACCGGCCACCTGTGCCTGGCGACCCTGCACGCCAACAACGCCAACCAGGCGCTGGAGCGGATCATCCATTTCTTCCCCGCAGACCGTCACGGCCAGGTGTGGATGGACCTGTCGCTCAACCTCAAGGCCATCGTCGCCCAGCAGCTGGTACCGACCCCGGACGGCAAGGGCCGCCGCGCGGTGATCGAGGTGCTGCTGAACACCCCGCTGGCCGCCGACCTGATCCGCAAGGGCGAAGTCCATGAGCTCAAGCCGCTGATGAAGCGCTCCACCGAGCAGGGCATGCAGACCTTCGACCAGGCGCTGTACCAGCTCTACACCCAGGGCGAGATCACCTACGAAGATGCGCTGGCCTATGCCGACTCGGCGAACGACCTGCGCCTGATGATCAAGCTGGGTTCGGAAACCGACGCCGACCACTTGACCACCATGACTCAGGGCCTGACCCTGGAGATGAGCGACGACGATCCCAATCGCCGCTTCCGCTGACCTGAAGAGCCCGCCTAGTGCGGGCTTTTCGTTTATTCTGGCTGTCACGCAACGCAATGGGAGAAAGGCATGTCCGCCAACCCTGATACTCACAGCAAGGTCATCGGCTACCTGCTGTGGATTTTCGGCTTCACCGGCTCGCACCGCTTCTACTATGGCCGGCCGATTACCGGCACCATCTGGTTCTTCACCCTCGGCCTGTTCTTCATCGGCTGGATCATCGACCTGTTCCTCATCCCTTCCATGGATGATGCGGCGGACCAGCGCTACCGCGCTGGCGGCATCGACTACAACGTCGCCTGGATCCTGCTGACCTTCCTCGGCGTGTTCGGCGTGCACCGCATGTACATGGGCAAGTGGATCACCGGGATCATCTACCTGTTCACCGGCGGCCTGTTCCTGGTCGGCGTGCTGTACGACTTCTGGACGCTGAACAGCCAGATTTCCGAGCGCAACGGGCCGCAGCGCATCTGATCCTTCTTTTATGTAGGAGCGAGCTTGCCCGCGAACCGCCCCAGCCTCGGCGCTCGGGATGTTCGCGAGCAAGGACTGGGCGTTCCCCTCGCTCCTACGAAAAGCCAATGCCGCTCTCTTTCGTCGCGCCGCCTGGCGCGAGCTTTGCCCTCCGCCTAAGGTCAGGAGGACAGTAGCAGGCGCTGCCGGGCGATCCCCGTGGCGCCCAGAAGGAGTGGCTGCCATGAGCAACGAATCCCGCCCCGCCGTACTCGATCTGATCGGCAATACCCCCATGGTCCGCGTCACGCGCTTCGATACCGGACCCTGCACCCTGTTCCTCAAGCTCGAATCGCAGAATCCCGGCGGCTCCATCAAGGACCGCATCGGCGTCGCCATGATCGAGGCCGCCGAACGCGATGGCCGGCTCAAGCCCGGTGGCGTGATAGTCGAAGCCACCGCCGGCAACACCGGCCTGGGCCTGGCACTGGTGGGCCGCGCCAAGGGCTACCGGGTAGTGCTGGTGGTGCCGGACAAGATGTCCACCGAGAAGGTTCTGCACCTGCGCGCCATGGGCGCCGAGGTGCACATCACTCGCTCCGATGTCGGCAAGGGCCACCCCGAGTACTACCAGGACGTTGCCGCGCGCCTGGCGAAAGACCTGCCGAACGCCTTCTTCGCCGACCAGTTCAACAACCCCGCCAACCCGCTGGCCCACGAGACCGGCACCGGCCCTGAAATATGGGCACAGACCGGCCATGACCTCGACGCTGTGGTGGTCGGCGTCGGCTCCGCCGGCACCCTGACCGGCCTCACGCGCTTCTTCCAGAAGGTCCAGCCGGAACTGGAAATGGTCCTGGCCGACCCGGTGGGCTCGATCATGGCCGAGTACTCGCGCTCCGGGGCCATCGGCACGCCCGGTTCCTGGGCGGTGGAAGGCATAGGCGAAGACTTCGTGCCTTCGATCGCCGACCTCTCCAGCGTGCGCCACGCCTACTCCATCAGCGACGAGGAAAGCTTCAGCACCGCCCGCGAGCTGCTGCGCAATGAGGGTATTGCCGCCGGTTCGTCCACCGGCACCCTGCTGGCCGCCGCGCTGCGCTTCTGCCGCGAGCAGAAGGAACCCAAGCGCGTGGTCAGCCTGCTCTGCGACACCGGCACGCGTTACCTGTCGAAGGTCTACAACGACCAGTGGATGACCGACCAGGGCCTGTTGCAGCGCAAGCGCTACGGCGACCTGCGCGACATCGTCGCGCGGCGCTTCGAGGAGGGCAGGGTGGTCGCCGTCGGCCCGGGCGACACCCTGCTTACCGCCTTCCAGCGCATGCGCCTGGCGGATATCTCACAGCTCCCCGTGCTCGACGGCCAGCGGCTGGTCGGTGTCATCGACGAGTCCGACATCCTGCTGGGTGTGCATGACGACCCGGCGCATTTCCGCAGCGATGTCGCCAGCGCCATGAACACCGCCCCGGAAACCCTCGCGCCCGGCGCCAGCCTCAAGGAACTCGAAGCCGTGCTGGCACGCGGGCTGGTGGCGATCATCGCCGACGCCTCGGGTTTCCACGGCCTGATCACCCGCTTCGACCTGCTCAACCATCTACGGAGGACCCTCGCATGAGCCAGCACGACGACCGCCTCGGTTTCGCCACCCGCGTGATCCACGCCGGGCAGGAGCCGGACCCGTCCACCGGGGCGATCATGCCGCCGATCTATGCCAATTCCACCTATCGCCAGGACAGCCCCGGCGTGCACAAGGGGCTGGACTACGGCCGCTCGCACAACCCCACACGCTGGGCGCTGGAGCGCTGCGTGGCGGACCTGGAAGGCGGCAGCAAGGCGTTTGCCTTCGCCTCGGGGCTGGCGGCGATTTCGGCGGTGCTTGAGCTGCTCGACGCCGGCTCGCACATCGTCTCCGGCAACGACCTCTACGGCGGCACCTTCCGCCTGTTCGAGCGGGTGCGTCGGCGCAGCGCCGGGCATGACTTCCATTTCGCCGACCTGGCCCAGCCCGGCGCGTTGGAAGCAGCGCTCACCGACAAGACGCGCATGGTCTGGGTGGAAACCCCGAGCAACCCGTTGCTGCGCCTGACCGACCTGGCGGCCATTGCCCGCACCTGCCGCGCGCGCGGCATCCTCTGCGTGGCCGACAACACCTTCGCCAGCCCCTACGTGCAGCGCCCGCTGGACCTGGGCTTCGACATCGTCGTGCACTCCACCACCAAGTACCTGAACGGCCACTCGGACGTCATCGGCGGCATCGCCATCGTCGGCGACAACCCCGATCTGGCCGAACGACTGGGCTTCCTGCAGAACTCGGTGGGCGCCATCGCCGGCCCGTTCGACGCCTTCCTCACCCTGCGTGGCGTGAAGACCCTGGCGCTGCGCATGGAACGGCACTGCGCCAATGCGCTGGAGTTGGCGAAATGGCTGGAGCAGCAGCCGCAGGTAAAGCGCGTCTATTACCCCGGCTTGACCTCGCACCCGCAGCACGAACTGGCGCGCACGCAGATGAAGGGCTTCGGCGGGATGATCTCGCTGGACCTGAACACTGATCTCGCCGGCTCGCGGCGCTTCCTGGAGAACGTCCGGCTGTTTGCCCTGGCGGAAAGCCTGGGCGGGGTGGAAAGCCTGATCGAACACCCGGCGATCATGACCCACGCCAGCATCCCACCGGAAAACCGCGCGGCGCTGGGCATCGGTGATTCGCTGATTCGTCTGTCGGTGGGGGTGGAAGATGTGGAGGACCTGCGTGCCGATCTGGCCAAGGCGCTGGCGATGATCTGACGCCCTGCGCCGGAGCGCTTTTCGTTGGAGCGAGGGGGACGCCCAGTCCTTGCTCGCGAACATCCCGAGCGCCTGACTTGGGCCGGTTCGCGAGCAAGCTCGCTCCTAAAAGGGCGCGAAGCCGCGCACTCCTGCGCCGTCCTACGTCCAGGCTCCCTGCTGGAGTGCCCATGAAAAAGCCCGCCAATCGGCGGGCTTTTTCATGGGGCAGCGCAGCGTTACACCGCGTGGACGATATGCCCGTCCACCAGGGTGCAGCGCACCACGCCCGGCAGGCAGTGGCCGAGGAACGGGCAGTTCTGGCCGCGGGAGTGCCAGGTTTCGCCTGCCAGGGTCTGGCCGTCGGCTTCGAACAGCACCACGTCGGCGGCGGCGCCGATCGCCAGCTTGCCGGCCGGCAGGCGCAGGGCGGCGGCCGGGCCGCTGGACAGGCGCGCCAGCAGGGTCGGCAGGTCGAGCAGGCCGTCCTGCACCAGGGTCATGGCTAGCGGCAGCAGCAGTTCGACGCTGCTGATGCCCGGGTCGGTCGCGGCGAACGGGGCGTTCTTCGCGTCCGCTTCGTGGGGCTGGTGGTGGCTGGCGATGGCCTGGATCACGCCGCTTTTCACCGCTTCGCGCAGGGCGTCGCGGTCCTTGTGCGAGCGCAGCGGCGGCTGCACGTGGTACAGGCTGGAGAAGTCCGCCAGTGCTTCGTCGGTCAGGATCAACTGGTACAGCGCTACGTCGGCGGTCACCGGCAGGCCGCGGGCCTGGGCCTGGGCGATCAGCTCGACGCCGCGGGCGCTGGTCAGCTGGCTGAAGTGCGCGCGTACGCCGGCCTGCTCGACCAGCAGCAGATTGCGCGCCAGGGCCACGGTCTCGGCGGTTTCCGGGATGCCGGCCAGGCCGCGGAAGCTGGCGGTCGGGCCTTCGTGGGCGATGCCGCCTTCGGCCAGGTCATTGTCCTGGGAGGTGAAGATCACGGTGAGGTCGAAGGTCGCCGCGTACTCCAGCGAGCGCAGCAGCACGCGGTTGCTCGCCATCGGCGCCAGGCCGTTGGTGAAGGCCACGCAGCCGGCGTCGCGCAGGGCGACCAGTTCGGACAGCTGCTCGCCTCCCAGGCCCTTGGTCAGCGCGCCGATGGGGAAGACCTTGGCGTTGCCGGCCTCGCGGGCGCGGTCGAGGATCAGCTCGGCGACGGCGGAGGTGTCCAGCACCGGCTTGGTCTGCGGCGGGAAGCACAGACTGGTGACGCCCCCCGCGGCGGCCGCGCGGGTTTCGCTTTCGATATTGCCCTTGCGGCTGTAGCCCGGCTCGCGCAGGGCGACGCTCAGATCGACCAGGCCGGGGGCGGCGATCAGACCGGCGGCGTCGATTTCCTGAGCGGCGTGGAAGCCTTCGGGGGCGTTGCCGATGGCGATGATGCGGCCGGCCTCGATGTGCAGGTCGCAGACCTTGTCCAGGCCGCTGGCCGGGTCGATCAGGTGGGCGCCACGAATACTGACGGTCATTGCGCGTCCTCCTGTTCCAGCTGGCGTTGGGCGTTCTGGCCGCTCATGGCCATGGACAGCACGGCCATGCGGATGGCGATGCCGTAGGTGACCTGGTTGAGGATCACCGACTGTTCACCGTCGGCCACGGCGGAGTCGATCTCCACGCCGCGGTTGATCGGGCCGGGGTGCATGACGATGGCATCGGGCTTGGCCAGCTTCAGGCGCTTCTGGGTCAGGCCGTAGAGTTTGAAGAACTCGCCTTCGCTGGGCAGCAGGCCGCCGGCCATGCGCTCGCGCTGCAGGCGCAGCATGATCACCACATCGACGTCCTTCAGGCCTTCGTCGGCGTTGGTGAAGACCTTCACCCCGTACTGCTCTTCCAGGCCCACCGGCAGCAGGGTGCGCGGGGCGATCACACGGATGTCCGGGCAGCCGAGGGTCTTCAGCGCCAGCATGTCGGAGCGCGCCACCCGCGAGTGCAGGATGTCACCGACGATGGCCACCGAGAGGTTCTCGAAGTCTCCCTTGTGGCGGCGGATGGTGAGCATGTCGAGCATGCCCTGGGTCGGGTGGCCGTGGCGGCCGTCGCCACCGTTGATCACGGCGACGTTGGGGCTGACGTGCTCGGCGATGAAATGCGCGGCGCCCGAGTCGCTGTGGCGCACGACGAACATGTCGGCGGCCATGGCCTCGAGGTTGCGCAGGGTGTCGGTGAG
Source organism: Pseudomonas sp. AU12215 (assembly GCF_001675465.2). NCBI lineage: Bacteria > Pseudomonadati > Pseudomonadota > Gammaproteobacteria > Pseudomonadales > Pseudomonadaceae > Pseudomonas > Pseudomonas sp. AU12215. The sequence goes on from NZ_MACM02000174.1 coordinate 139,883, forward strand.
CGTCTCGCCCTTGCTGGTGGATGAGGTCGACACGTTCAGCGAGATGACGTCGGCGGACAGGCGCTGCGCGGCCAGCTCGAAGGTGGTGCGGGTGCGCGTGGAGTTCTCGAAGAACACGTTGCACACGGTCTTGCCGCGCAGCAGCGGGACCTTCTTCACCGCGCGGGCGCCGACCTCGAGGAAGGAGTCGGCGGTATCGAGGATTTCAGTCAGCAGTTCGCGGGACAACCCGTCGAGCGAGAGGAAGTGGCGCAGCTGGCCCAGGTCGTTGAGCTGCAGCGGGCGCTTGGCGTCGGTCGGCATGTGGCAGGCCCTGAAAGTTGGGGGTGGATGTCCGGGCGCGCGGGGTTACAGCGCGGGGCTGAGAAGCGTGCGCTCGAGGACGAGTGGTGCGGGACCGCGCAATTTTACCCGCTCGTTGGGTGCCAATGACAGGGTTTCGCCGACGACATCCGGGCGAATCGGCAGTTCGCGCTTGTTCAGGTCCACCAGGCTGACCAGGGTCACGCTGGCCGGGCGACCGTAGTCGAACAGCTCGTTCAGCGCGGCGCGGATGGTCCGGCCGCTCATCAGCACGTCGTCCACCAGGATCAGGTGCTGGCCGTCGATCTCGAAGGGCAGTTCCGACGGACGGACCTGCGGGTGCAGGCCGCTGCGGGTGAAGTCGTCGCGGTAGAAGGAGACGTCGAGGATGCCGAGGATCTCGTCGCTGCCCAGTGCCTTGAGCAGTTCCTGGGCGACCCAGATGCCGCCGGTGTGGATGCCGACGAAGCGTGGCGAGTCGATGCCGCGCTGCGCGAGGTAGTTGCGCAGGTCGGTGGCCATGCGGGGGATGAGTTCGGCGGGGCTTGGCAGGGTCATGACGTCTCCGGTTCGGTTGGCGAGGCCACCCGGCACGGGCGGCCATCGGGGCGGACCGTTCCGGGAAGGAGTGGTCCGGCAAGCTTAGCGGCTTTGGCCCAAGGGGCTCTGCCGCAGGTCAAGCAGGGGTGTTCTCCGCCAGCCAGCCCTCCAGCAGCAGGGCGGCGGCCAGGGCGTCCACCGGGCGCTCGCGGTAGCCGCCCGTCTGGCCCTGGGCCAGGCGTTCGCCCTTAGCGGCGTAGGTGGTCAGGCGTTCGTCATGGGTGTGCACCGGCAGGTTGTAGCGGCCGTTCAGGCGGCGGGCGAACTTTTCGGCGCGTTCGCTCATCTCGCTGGGGGTGCCATCCATGTTCAGCGGCAGGCCGACGACGATGGCGTCGGGTTGCCATTCCTTGATCAGGGCTTCCACGCGGTTCCAGTCCGGCACGCCGTTCTGTGCCTTGAGCACGCAGAGCTCGCGGGCCTGGCCGGTGATGGCCTGGCCGACGGCGACGCCGATCTGCTTGGTGCCGTAGTCGAAGCCCAGGAGCAGGCGCAGGGGTTTGCTGCTCATCAGGCGTGCCCGGCCTGGGCGGTGAGCAGGCTGAGGTTGATCCCCAGGCGCTCGGCGGCCGCCGACAGGCGCTGTTCAGCCGGCACCTCGAAGAGCACCGCAGGGTCGGCCGGGCAGGTCAGCCAGGCGTTGTCGGCCAGTTCGGCTTCCAGCTGGCCGGCTTCCCAGCCCGCGTAACCGAGGGTGATTAGGTGCTGGGCCGGGCCGCTGCCGTCGGCGATGGCGAACAGCACGTCCTGGGAAGTGGACAGCGACAGCTCGCCCAGCTCCAGGGTGGCCTGGTAGCTGCGTCCGGCGGGGTGCAGGACGAAGCCGCGGTCGGTCTGCACCGGCCCGCCGCTGTAGATGGTCATGCCCTGGCAGCGTACCGGCGGCAATTCGTCCGGGCGCAGCTGTTCGAGCACATCGGCGAGGTTCAGGCCGCTGGGGCGATTGATGACCAGGCCCATGGCGCCCTGCTCGTTGTGTTCCACGAGGTAGGTGACCGTCTGGGCGAAGTTGGAGTCCGCCATGTGCGGCATGGCGATGAGGAAATGGTGCTTGAGGTAGCTGGCGGCTGTGCTTTTCATGCCGGCTAGTTTCAGGCCTGGGGGCCAAAGGGACAAGACTTGAAAGCGCCGGCAGAGGTCGGCGGGGGCGTCGGATCAGTTGCTGGACAGGCGATCGCCGCGCTCGAAGCGCCAGGTACGGATGATTTCCAGGCGGTCGATGTCGTTCAGGTCGCCGGAGAAGGGCGCGAAGGGTGCGGCCAGGCGCACGATGCGCTGGGCGGCCTGGTCCAGGGTGGGCTGACCGGAGGACTCGAGCACCTGGACTTCATACAGGGAGCCGTCGCGGTTGATCGACACCAGCAGGCGCAGGCTGCCGTAGATGCGCTGGCGGCGGGCTTCGTCCGGGTAGTTGAGGTTGCCGATGCGCTCGATCTTCTTGCGCCATTCCTCTTTATACCAGGCGCCCTTGTCGCGCATGGTCGAGGCGGCGCTCAGGCGGTGGATGCGCGGGCGCTTGGCGTAGGCCTGCTGCTCGCGGGCAAGGTCGGCTTCGAGGCTGGAGATTTCCGCCGAGAGCTGGCTGGAGTCGAACTGCGGCGCCGGCTTGGCGACGGTCTCGGCCTTGGGCGTCTGCTGTTTGGTCTGCACCTTGTCCGGGCGCGGGGTGCGGGTGGCGACGGCGGCCTTGGGCGCTTCCGGGCTTTTGGCCTGGCGCGGAGTGGCCGGCGGGGCGACCTTCTTGACTTCGGTGTCCTGGAACGGCGCCTGCTCGGTGGTCTTGGGGACCGCCTTGTGTTCCAGGGTACCGCTGCCCTGCTGGTTCATCTGGGCAAGGTAGTCGGCTTTCTCCGGCGCCTTGTCGCTCTTGAAGCTGGCCAGGGTGATTTCCAGCGTCTTGCTCAACTGGCTGGGCATGGGCATGGTGAAGCCCACGCCCAGCAGCACGGCCACGTGCAGGATGGCCGCAACGAACAGGGTGAAACCCAGCCGGTCCGCCGGACGGACGCCGGAGGACACGGGGAAGTCTTGGTGGGTTGCAGCGTTCATTGCGGGTCGCGTAGGCCAGGGTGGGGCGGAAGTCTGCCGACGAGGCTTATAAAAGTCTATGACGCACTGCGCGCCTTGAGCTTTTCGTCGATGACTGCCATCAGTCTCTCACCGATGCGCGTGTCGTAGGCCGCATCGATCTCGCGGATGCAGGTCGGGCTGGTGACGTTGATCTCGGTGAGGTTCTCGCCGATGACGTCCAAGCCGACGAACAGCAGGCCGCGTTTGCGCAGCTCCGGGCCGACCTGGGCGGCGATCCAGCGGTCGCGCTCGGTCAGCGGCTGGGCCACGCCACGACCACCGGCGGCAAGGTTGCCGCGGGTCTCGCCCTGCGCCGGGATGCGCGCCAGGCAGTACTCCACCGGCTCGCCGTCGATCATCAGGATGCGCTTGTCGCCATCCTTGATGGCCGGCAAATAGCGTTGCGCCATGACCTGCTCCTGGCCGTGGCGAGTCAGGGTCTCGAGGATCACCGAGAGGTTAGGGTCGCCTTCGCGGTGGCGGAAGATCATCGATCCACCCATGCCATCCAGGGGTTTGAGAATGATGTCACGATGCTCCGCCGCGAACTCGCGCAGAATATCGGACCGGCGGCTCACCACTGTCGGTGGCGCACACTGCGGGAAAAGCGTGGCAAAGTACTTCTCGTTGCAATCACGCAGGCTCTGCGGCTTGTTGACGATGAGCGTGCCGGCGGCTTCGGCCTGTTCCAGCAGGTAGGTGGAGTAGACGAACTCGTTGTCGAAGGGCGGGTCCTTGCGCATCAGGATCACGTCCAGTTCCGACAGCGGCTGGTCGACTTCCTCTTCCAGTTCGAACCAGTGGGCCGGATCGTAGAACACCTTGAGCGGGCGCATGCGACCGCGGGCGACGTTCTCTTTCTGGTAAAGATCCTGCTGTTCCATATAGAACAGCTGCCAACCACGGGCCTGGGCTGCCAGCAGCATGGCCAGCGAGCTGTCCTTCTTGAAACTGATCTGCGCGATGGGGTCCATCACGATCCCGAGGCGTACGCTCATGGGATGTCCTCCTGGGGGAGTCTGTTGGGCTTGGGGCTGCGACGCAGAGCCGCGCCGAAAAGGCTGAAAATGGACGCTCAGGGTGGCGCTGGATGTGCGCTCGGTCAAGGAAAAAGCCTGCGTGTTCCGGGTCTTATGGCCTGAATTTGCTGGGCGTGGTAAAGATTCTGACGATTGTGGTAAAAGGTTCCCACGATTGGGTCGCAGCCCGACGGTGGCAGGGCGCTTGCGCACTGAAATAAAAAGCGGAAAAACGACTCACCGAAGATGGTAAGGGCGAACATGGAACAGCATTCCGACGGTTTGAAAGTAATGGTGATCGACGATTCCAAGACGATTCGTCGCACGGCTGAAACCCTGCTGAAGAAGGTTGGCTGCGATGTCATTACAGCCATCGACGGCTTCGACGCGCTGGCCAAGATCGCCGATACCCATCCCAGCATCATCTTCGTCGACATCATGATGCCGCGCCTGGATGGCTATCAGACCTGCGCCCTGATCAAGAACAATAGTGCCTTCAAATCCACGCCGGTGATCATGCTGTCCTCCAAGGACGGCCTGTTCGACAAGGCCAAGGGTCGCATCGTCGGTTCCGATCAGTACCTCACCAAGCCCTTCAGCAAGGAAGAACTGCTCGGCGCGATCAAGACCCATGTGCCCGACTTCACCCCGGTGGAGCACGCTTCCTGAAGTCCGGCGCGAGCGCCGGTGACGCCTATTCCGTATGGGGACCACAATGGCTCGAATTCTGATTGTTGATGACTCGCCGACCGAGATGTACAAGCTGACCGCGATGCTGGAAAAGCACTCGCACCAGGTACTCAAGGCCGAAAACGGCGCCGACGGCGTGGCCCTGGCTCGCCAGGAAAAGCCGGACGTCGTCCTGATGGACATCGTCATGCCCGGCCTGAACGGCTTCCAGGCGACCCGTCAGTTGTCCAAGGACCCGGAAACCAGCGCCATTCCGGTGATCATCGTCACCACCAAGGACCAGGAAACCGACAAGGTCTGGGGCAAGCGCCAGGGCGCTCGCGACTACCTGACCAAGCCGGTGGACGAAGAAACACTGCTCAAGACCATCAATTCGGTGCTGGCCGGCTGATACAGCCGTACCTGCACGTACCGAACATAATTATTAGAGAAGGCCAGGGCCGGCATGGCGGAAGTCCAGAGTCCTTTCGAGGTTCTCGTCCAGATCGATCAGCGCTGTCGGCAGCTGGCTGCGGGCCTGCCCGCCCAGCGCGAGGTGGTGCAGAGCTGGAACGGTATCGGCTTTCGCATGGCTGGGCGCCTGTTCGTGGCGCCCATGGGGGAGGTCGGCGAGGTTCTTCATGAGCCGCGCTACACACTGCTGCCCGGTGTCCGTGACTGGGTGAAGGGGGTCGCCAACGTGCGCGGCCGCCTGCTGCCGATCATGGACCTGTGCGGCTTCCTCGGCGCGGAGCTGTCGCCTCTGCGCAAGCAGCGGCGCGTGCTCGTCGTGGAACACCAGGAAGTCTTCGCCGGCCTCATCGTCGATGAGGTGTTCGGCATGCAGCACTTCCCGGTGGATACCTTCTCCGAGCAGTTGCCGCCCCTCGAAGCGGTCCTGCAGCCCTTTATCCATGGCGTCTTCCATCGGGAGCAACCCTGGCTCGTGTTCAGCCCGCATGCGCTGGCTCAGCACCCGGGGTTCCTGGATGTCGCCAGCTAGAGTTTGACCGGTTGGGCCGGCATTGCCGGCCCTTGTTGTGACATGGAAACCGTAATCGTGGTGGGTCCAGGCGGGGGCCGAATATGAAAAATATAAAGGCAGGCAGTCTTTTCTCGGGGGCGCGTAGCAGCTCGCTGATCCTCGGACTCTTCGTGGTCCTGATCGTGGCGATCGTCTTGCTGTTCGCCAACTTCGCTTACCTGAACAAGCAGGCGGACCACGACAAGCAGTACATCGGCCATGCCGGCGAACTGCGCGTGCTGTCCCAGCGTATCGCCAAGAACGCCACGGAAGCTGCGGCGGGCAAGGGCGAGGCGTTCAAGCTGCTCAAGGAAGCACGCAACGACTTCGAGAAGCGCTGGAACATCCTTTCCAAGGGTGACGAAAGCACCGGCCTGCCGCCGAGCCCGGATTCGGTACAACCGCAGATGGCGGATGTGCAGAAGGACTGGGACACCCTGCGCAAGAACACCGACTCCATCCTCGCCAGCGAACAGACCGTACTGTCCCTGCACCAGGTGGCCGCGACCCTCGCCGAAACCATCCCGCAGCTGCAGGTGGAGTACGAAGAGGTCGTCGACATCCTGCTGGAGAACGGCGCCCCGGCCGACCAGGTCGCGGTAGCCCAGCGCCAGTCGCTGCTGGCCGAACGTATCCTCGGCTCGGTGAACAAGGTGCTCGCCGGTGACGAGAACTCCGTGCAGGCCGCCGACAGCTTCGGCCGTGACGCCAGCCTCTTCGGTCGCGTACTCAAGGGCATGAAGGAAGGCAACGCGGCGATGAGCATCTCCAAGGTGACCAACGCCGAGGCCGTTGACCGCCTCAACGAGATTGCCGAGCTGTTCGAATTCGTTTCCGGCTCGGTGGACGAGATCCTCGAGACCTCCCCGGAACTGTTCCAGGTCCGTGAGGCCGCCAACACCATCTTCGGCGGTTCGCAGACCCTGCTCGACAAGGCCTCCAACCTCGCCAACGGCTTCGAGAACCTGGCCGAAGGCCGTGTGTTCAACCAGGTCGCCAGCGTCGCGCTGGGCATCCTCGCCCTCGGCGCGATCATCCTCATCGGCCTGGTGATGGTGCGTGAAACCAACCGCCGACTGGCCGAGACCGCCGAGAAGAACGAACGTAACCAGGCGGCGATTCTGCGACTGCTCGACGAAATCGCCGACCTCGCCGACGGTGACCTGACGGTGGCGGCGACCGTGACCGAGGACTTCACCGGTGCGATCGCGGACTCCATCAACTACTCCATCGACCAGCTCCGCGAGCTGGTGGAAACCATCAACCTGACAGCCGTGCAGGTGGCCGCCGCCGCCCAGGAAACCCAGGCCACCGCCATGCACCTGGCCGAGGCTTCCGAGCACCAGGCCCAGGAAATCGCCGGCGCCTCCGCCGCGATCAACGAAATGGCCGTGTCCATTGACCAGGTATCGGCGAACGCCTCCGAGTCCTCGGCGGTAGCGGAACGTTCCGTAGCCATCGCCAACAAGGGCAACGAAGTGGTGCACAACACCATCACCGGCATGGACAACATCCGTGAGCAGATTCAGGACACCTCGAAGCGGATCAAGCGCCTGGGTGAATCGTCCCAGGAGATCGGTGACATCGTAAGCCTGATCAACGACATTGCCGACCAGACCAACATCCTCGCACTGAACGCCGCGATCCAGGCGTCCATGGCGGGCGACGCGGGCCGCGGCTTCGCCGTGGTAGCGGACGAAGTACAGCGACTGGCGGAACGTTCCTCCGCGGCGACCAAGCAGATCGAAGCGCTGGTGAAGACCATTCAGACCGACACCAACGAAGCGGTGATCTCGATGGAACAGACCACCTCCGAGGTGGTACGCGGTGCCCGCCTGGCGCAGGACGCCGGTGTGTCTCTGGAAGAGATCGAGAAGGTATCCAAGACCCTGGCAGCGTTGATCCAGAACATTTCCAACGCCGCCCGTCAGCAGGCCTCCTCCGCCGGCCACATTTCCAACACCATGAACGTGATCCAGGAGATCACCTCGCAGACCTCCGCCGGTACCACCGCCACCGCGCGCAGCATTGGCAACCTGGCCAAGATGGCCGGCGAGATGCGTCACTCCGTATCCGGCTTCAAACTGCCGGACATCGCCGAACAGGCCTGAGCAGAGGAGGTGCGCTGCTCTTCACCGGGTAGCGCATGACAGTCTTGAGCGAGGGGCGCGACATGCAGGCAAGTGGCGTCTGGTCGTTGCAGCCGTTGGCCGACATGTCGGCCGCGGACTTCCGCGATTGGCAGGCACTGTTGGAAGACCGGACCGGTGTCGTCGTCAACGAACAACGCCGCGCCTTCCTGCAGACCAGCCTGGGCGCGCGGATGCGCGAACTGGGCATCGCCGACTACGGCACCTACTACCGACAGGTCACCGATGGCCCGCGCGGCGCCGTCGAGTGGTCGAACCTGCTGGACCGCCTCACCGTTCAGGAAACCCGTTTCTTTCGTCACAAGGCTTCATTCGAAGTGCTGGAAGGCTTCCTCCGTCAGCGCCTCGAACAGGTCGGCCCGAGCCGGCCGCTGGCCTTGTGGAGCGTCGGCTGTTCCAGTGGCGAGGAGCCGTACTCCCTCGCCATGGTGGCCGCCAAGGTACTCGAAGACGCAGGTCTGGCGCCGCTGTTCGGCGTGACCGGCACCGACATCAGCCTCAATGCCCTGACCCGGGCGCGCGAGGCGCGCTACGCGGCACGCAAGCTGGAGGACATCGACCCGGAACTGGCCACGCGCTACTTCAGCGCGCAGGATGACGGTCGATACGCAGTGATACCCGATCTCGCCGAGCGCGTCTGTTGCGCCCGGCTGAATGTGCTGGAACTGGCCAAGGCGCCAATGTCCGGCATGGACGTGATTTTTTGCCAGAACCTGCTGATCTATTTCCGCCGCTGGCGGCGGCGGGACATCCTCAATCGCCTGGCCGAGCGGCTGGCGCCTGGGGGACTGCTGGTGATCGGAGTGGGTGAGGTGGCCGATTGGCACCACCCGCTGCTCGAACCGGTCGCCGATGAGCGCGTTCTGGCCTTTACCCGGAAGGGATGACACAGACACATGAGTGGAGTGGCTATGGGTGATCGGCACGATTATGTCGCCCTGGAATGGGTAAAAGGCGAGATTGCCGAAACGCTCAAGCAGGCGCGGCAAGCCCTCGAATTCTACGTCGAGAACCCCCAGGACCCGACGCGGATGGGCTTTTGCCTGGCCTACATCCACCAGGTGCGTGGCACCCTGCAGATGGTGGAGTTCTACGGCGCGGCCCTGCTCGCCGAGGAAATGGAGTACCTGACCCAGGCGCTGATCGACGGCAAGGTCTCCAGCCAGAGCGAAGCGCTGGAAGTGCTGATGCAGGCCATCCTGCAGCTGCCGGCGTACCTGGAGCGCATCCAGAGCGCCCGCCGCGACCTGCCGCTGGTCGTGCTGCCGTTGCTCAACGACCTGCGCACCGCTCGCGGCGAGAAGCTGCTGTCGGAAACCAGCCTGTTCTCCCCCGACCTTTCCCAGTCCTCGCCGGTGCTGCCGGTGGACGCCCTGGCGCGCCTGCGCACCGCCGAACTGCCGGCGCTGCTGCGCAAGCTGCGGCAGATGCTGCAGGTCGCCCTGGTCGGCGTCATCCGCAACCAGGACCTGCCGACCAATCTGGGCTACCTGGCGCGCGTGTTCGCCCGCCTGGAATCGCTGTGCAAGGACGCCCCGCTGGGCCGCCTGTGGGTGATCGCCTCGGCGATGATCGAAGGCCTGGCCAACGGCAGCATCGCCAACGGCACCTCGGTACGTAACCTGCTGCGCCAGGTCGACCGCGAATTCAAGCGCCTGGTCGACCAGGGCGCCGACGCTATGAACCAGGCGGCGCCGGAAGAACTGATCAAGAACCTGCTGTTCTACGTCGCCAAGGCCTCCGACCAGTCGCCGCGCGTGCGTGCGGTGAAGGACGAGTACCGCCTCGACGACGCCCTGCCGGGTGCCGCCCTGGTGGACGAGGAGCGTGCCCGTCTCGCCGGCCCTGACCGCGACGCCATGCGCTCGGTGGTTGGCGCTCTGTGCGAGGAGCTGGTGCGGGTCAAGGACAGCCTCGACCTCTTCGTGCGCAGCGACCGCAGCGGCGTGAACGAACTGGGTAGCCTGCTGGCGCCACTCAAGCAGATCGCCGACACCCTCGCCGTGCTGGGCTTCGGCCAGCCGCGCAAGGTCATCCTCGACCAGATCGAGGTGGTCAGCGCGCTCGCCCACGGCCAGCGCCAGCCCAACGACGCCACCCTGATGGATGTCGCCGGTGCGCTGCTGTATGTCGAAGCGACCCTGGCCGGCATGGTCGGCCCGAGCGAAGAGCCGGGCAGCGAAGAAAACGTCCTGCCGACCACCGATGTCGAGCAGATCCACCAGGTGGTGATCAAGGAAGCGCGCAATGGCCTGGAACTGGCCAAGGACGCGATCATCGAGTTCATCGCCTCGCAATGGAACCACGAGCATCTGGCCCGCGTGCCGGAGCTGCTGACCCAGGTTCGCGGCGGACTGGCGATGATCTCCCAGGAACGCGCGGCGAAACTGCTGGAAAACTGCAACCGCTACATCCAGGAACAACTGCTGGTGCGCCAGGCCGTGCCGGACTGGCACAGCCTCGACACCCTGGCCGACGCCATCACCAGCGTCGAGTACTACTTAGAGCGCCTGTCGGAAGACCACAACACCCAAGGCGACATGATCCTCGACGTCGCCGAGGAGAGCCTGGACAGCCTGGGCTATTCGCTCAAGCCGCGCCCGTCGATCCTCGACGCCGAGCCGAGCGCCCACGTCCCTGCGCCCCTGGACAACCCGCTCGACGAGATCGACGTACTGGCGGCGCAGCCGCTGGCCGAGCCGAGCGAAGCGGTCCCGGTGGAAGACGTCCCCGAGTTGGCCGCGCCGGTGGAAATCGCCGACAGCTTCGAGCCCGCGAGCCTCGATGTCACCCCGACCGAGGAGCTGGCGTTCGAACAGCCTGCCGAGCTTGCCCCGACAGAAGAGCTGGCTCCGGTGGACGAACCGGTCCTGGACCTTGCCGACCTCGATACGCCCCAACCTGTTGCGGACACTGAAGAGAGCTTCACCTTCGAATCGCTGGAGCCCGTTGTCGAGCCTGTCGCCGGGGAGCAGCCCGCACTGCCGGCCGACTTCGGCCTCCCGACTGAACTCGAAGCCCAGCCTGTTGGCGAAGCCGAAGCGAGCTTCACCTTCGAACCCCTGGAGCTGGACTCCGGCCTGCCCGCTGCCGAGCCCAGCGCCGAACCGGGCGCCTGGACTCTCGACGAGGCCACGCCGCTGGCTGCCTCGGCTGAACTGCCCGGTGCGACCCTGGAGCCGGAAAGCCTCAGCTGGGATATCGAACTGGAGCCGGCCGCACCGATCACCGACACCACCCTGGCCGATGAAGGCTGGTCGCTGGACGACAGCCACAGGGCCGACAGCATCGAGTTCACTCTCGAAACGCTGGAAGAGGCGCCCGCGCAACCGCTGGCCGCTGAGCTGAGCTGGAGCCTGGACGATGCCCTCCCGCTGGCCGAGACGCCGCGACTCGACGAGCCCGCGCAGGCGGAGCCGGCAACGACCGAACAATCCTGGGAATCGCTGGACCTGTCCGGCACCCCGAGCGAAGCCCCGGCCACTCCGGAGCTGCTCGACGACTTCGCCAGCCTGCCGACGCTGGAGGCCACTCCGGCCCCGGTGGAGGAGCTGACCTGGGACATGCAGTCGCTGACCCCGGCCGGCGACAAGCCCGCCGAGGAAGACTGGTTCAGCATCGACCTGAGCCAGCCGACTGCCGAGTCGCCCGCACCGTCGCTGGAGCTGGACGAAAGCTTCGCCAGCCTGGAAACGGTCGAACCCGCACCGCCGGCAGCCCTGGACGACTTGAGCTTCGACGCCCAGCCTGCCAGCGATGAACCGTCCAGCGCCGAAACCTCGCTGGTCAGCGATGACAACTGGACCCTGGGTGAGCTGAGCGAACCGACCGCGCTGGACGCTGGCGTCGACTTCAGCCTCGACGCGCCACTTGAGCTGGAAGCGCTGGAACCGCTGGTCGAGCCCCAGGCGCCCGCCGTCCAGGCCGAAGCCTGGAGCGACGAGAACATCGCCGAGCTGGACCTGCCGGAAGTCGAGCTGCCCAGCCCGCCGGCCGAGCCCGAAGTCGTCGCCGAGGCACCGGCCAAGCCGCTGTCCCTGGCCGAAGTCATGGCCGCCCCGGTATCGGCGATCAACCCGCCGGCCCAGGACGTACCGCCCAGCCTGCTGCCGCCGCCCGCCGATGAAGAACCCATCGACGAAGAGCTGCGCGAAGTCTTCATCGAAGAAGCCGGCGAAGTGCTGGAAACCATCGGCGAGCACCTGCCGACCTGGCTGGCCAACACCGACGACCGCGACTCGCTGACCGAGATTCGCCGTGCCTTCCATACCCTCAAGGGCAGTGGCCGGATGATCCGCGCGCTGGTGATCGGCGAGCTGGCCTGGTCCATCGAGAACCTGCTCAACCGCGTGCTCGACCGCAGCATTGCCGCCTCGCCTGCCGTGCTGCAGGTGGTCCAGGATGTGGTCGCGCTGATGCCTGAACTGGTCGAGGAGTACGCTGCCAGCGCCCAGCGCCAGCGCGACGACGTCGACCGCCTGGCCGCTACCGCCCATGCCCTGGCCAAGGGGCAGCCGGTGCCGCCGCCCGGTGGCGGGCTGCCGGAGTCGGCGCCGCAGGTCGAGGACATCACCCCCGAGCTGGCAGAGGTCGAGGAGATCGCTGCCCAGGCTGCCAACGAAGGGCTCGACGAGAGCCTCGATCCGCAGTTGCTGGAGATCTTCCGCAACGAAGCCGAAGCCCACCTGGAAACCCTGGTCGGCTTCCTCGCCGATTGCGCGCAGCAGCTGCCGCAACCGGTGACCGACGACCTGCAACGCGCCCTGCACACCCTCAAGGGCAGCGCGCACATGGCCGGCATCCTGCCGATCGCCGAAATCGCCACGCCGCTGGAGCGGCTGGTGAAGGAATTCAAGACCAACCTGCTGCAGGTCGACCTGCGCGAGGCGGAACTGCTGCACGCCGCCGAAGGTCTGTTCCGCGTCGGCCTCGACCAGCTCGTCGAAGGTCGCCCGCTGGCGCCCATCGAAGGCAGCCCGGAACTCCTGGCGCGCATCGCGCAGGTTCACCAGGAACGTCTGGAGGCTGCCGAGGCCAAGCGCCGCGGTGAAAGCGGCGAGGGCAGCGGCAACGATCCGCAGTTGATCGGCATGTTCCTCGCCGAGGGCATGGACATCCTGCTCGACGCCGAGGATCTGCTGCGCCGCTGGCGCGAGCACCCGCAGGAGCGCCACGAACTGGGCGCCCTCTACGACGAGCTGGAAACCCTCAGCCGTGGTGCGCAGATGGCCGAGCTGCCGCAGATGGCGGAACTCGCCGATGCGCTGCTGGCAGTCTATGGCGCCGTGCGCCAGGGTAGCCTGGAAACCGGCGACGCCTTCTTCTCCGCCGCCGAAACCGCCCACGAGGCGCTGATCGGCATGATGGACCAGGTGGCTGCAGCGCTGCAGGTCAGTGCCCGCCCGGAACAGGTCGAAGCGCTGCACCGCCTGCTGGATGCACCGGTGCCCGCCGTCCAGAACGAGCCATCGGAAGACGCCCCGGATGTCGAGTTCGTCGACCTGGAAAGCCTGACCGCCGATGACTTCCCCGCCGAAGACGAGGAATTCCTTCTCGACAGCCGCCCGGTGGACGACGACAACCTGCCCGACGGCCTGAGCTGGTCGCCGCGCAGCGATAACGACGGTGCCCCGCGTGGTGCCGCCGACGACGATGACGATGACGTCATCACCGCCGAAACCCCGCACGCCCATCCCGCCCCGCAGCAACCGCCGCGTGCGCTGGACGAGGAAATGGTGGCGATCTTCCTCGAAGAGGCGGTCGACATCCTCGACAACGCCGGCCAGGCGCTGGACCAATGGCTGGCTTCGCCCGAGGGCCTCGCTGCGCTTTCGACCCTGCAACGCGACCTGCACACCCTCAAGGGCGGTGCGCGCATGGCGGAAATCCGCGAGATAGGCGATCTGTCCCACGAACTCGAATCACTCTACGAAGGCCTGCTGGACCATCGCTTCCAGCACAGCCAGCCGCTGGGCGACCTGCTGCGCACCTGCCACGACCGCCTGGCGACCCAGCTCGATCAGCTGCAGGCCGGCCAGGCGCTGACCGATCCGGCCGACCTGGTGCAGACCATCCGCACCTTCCGCCAGAACCCGGCCGCCGGGCTGGACGCACCGCAGGCGCTGGCTGCGCAGCCGCAGCTGGACGCTGTGGCGGATGAGAGCGAGGCCGAGGAGCTACTGGAAACTACTGCCCCGAACGATGCCGATATCGAGCTGGAACTGCCCGCCGAGGCCGAGCCGTTGGCTGCTAGCGCCGAGCTTCAAGCGACCGATCTCGAAAGCACCGAACTTGAGAGCATCGGTCTCGAAGGCACCGAGCGGCAGTCCGAAGCCGAGCCGGAATCGGCCGCTGCGCCCGAAGAGATCGACCTGCAGAGCTTCCTCGAAGAGGCCGAAGCCGAGCCCGCCGAGGAGCCGGCTGCCATCGAGCCTGTCACCGCCGCCGCGGCGTCTGCCCCCGAGGCGACAGGCGTGCAGGACAGCGAGTACGAGCTTGACCCGGACCGCGACCAGGAACTGGTGGAAATCTTCCTCGAGGAAGGCTTCGACATCCTCGAAAGCTCCTCCGGCGCACTGACGCGCTGGATGGCCAACCCCGACAACAGCGTCGAGCTGGAAGCGCTGCAACGCGACCTGCACACCCTCAAGGGCGGCGCGCGGATGGCCGAGATTCGCCCCATCGGCGACCTCGCCCACGAACTGGAATTCCTCTACGAGGGCCTCTGCGGCGGGCGCCTGCGTGCCAGCCCGACGCTCTTCGAATTGCTGCAGCGTTGCCACGACCGTCTCGCCGAAATGCTCGAGGCCGTCCAACAGCACCGCCGGGTGCCGGGAGGTGAATCGCTGATTGACGCGATCCACCGATTTCGTGCCAACCCCGAAGAGCAGCTGAGCATCCCCAGCAGCGTCAGCCTGCACGCGATCAGCTCCCAGCCCGCCGCGCCCGAGGGCCCGGAAGCCGACATCCTGGATATCTTCCTGGAAGAGGCCGACGACCTGCTCGAAGGCATGGAGCAGGCACTGGGCCGCTGGGACGCCGAGCGCGAGAACGGCGCGCTGGATGAGCTGCTGCGCATTCTGCATACCCTCAAGGGTGGTGCGCGCCTGGCCGGCCAGACCAGCCTCGGCGACCTGGCCCACGACCTCGAACAGCACCTGGGCGAAGCCCAGCAGCAGGGCGCGCCCTGGCCGGAAAGCCTGTTGCTGGACGTGCAGTCCGGCTTCGAAGGCCTGCAGGCCGAGGTCGACCAGTTGCGCCTGCACCTGGGTGAAGTCGAGAGTGCCGAAAGCCAGTTCGAGGAAGCCATCGATGAAGAACCGGTCGCCGAACAGCCGGCTCCGGTGAACCTGCCGGTGCTGCCGGAAGCCATCATGGCCGCTGCCGTACCGCAGCGCCTCGATGCGCCGGTGGTGCTGCCCTTCGTTCGCCGTGCCCAGGAAGCCGCCCAGGAAGCCGCTGCGCGCCGTGCGCCGCAGGAACTGGTGAAGGTACCCGCGCAACTGCTCGAAGGGCTGGTCAACCTCGCCGGTGAGACCTCCATCTTCCGCGGCCGCGTCGAGCAGCAGGTGAGCGACGTCGGTTCGACCCTGGGCGAGATGGACGCGACCATCGAGCGGGTCCGCGACCAGTTGCGGCGTCTGGATACCGAAACCCAGGCGCAGATCCTCTCGCGCCACCAGGCCGACGCCGAGCGCGCCGGCTACGAAGATTTCGACCCGCTGGAAATGGACCGCTACTCGCAGCTGCAGCAGCTCTCCCGTGCGTTGTTCGAGTCCGCTTCCGACCTGTTCGACCTCAAGGAAACCCTGGCCGCGAAGAACCGCGACGCCGAGACCCTGCTGCTGCAACAGGCGCGGGTCAACACGGAGTTGCAGGAAGGCCTGATGCGCACCCGCATGGTGCCGTTCGACCGCCTGGTGCCGCGCCTGCGGCGGATCGTCCGCCAGGTGGCGAGCGAGCTGGGCAAGCAGGTCGAGTTCGTGGTCAGCAACGCCGAAGGCGAGATGGACCGCAGCGTGCTCGAACGCATCGTCGCGCCGCTGGAGCACATGCTGCGCAACGCGGTCGACCACGGCATCGAGTCCGGCGAGGCGCGCCGCATCGCCGGCAAGCCGGAGCAGGGCACCATCCGCCTGACCCTGGGCCGCGAGGGTGGCGACATCCTCCTGACCCTCGCCGACGATGGCGCCGGCATCCGCCTGGAAGCGGTGCGCCGCAAGGCCATCGAGCGCGGCCTGATGACCGATGACAGCGAGCTGAACGACCACGAGGTGCTGCAGTTCATCCTCGAGGCCGGCTTCAGCACCGCCGAGAAGGTCACGCAGATTTCCGGCCGCGGCGTGGGCATGGACGTGGTGAACTCCGAGGTGAAGCAACTCGGCGGCTCCATGAGCATCCAGTCCAGCGTTGGCGAGGGGACGAAGTTCGACATCCGCCTGCCGTTCACCGTGTCGGTGAACCGCGCGCTGATGGTGCTTTCCGGCGAGGACCTCTACGCCCTGCCGCTGAACACCATCGAAGGCATCGTGCGGGTCTCCCCGTACGAGCTGGAGGCACTCTACGAACAGGCTGCCGCCGACGAGTCCGGCGCCGCGCCGAGCTTCGAATACGCCGGCCAGAGCTATGAACTGAAATACCTCGGCGACCTGCTCAACAACGGCCAGCATCCCAAGCTGGTCGGTCAGTCGCTGCCGCTGCCGGTGATCCTGGTGCGCTCGGCGGACCACGCCGTGGCAGTGCAGGTGGACGCCCTGGCCGGCTCGCGCGAGATCGTGGTGAAGAGCCTCGGTGCGCAGTTCGCCGGCGTCAGCGGCATCTCCGGTGCGACCATCCTCGGTGACGGTCGCGTGGTGGTGATTCTCGACCTGCTGGCGACCATCCGCGTGCTCCACGCCCAGCTCATCCAGCACGCGCCGCGCCGCCAGCTGGCGGGCCCGAGCGTGGCGGAAATCGAGCACCAGCGCCCGACCCTGGTCATGGTGGTGGACGACTCGGTCACCGTGCGCAAGGTCACCAGCCGCCTGCTGGAACGCAATGGCATGAACGTGCTCACCGCCAAGGACGGGGTGGACGCCATCGCCCAGCTGCAGGACCACAAGCCCGACATCATGCTGCTGGACATCGAGATGCCGCGCATGGACGGCTTCGAGGTGGCCACCCTGGTGCGCCACGATGAACAGCTGAAGGACTTGCCGATCATCATGATTACCTCCCGTACCGGCGAGAAGCACCGCGACCGTGCCCTGGCCATCGGCGTCAACCAGTACCTGGGCAAGCCGTACCAGGAGTCCGAGCTGCTGGAGAATATCCACAAGCTGGTGAAGGCCCATGTCTGAGCAGAGCACGCCGCGCATTGCGGTGATCGCCGATACCTCCCTGCAGCGCCACGTGCTGGCACAGGCGTTGGCCGGCCACGGTTACCAGGTGGTGCTCAACGCCGATCCAGCGCGCCTTGAGAGCGACCAGCTGGACGCCTGCGAGACCGACCTGTGGCTGGTGGACCTGGCGCAGCAGGAAGACTCGCCGCTGGTGGACAACCTGCTGGAGCAGTCGCGCGTACCCGTGCTGTTCGGCGAAGGCCACGCGCCGGAGCGGCATTCCGAACATTACCCGCGCTGGGAACGCCGGCTGGTGTCCAAGTTGCGCAAGCTGGTGGGTGACCCCAGCGCCGGCGTGGGCCGCAGCCTCGCGGCGCTGCTCGACGAAGCGCAGCGGCCCACCCGCGTGACGCTGCCCGATGACCTCGCCGCCTCACCGCTCAAGGCCGGTGAACCCGCCGCGCAGGTCTGGCTGCTCGCCGCCTCGCTGGGCGGCCCGGCGGCGGTGAAGACCTTCCTCGACGCGCTGCCCGGCGGCCTGCCGGTGGGCTTCCTGTATGCCCAGCACATCGATGCCTCGTTCGAGGCGAACCTGCCCCAAGCTGTCGGTCGCCACAGTCAGTGGCACGTCAACAGCGTGCGCGACGGCGATCCGGTGCGCTGCGGCGAAGTGGTGGTGGTGCCGATTTCCCGCGAGCTGGGCTTCGACGATTCGGCGCGCATGCACGTGCAGGACCGCAGCTGGCCGGAACCCTACAGCCCGTCCATCGACCAGATGATGCTCAATCTCGCGCAGCAATACGGTGAGCGCTGCGGCGTGATCGTGTTCAGCGGCATGTGCAGCGACGGCAGCGCCGCCGCGGCCTACGTGCGCCGCCAGGGCGCGCCGATCTGGACCCAGCGCGCCGACAGCTGCGCCTGCTCCAGCATGCCCGACAGCCTGCGCGAAGGCGGCTACAGCACCCTCTCCGGCGACCCGCGCGAACTCGCGGCGGCGCTGGTCAATCACCTCGCCGAGCAATGCGTCGGCGCAGTCACGCAGTGAGATAAGGCCCGATGAGTGATCTCCCCGTCGCCAATGCCGGCGTTGCCAATGCCGCCCCCAGCAGCCTGACCGGCCTGCTGGTGCCGCTGGCCGACCGCAACCTGCTGCTGCCCAACGTGGCCGTGGCCGAGCTGATCACCTACCGCGCCCCGCACCCGGTGGACGGCTTGCCGTCCTGGTACCTGGGCCAGGTGGCCTGGCGCGACCTGCGTCTGCCGCTGCTGTCCTTCGAGGCGGCCTCCGACGGTCAGGCCGAAGTCGGTTCCGGCGCGCGGGTGATCGTCGTCAACGCCCTGGGCGGCCGAGCCAATGTGAAGTTCTTCGCGCTGCTGGTGCAGGGCATCCCGCGTTCGCTGAAGGTCGGCAGCGACCTCAAGCGTCTCGACGTGCCGCTGGCCCCGCTGGAGCTGGACGCCGTTGACCTGGGCGACGCCCAGGCGCGCATCCCCGACCTGATCGCGCTGGAGCAGAAGCTGGCCGACTCCGGCCTGATCTGAGCCGGCCATGAGCGGTGGCCTGCGCCTTGCCCAGCTGGGGGATCAGCCCGGCTTCGAGGTCGCCGGCGCCACCCTTGGCGGTCACCGTTTCGAGCGCCACAGCCACGACGAATTCGTCATCAGCGCCAACCTGCGCGGCGAGGAAAGCGTCTGGCTGGATGGCCGCACCTTCGACGCCGGCCCCGGTTGCGTGACCTGCTACAACCCCGGACAGATCCAGGGCGGCGGCGTTGCCGAAGACCAGCCCTGGCAATTCGTCAGCCTCTATGTGGCCCCCGACCAGCTGGCGGCGATGCTCGGCCTGCAGCGCCTGGAGTTCGAACGCCCCACCGGGCGCCTGCCGGCCCTTGCCGGCGCCATGGCCGATGCGGTGGCGCGTGCGCTGGGCGACGACACCTTCGTTCGCCAGCGCGGCGAGGAACGCCTGACGCTGCTGATCGCCGAGATCGCCCGTGCCATGGGCGTGCGCCTGCCGCAGCCTGCTGTCGAGAGCGGTGGGCGGATCGCGGACCTGCAGGGCTGGCTGGCGGCCGACCTGGCGCGGCAACCCAGCCTCGACGAGATGGCGACCTACCTCGGCCTGTCGCGTTTCCACCTGCTGCGCAGCTTCCAGAAGCAGGTGGGCCTGAGCCCCCGGCAGTGGGCAATGCAACTGCGCACTCGCCGGGCCCAGGCATTGTTGCGTGCTGGCCTGCCGGCCACCGAAGTGGCCCACGAGCTGGGCTTTGCCGACCAGAGCCACCTGAACCGGCATTTTCGCGCGGCCTACGGTGTGTCGCCGGGCAGCTTCCAGCGCGCCCTGCGCTGAGCAATCCGGTTCAAGTGCGAGGGCCGGTGCCCAGGCAAACTTGCCTCAACGTCACCCTGTTCGAGAGCTGATCCATGACCCTGTTCTTCGCCGCGTTGCTGTTCGGCATCGTCTTCTGCCTGTCTCCCGGCGCCGTGCTCGCCGAAACCCTGCGCCGTGGCCTGAAGGGCGGCTTTCGCCCAGCGCTGCTGGTGCAGTTCGGCTCGCTGATCGGTGATGCGGTGTGGGCGCTGATCGGCCTGACCGGGCTGGCGCTGTTGTTCGGCCATGAAACCTTGCGCCTGCCGCTGACCCTGGCCAGCGCCGCGTACCTGGCCTGGCTGGGTGTGCAGAGCCTGCGCGATGCACGTGAGGTCGGCGTGGTGGAAGAGGGCGATACCGGCGAGCACAACGCCGGGGCTTTCGCGTCCGGGGCCATGCTGTCGCTGTCCAACCCGAAGAACATCGTCTACTGGGGCGCCCTCGGCGGCGCCATGGCCGGATTGGTCGATGGCGTGCCGTCTCTGGCGGATTCGCTGGTGTTCTTCGCCGGCTTCATGACTGCCTCGGTGCTCTGCTGCTTCCTCTGCGCCGGCCTGGTCGACTGGTTGCGGCGCAACGCCTCGCCGCGCTGGCACCGGGTGAGCCATGCGCTTTGTGGTGTGGTGTTGCTGGTGCTGGCGGGATTGGCGTTGCGGGGAATCTGAGTCGCCGGGCGCCTGGGCTCTTCGCGAGCAAGCTCGCTCCTGCGAAGAGCACACCCTGCTTACCGGCACCTGTAGTAGCGAGCTTGCTCGCGAACCCGCATGGCATCGGAGTTGCCGGCTTACCCTCTCTCTTCGAGAGCGGGCCGGCGCGAAGCCTCGACCTAGAAGTCGCCCCACAGCTGCTGCGCCACGCTTAGCGCCACCACTGGCGCCGTCTCGGTCCGCAGCACGCGCGGCCCCAGTCGCGCGGCATGGAATCCAGCCGATTTCGCCTGTTCCACCTCCGCATCGCTCAACCCACCTTCTGGGCCGATCAGGAAGGCCAGGCTCGACGGCCGGTCATGGCTGGTCAGCGGTTCGGCCACCGGGTGCAGCACCAGCTTGAGCTGCGCTTCGCAGCTCTCCAGCCATTCGGCGAGGGTGACCGGTGCATTGAGCACCGGCAGCACCGAGCGGCCGCACTGCTCGCTGGCGCTGATCGCCACCTGGCGCCAGTGGGCCATGCGCTTGTCAGCGCGTTCGTCCTTCAGGCGCACTTCGCAGCGCTCGCTGACGATCGGGGTGATCTCACTGGCGCCCAGTTCGGTGGCCTTCTGGATCGCCCAGTCCATGCGCTCGCCACGGGACAGGCCCTGGCCGAGGTGCACGCGTAGCGGCGACTCGTCCTGGCCGGCGAAGGCTTCGCGCAGCTCCACGCGGACGTTCTTCTTGCCCACTTCGATCAACTCGCCCAGGTATTCCTGGCCGGAGCCGTCGAACAGCTGCACGGCATCGCCGACACTGTGGCGCAGCACGCGACCGATGTAATGGGCCTGGGCTTCGGGCAGCTCGTGCTGGCCGAGGGAGAGCGGGGCGTCGATGAAGAAGCGGGAGAGGCGCATGGCGATATCGGGCAGATAAAGGGGGAAGCGGCAAGCTTAAAGCTTTCGGCCTGCCGCTTGTAGCCGATCAGCCCGGATCGCGGTGATCGGGGAAGCGTTCGCTGACCGCCACGCTCACGCTGTCGCGGGTGGCGATGTCGATGCCTTCGCTGGCGACCTCGGCAAGGAAGTCGATCTGCTCGGGGGTGATGATGTACGGCGGCAGGAAGTACACCACGCTGCCCAGCGGGCGCAGCAGCGCGCCGCGTTCCAGGCCGTGCTGGAAGACCTGCAGGCCGCGACGCTCCTGCCAGGGATAGGCGGTTTTCGTCGCCTTGTCCTGGACCATCTCGATGGCGAGGATCATGCCGGTCTGGCGGATTTCCGAAACGTGTGGGTGGTCGGCCAGGTGCGCGGTGGCGCTGGCCATCTTCGCCGCCAGGGCCTTGTTGGCCTCGATGACGTTGTCCTGCTCGAAGATGTCCAGGGTCGCCAGGGCGGCGGCGCAGGCCAGCGGGTTGCCGGTATAGGTGTGCGAGTGGAGGAAGGCGCGCAGGGTGCTGTAGTCGTCGTAGAACGCCTGATAGACCTTGTCGGTGGTCAGCACCGCGCTCATTGCCAGATAACCGCCGGTCAGCGCCTTGGAGAGGACGAGGAAGTCCGGGGTGATACCAGCCTGTTCGCAGGCGAACATGGTGCCGGTGCGGCCGAAGCCGACGGCGATTTCATCGTGGATCAGGTGCACGCCGTAGCGGTCGCAGGCCTCGCGCAGCAGCTTGAGGTAGACCGGATGGTACATGCGCATGCCGCCGGCGCCCTGCACCAGCGGCTCGACGATCACCGCCGCGACTTCCTTGTGGTGTTGCTCCAGCGCCTGCTCCATCGCGGCAAACATCGTCCGCGAGTGCTCTTCCCAGCTCACGCCCTCGGGGCGCAGGTAGCAGTCGGGAGTCGGCACCTTGATGGTGTCCATCAGCAGCGACTTGTAGGTCTCGGTGAACAGCGCCACGTCGCCCACCGACATCGCCGCCACGGTTTCGCCGTGGTAGCTGTTGGTCAGGGTGATGAAGCGCTTCTTCTCCGGCTGGCCGAGGTTGTGCCAGTAGTGGTAGCTCATTTTCAGCGCCACTTCGATGCCGGCCGAGCCGCTGTCGGCGTAGAACACGCGGGAAAGTCCGGATGGCGCCAGGCGCAGCAGGCGCTCGGACAGCTCGATCACCGGTTGGTGGCTGAAACCGGCGAGAATCACGTGTTCCAGTTGGTCGACCTGGTCCTTGATGCGCTGGTTGATGCGCGGGTTGGCGTGGCCGAAGACGTTGACCCACCAGGAGCTGACGGCGTCGAGGTAGCGCTTGCCTTCGAAGTCCTCCAGCCAGATGCCTTCGCCGCGGCGGATCGGGATGACCGGCAGGCGCTCGTGGTCTTTCATCTGGGTGCAGGGGTGCCACAGCACCTCGAGATCGCGCTGCATCCACTCGGCATTCAGGCCCATGGCCGGCTCCTTAAATTGATGGCTCTTCTGACGGTCGGCTCGCTCTGGTCGGCAAGCCTATTCAATGCTCCTGAGATGAACAAGGACACGTCCTACGACACATGTTGTAGGCAGCCGACCAAGACAGCTATTCGGCTTTCGGGCGCTGACGTATGCTTCGCGCCTTTGCACCAATTCGGGGAAGTCTGGCGATGAAAATGGGATGGCTGCGCGCTGCCGCGCTGCTCGCTCTGGGCGTGTTCAGCGTAGTGGCGCTGGGCAAGGACAAACAACCGACCGCCATCGTGGTCGGCGGCGGACTCGCCGGCCTCTCCGCGGCCTACGAGCTGCAGCAGGCGGGCTGGCAGGTGACCCTGCTGGAAGCCAAGCCGCAGGTGGGTGGCCGCTCGGGCCTGGCCACCAGCGAGTGGATCGGCAACAAGAAGGCCCAGCCGACCCTCAACGGCTACCTGGACACCCTGAAAGTGAACTCGGTGCCGGCGCCGGAATTCGTCCGTACCCCGAGCTACCTGATCGACGGCCTCTACTACAGCAGCGCCGACCTGAAGACCAAGATGCCGGCCGTCGCCGCGGACCTCGAGCGCTTCGAGAAGTCGCTGAACGATCTGTCCGCCTCGATCGACGACCCGCTCAACCCGCTGGCGAACAAGACCCTGTTCGCCCTCGACCAGCTCACCGCCGCACGCTGGCTGGACAAGCTGAACCTGTCGCCGACCGCGCGCCTGCTGGTCAACCAGCGCATCCGTTCGCATTACGACGAACCGTCGCGCCTGTCGCTGCTCTACCTCGCCCAGCAGGGCCGTGTGTACCGCGGCGTCGACGACCGTGATCTGCGCGCGGCACGCCTGCCCGGCGGCAGCCAGGTGCTGGCCCAGGCCTTCGTCAAGCAGATCAAGACCATCAAGACCAACGCCAAGGTCACCGCGATCAGCCAGGACAAGGACGGCGTGACCGTCAAGGTCGGCCCCACCGGCTACAGCGCCGACTACCTGGTACTGGCCGTACCGCTGCGCGCCCTGGGCAATATCACCCTGACCCCGGGCCTGAACGAGAAGCAGCTGGCGGCGCTCAAGGGCACCAACTACGGCTGGCGCGACCAGATCCTGATGAAGTTCAAGCGCCCGGTGTGGGACGACAAGTCGCGCCTGTCCGGCGAGATCTACAGCGACCAGGGCCTGGGCATGATCTGGGTCGAGCCCGCGACCAAGGGCGGCGCCAACGTGCTGATCAACCTGTCCGGCGACAATGCCCGCGTGATGCAGGCCTTCGGTGACCGCCAGCTGTCGGAGCAGGTGCTGATCCGCATGAACAAGTACTACCCGAAGATGCGCGGCGCGTACGACGGCTATGAAATGCGCCGCTACAGCACCGACGTCGGAACCGGCGGCTCCTACCTGGCCTATGGTCCGGGCCAGATCAGTCGCTTCTGGCGCGTCTGGGAAACCCCGGTTTCCCGCGTCGCCTTCGCCGGCGAGCACACCGACGCGCTCTATCCGGGCACCATCGAAGGCGCCCTGCGCAGCGGCAAGCGCGCCGCCAGCCAGGTCCGCGACCTGTACGCCGGCAAGACTCCGGTGCTCGAAGGTGCGGCGCTGGTTGCCGACAACAAGCCGGCGGCCAGCGACAAACCGGCCGAGAAGGGCGAGAAGAAGGGCATCATGTCCTGGCTGCCGTTCTGATCCAGCGCGCTCCATCCACAATGCCGGCGAAAGCCGGCATTGTCGTTTCTGGCTCTGGCACGGCCGTTTCAGGAGATGACCTATCTTGTCAGTCGATGTTTCAAAGCAGATTTTTCTGCTTTTCTTCGATGGATTAGCCGCTAGTCTTGAATTCCCATTTTCAAGGATGTGTATCGATGCAATGGCGTAATTCCCCCGCACGCTACGGACTGGTCAGCCTGTTCCTGCACTGGGGCAGCGCGCTGGTGGTCTTCGGCCTGTTCGGCCTGGGCCTGTGGATGCGTGAGCTGGACTACTACGACACCTGGTACCACCGCGCCCCGGAAATCCACAAAAGCATCGGCATCCTGCTGGCCATCGCACTGATCGTGCGTGTGCTCTGGCGCTTCATCAGCCCGTCGCCGCCGACCCCGTCCAACCACGGCAATCTCACCCGCCTGGCCACCAAGCTCGGCCACCTGGCGCTCTACGCGCTGCTGTTCGCCGTGATCATCGCCGGCTACCTGATCTCCACCGCCGAAGGCAAACCCATCAGCGTGTTCGGCTGGTTCGACGTGCCCGCCACCCTGAGCGGTATCACCGACCAGGCCGACATCGCCGGTGCGATCCACCTGTACCTGGCCTGGGCCCTGGTCGTCCTGGCCGTGCTGCACGCCCTGGCGGCGTTCAAACACCATTTCCTCGACCGCGATGCCACGCTGGTGCGCATGCTCGGTCGTGCTGCGAAATAACACCTCACCCCAAAGGGAGATTGCTTCAATGCTGAAGAAGACGTTCGCCGCGCTGGCGCTGGGTACCGCACTGTTCTCCGCTGGCCAGGCCATGGCCGCGGACTACAAGATCGACAAGGAAGGCCAGCATGCCTTCATCGAATTCCGCATCAAGCACCTGGGTTACAGCTGGCTGTACGGCCGCTTCGACGATTTCGACGGTGCCTTCACCTTCGACGAGAAGAACCCGTCCGCCGACAAGGTCAAGGTGACCATCAACACCAACAGCGTGAACTCCAACCACGCCGAGCGTGACAAGCACCTGCGCAGCCCGGACTTCCTCAACGTCTCGAAGAACCCGACTGCAACCTTCGAATCCACCGCCGTGAAGGCTGATGGCAAGAATGCCGAGATCACCGGCAACCTGACCCTCAATGGCGTGACCAAGCCGGTCACCATCAAGGCTGAACTGATCGGCCAGGGCGATGATCCGTGGGGCGGCTACCGCGCCGGCTTCCTCGGCACCACCACCCTCAAGCTGAAGGACTTCAATATCCAGCGCGACCTCGGCCCGGCTTCCCAGGAAGTCGAGCTGACCCTGTCGGTCGAAGGGGTGCGTCAGTAAGACGCAGGACTGCGAAAACGCCGGCGAATGCCGGCGTTTTCGTTTGTGGCCTTAGTCTCCCCGGCCTTGCAGGCATTGCCGCAGAAGCTGGGTGAGGGTGCGCTGTTCTTCGTCGTCCAGCGGCGCGAACAGACTGTCATGGGTTCGTGCGAGGATGGCCTGGGTGCGCTCGTCGATGCGGCTCCCGGCCTCGGTGAGGAACAGCTGGAAGCTGCGCTGATCGTCCGGGTTGCGCTCGCGGCGAACCAGGCCGAGCGTCTCCATTTCACGGATCTTGCGGGTCACCAGCGCCTTGTCGCGGCACATCTTGCGCCCCAGGCTCTGCAGGCTCTGGCCCGCATCGGCGCCGATCAGCTCGAGCAGGCGGATGTCCGGCGGGGTGAGGTCGATGCCCTCGGCGCACAGTTCGTCCTGGAGGCTCTCACGCAAATGATCGAGCACCTTCATCAGGGTCTGTGGCAGGTCGGGATTCAGGGTATGGGTCATCGGCTCGGTCACGGTAAACCTTGTGTAAATCAGGTTGATCAGCTCAACCATTTTTTCGTATTTTAGTTGATGTTATCAACTTTGTTCGTCGCCGCGACTGCCTTGCGGGAAACCTACTGCGATATCGGCCTTTGGCTAAAACGTTTCAGTAGTTTTCCCTCAGGGCTTTCGGACGTTTACAAACACAGCTGAATGTAAGTATTTTTGCCAGCTTTTCCGGACCGGCAAGCCCACAGCCAAACCGGATGCTTTGCTCACGAGGACAACGATATGCAACGAAAGCCAGCCATGCGCGCCCTGGTCCCGGCCCTGCTCGTCGCCATGGCCACTCTTGCCGGCTGCGACAAAGCCCAGGCCCCGCAGGAGAAGCAGATCCCCGAAGTCGGTGTGGTAACCCTGCAGCCGCAGGAAGTGACCCTGAGCACCGAACTGCCGGGTCGCACCACTGCGTATCGCATCGCCGAAGTTCGCCCGCAGGTGAACGGCATCATCCTCAAGCGCCTGTTCAAGGAAGGCAGCGACGTCAAGGAAGGCCAGCAGCTGTACCAGATCGACCCGGCCACCTATGACGTTACCCTGCAGAGTGCCCAGGCCAACCTGGTGTCCACCCAGCAGCAGGCCGAGCGCTACAAGGAACTGGTGAAAGACGAGGCGGTGAGCAAGCAGCAATACGCCGACGCCCAGGCCGCCTATCTGCAGGCCAAGGCCACCGTCGACACCGCCAAGATTAACGTGCGCTACACCAAGGTGTATTCGCCGATTTCCGGCCGCATCGGCCGCTCCAGCGTGACCGAGGGCGCCCTGGTGCAGAACGGCCAGGCCACCGCGCTGGCTACCGTGCAGCAGCTGGACCCGATCTATGTCGACGTCACGCAGTCTTCCACCGCGCTGATCCGCCTGCGCCGCGAGATGGCCGCCGGGCAACTGGAGAAGGCCGGCGACAATGCCGCCAAGGTCAAGCTGTACCTGGAAGACGGCTCCGAATACCCCATCGAGGGCAAGCTGGAGTTCTCCGAGGTTTCGGTCGACCAGGGCACCGGCTCGGTGACCGTGCGCGCCATCTTCCCCAACCCGAAGAAGGAACTGCTGCCGGGCATGTTCGTCCATGCGCAGCTGGAGGAGGGCATCAAGAAGCAGGCCATCCTGGCGCCGCAGCAGGGCGTCACCCGTGACTTCCGTGGCATGGCGACTGCCCTGGTGCTCAATGGCGAAGACAAGGTCGAGCTGCGCACCATCAAGGCCGAGCGCACCGTTGGCGCCTACTGGTTGGTCAGCGATGGCCTCAAGCCCGGCGACCGCCTGATCACCGAAGGCCTGCAGTACGTCCAGCCGGGCGCCCAGGCCAAGGCCGTACCCGCGAAGAACGTGGCGCCCACCGCTGGTGCCGCCGACAAGCCCGCCGCCGCTGAACCGGCCAAGCAGGGTTAATCAAGGGGATTCGTCATGTCGAAGTTTTTCATTGACCGGCCCATTTTCGCCTGGGTAATCGCCCTGGTGATCATGCTGGCGGGCGGTCTGTCGATCCTCAAGTTGCCGGTGAACCAGTACCCGGCTATCGCCCCGCCGGCCATCGCCATCCAGGTGAGCTACCCGGGCGCCTCCGCCGAGACGGTGCAGGACACCGTGGTGCAGGTGATCGAGCAGCAGATGAACGGTCTCGACCATCTGCGCTACATCTCCTCGGAGTCCAACTCCGACGGCAGCATGACCATCACCGTGACCTTCGACCAGGGCACCAGCCCTGACATCGCCCAGGTCCAGGTGCAGAACAAGTTGCAGCTGGCCACCCCGCTCCTGCCGCAGGAAGTACAGCAGCAGGGCATCCGCGTGACCAAGGCGGTGAAGAACTTCCTGATGGTGGTCGGCGTCGTCTCCGAAGACGGCAGCATGACCAAGGAAGACCTGTCGAACTACATCGTCTCGAACATCCAGGACCCGCTGTCGCGGACTGCCGGTGTGGGCGACTTCCAGGTGTTCGGTTCGCAGTACGCCATGCGTATCTGGCTGGACCCGGCGAAGCTCAACAGCTTCCAGATGACTCCGGGCGACGTGAAGACGGCGATCCAGGCGCAGAACGTGCAGATCTCCTCCGGCCAGCTGGGCGGCCTGCCCGCGGTCAAGGGCCAGCAGCTCAACGCCACGATCATCGGCAAGACCCGCCTGCAGAGCGCCGAGCAGTTCAAGGAAATCCTCCTCAAGGTCAACGCCGACGGTTCCCAGGTTCGCCTGAAGGACGTTGCCGACGTGGCCCTGGGCGGCCAGGACTACAGCATCAACGCCCAGTTCAACGGCAAGCCGGCCTCCGGTATCGCGATCAAGCTGGCCACCGGCGCCAACGCGCTGGACACCGCCAAGTCGATCCGCGCCACCCTGGCCACGCTGGAGCCGTTCTTCCCGCAGGGCATGAAGATCGTCTACCCGTACGACACCACCCCGGTGGTCTCCGCCTCCATCCATGAGGTGGTGAAGACCCTGGGCGAAGCGATCCTGCTGGTGTTCCTGGTGATGTACCTGTTCCTGCAGAACTTCCGCGCCACGCTGATCCCGACGATCGCCGTGCCGGTGGTGCTGCTGGGCACCTTCGGCGTACTTGCCGCCTTCGGCTTCTCGATCAACACCCTGACCATGTTCGGCATGGTGCTGGCGATCGGCCTGTTGGTGGACGACGCCATCGTGGTGGTGGAAAACGTCGAGCGGGTGATGGCCGAGGAAGGTCTGTCGCCCCGCGAGGCGGCGCGCAAGTCCATGGGCCAGATCCAGGGCGCGCTGGTCGGTATCGCCATGGTGCTGTCGGCGGTATTCCTGCCGATGGCCTTCTTCGGCGGCTCCACCGGGGTGATCTACCGGCAGTTCTCCATCACCATCGTCTCGGCCATGGCCCTGTCGGTGATCGTGGCGCTGATCCTCACCCCGGCGCTCTGCGCCACCATGCTCAAGCCCATCGAGAAGGGCGACCATGGCGAGCACAAGCGCGGCTTCTTCGGCTGGTTCAACCGCAAGTTCCTCGCCACCACCCATGGCTACGAGCGCGGCGTCACCTCGATCCTCAATCACCGCATGCCGTACCTGCTGATGTACGTGCTGATCCTCGGTGGCATGGTCTACCTGTTCACCCGCATTCCCACGGCGTTCCTCCCCGACGAGGACCAGGGCGTGCTGTTCGCCCAGGTGCAGACCCCGGCCGGTTCGTCCGCCGAGCGCACCCAGGTGGTGGTGGACTCGATGCGCGAGTACCTGCTGGAGAAGGAAAGCAGCTCGGTGGCCTCGGTGTTCACCGTGACCGGCTTCAACTTCGCCGGCCGTGGCCAGAGCTCGGGCATGGCGTTCATCATGCTCAAGCCCTGGGAAGAGCGTCCGGGCGCGGAGAACAGCGTGTTCGCGCTGGCCCAGCGTGCGCAGATGCACTTCTTCAGCTTCAAGGATGCGATGGTGTTCGCCTTCGCCCCGCCGGCGGTACTCGAACTGGGTAACGCCGTGGGCTTCGACATCTTCCTCCAGGACCAAGCTGGCGTCGGCCATGAAGTGCTGATGCAGGCGCGCAACCAGTTCCTCGGCATGGCCTCGCAGAACCCTGCTCTGCAGCGCGTGCGCCCCAACGGCCTGAACGACGAGCCGCAGTACAAGCTGCTGATCGACGACGAGAAGGCCAGTGCGCTGGGCGTCTCGTTGGCGGACATCAACACCACCGTGTCGATTGCCTGGGGCTCGAACTACGTCAACGACTTCATCGACCGCGGTCGGGTGAAGAAGGTCTACCTGCAAGGCCGCCCGAATTCGCGGATGAGCCCGGAAGACCTGGACAAGTGGTACGTGCGCAACAGCTCCGGGGAGATGGTGCCGTTCAGCGCCTTCGCCACCGGCGAATGGAGCTATGGCTCGCCGAAACTGGCGCGCTACAACGGCGTCCCGGCCATGGAAGTCCTCGGTGAGCCGGCCCCGGGCCGCTCCACTGGTGAGGCGATGGCCGCGGTCGAGGAGATGGTCAAGCAGTTGCCCAAGGGCGTCGGCTACTCCTGGACCGGTCTGTCCTACGAGGAACGCCTGTCCGGCTCGCAGGCTCCGGCGCTCTATGCCCTGTCGCTGATCGTGGTGTTCCTCTGCCTGGCGGCACTGTATGAAAGCTGGTCGATCCCGTTCTCGGTGATGCTGGTGGTGCCGCTTGGCGTCATCGGTGCGCTGCTGGCGACGTCCATGCGCGGCCTGTCCAACGACGTGTTCTTCCAGGTGGGCCTGTTGACGACCATCGGCCTGTCGGCAAAGAACGCGATCCTCATCGTGGAATTCGCCAAGGAGCTGCACGAGCGCGAGGGCAAGCCCATCGTCGCGGCCGCCATCGAGGCGTGCCGGATGCGTCTGCGCCCGATCGTCATGACCTCCCTGGCGTTCGTCCTCGGCGTGTTGCCGCTGGCGATCTCCACCGGTGCAGGCTCCGGCAGCCAGCACGCGATCGGTACCGGCGTGATCGGCGGCATGATCACCGCGACCATCCTCGCGATCTTCTGGGTACCGCTGTTCTATGTGGTGGTCAGTACCCTGTTCAAGGACAAGCTGTCCAAGGAACAGGAAGCCACCGAGAAGGGGCATTGATATGAGAAAGTCCTTACTGTCCCTCGCGATAGCAGCCGGTGTGTTGTCCGGCTGCTCGCTGATCCCCGATTACGAGCGCCCCGAGGCGCCCGTGGCCGCGGCTTACCCGCAGGGCGATGCCTACGATGCGGCGCAACCGGCCAACGCCGGCGCCGACATCGGCTGGCGCGAGTTCTTCAAGGACCCGCAACTGCAGCGACTGGTCGAAGTGTCGCTGGAAAACAACCGCGACCTGCGCGTCGCCGCGCTGAACATCGAAGCTTACCGGGCGCAGTACCGCATCCAGCGGGCCGACCTGTTCCCGGCGGTGGATGCCAGCTTCGACGGCTCGCGCCAGCGCTTGCCGGCGGACCTGTCGCAGACCGGCAGTTCGATGATCAGCAGCCAGTACGGTGCGACCCTGGGCATCACGTCGTGGGAAATCGACCTGTTCGGCCGCCTGCGCGCCCTGCGTGATCAGGCGCTGGAGCAGTACTTCGCCACCGAAGAGGCGCGTCGCAGCACCCAGACCAGCCTGGTGGCCAACGTCGCCAACGCCTACCTGACGCTGCGCGCCGACCAGGCCCAGTTGCAGCTGACCCGCGACACCCTCGGCACTTACCAGAAGAGCTACGACCTGACCAAGCGCAGCTACGACGTCGGTGTCGCATCGGCGCTGGACCTGCGCCAGGCGCAGACCTCGGTGGAAAGCGCACGGGCGACTCTGGCGCAATACACCCGCCTGGTGGCGCAGGACCAGAATGCCCTGGTGCTGCTGCTCGGTTCCGGCCTGCCGGCGGACCTGCCGCAAGGCCGTGGCCTGGGTGACGAACTGCTGGCCACCGTGCCGGCGGGCCTGCCCTCCGACCTGCTGCAGCGCCGCCCGGACATCCTCCAGGCGGAGCACCAGCTCAAGGCGGCCAACGCCAACATCGGCGCGGCGCGCGCGGCGTTCTTCCCGAACGTCAGCCTGACCGCCAACGCCGGCACCATCAGCCCGGACCTCGGTGGCCTGTTCGACGGCGGTTCCGGCACCTGGCTGTTCAAGCCGTCGATCAGCCTGCCGATCTTCAACGCCGGCAGCCTGCGCGCGAGCCTGGACCTGGCCAAGGTGCAGAAGGACATCAACGTCGCGCAGTACGAGAAAGCCATTCAGACTGCGTTCTCCGAGGTGGCGGATGGTCTTGCCGCCCGTGGCACCTTCAACGAGCAACTGCAGGCGCAGCGCGCGCTGGTGGACGCCAGCAGCGAGTACTACCGCCTGGCCGACAAGCGCTACCGCACCGGTGTGGACAACTACCTCACCCTGCTCGATGCGCAACGCTCGCTGTTCAGTGCCCAGCAACAGCTGATCTCCGACCGCCTCAACCAGCTGACCAGCGAGGTCAACCTGTACAAGGCCCTCGGCGGCGGCTGGCAGGCCACGGCAGCTCAGGCCAAGCCGATCTCCAGCGAGGCCCCCGAAGGCCGGTTGTTCTGATCGAGAACAGAAACGCCGCCCCTTGGGGCGGCGTTTCTGTTTGGGCGGCGGGGCATGGTCCGCTGCGTGGGCGTGGCCGATCACGGACGAAGCCCGCTCCTACCGGCCAAAGGTTGCTTGCCATGGGAGCGAGCTTGCTCGCGAACCCGCGGGCTACAGCATCGCGCCTTGAGCGGCCGGCTGGATCTGGTTGTCTGCCAGCCAATCCAGCGCGCACTCGCGCAGTCGCTCACCCTGGTAGACATACCAGGCCTGCAGCAGCTCGGGATAACCCATCAGCACATGGCGGAAAGCCTTGAACGGCTTGCGCCCCTCGATGGCGTTGGCCAGGGCGGAATAGGCGTGCGGCTGTGGCACTTCGCGGAGGAACTCGCGCATCAGCTCCAGCGACTGGCCGCTGCTCAGCGGTTCGATGGGCAGCAGGCGTTCCGGCTCGCGGTGCAGCAATTCGGCCAGTTCGGGATCGGGGTCTTCTTCGGGAATCAGCAGCACCTGGCCGCTGAACAGGTCGAGGTAGTGATCGATACCCTGGGTGTCGAGCGCGAAGGCGAGTTCGTCGAGGTCGATGGTCAGCGGGCGCATGGTCACTCTCCCTATATGGCGAGTGACCGATCCTACGCCATGCGCATGACAATTGTCCCGCTGGCCGGTGCGGACGCACCGGCCAGCCGAGGCCTCACAGGCGGAAGCGCCCTACCTGCAGCTGCAGCTCGTTGCCCAGGCGCGCCAATTCGGTGCTGGAACTGGCAGTCTGTTCGCTGGCGGCAGCCGACTGGTCGGCGATCTCGCGCACCTGCACCACGCTGCGGTTGATCTCCTCGGCGACGCTGCTCTGCTCCTCGGCGGCGGAGGCGATCTGCAGGTTCATGCCCTGGATGTCGGCCACGGTGCGGGCGATCACCCCCAGCGCCTCGCCGGCGCGGCGGGTCAGCTCCACCGAACTGCCGGTCAGGCGGCGGCTGTCGTCCATGCGCGTCACCGCTTCCTGGGCGCCGCGTTGCAGGCCGGCGATCAGGCCCTCGATCTCGGCGGTGGAGGACTGGGTACGCTGGGCCAGGCCGCGTACCTCGTCAGCGACCACGGCGAATCCGCGCCCGGCCTCGCCGGCACGGGCGGCYTCGATGGCGGCGTTGAGCGCCAGCAGGTTGGTCTGCTCGGCSACCGACTTGATCACATCCAGCACGCTGCCGATCTTTTCACTTTCCTTGCGCAGCAGCTCCATGGCCTCGGCGGAGCGATCCACTTCGATGGCCAGGCGGTCGATCTGGTTCACCGCATCCCGTACCACCTGGTCGCCTTGGCGCGCCTGCTGGTCGGCCTGTTGTGCGGCGGCGGAGGCCTGCTCGGCGTTGCGCGCGACTTCCTGCACGGTAGCGGCCATTTCATGGATGGCGCTGGCGACCTGCTCGGTTTCCACGCGCTGGCTGTTCACCCCGGCGCGGGTCTGCTCGGTGACGGCGGAGAGTTCGTCAGCGGCGGTGGCCAGTTGGCTGACGCTGCCGCCGATGTGGCCGAGCAGCTGCGACAGGCTTTCGCGCATGCGCATCATCACGCGCTGCAATTGGCCCAGCTCGTCGCTGCGCTGCAGGTTGAGGTCACGGGAAAGGCCCTGGGACAGGTCGCCCTGGGCAATGCGCCCGGCCAGCTCCAGCGCCTCATGCAGCGGGCGGACGATCTGGCGGTTGATGGCCCAGCCCGACAGCATGCCGAAGGCGAGCGCCAGGAGGGCGATGAGAATCTGCCGGGTCCTGGCGGCGGCGGTCTCGGCGTCGTTGCGCGCAAGGGTGTCGTCGTAAAGGTGGCTGGCGGCTGCAAGTAGCGCTTCGCTGGCGCCGTTCAGGCCCTTGCGTGCCTGCAGCGTGGCGTTGACGCCGTCGCGGAACTGTTCGATGCCGCTGCGGTAGTTCTGCAGGTCTTTCAGGGCCGTATTCAGACCGTCGGCGGCGATGGCTGGTAACTGGTTCTGCAGCGCGGAGCCGGTGTCGCGCAGCTTGTCGAAGGCGGCGAAGGCGGCCTGTTCGGCATTGGCAGACTGCTCGAAGACGTAGCCGCGCACCTGGTAGCGCACCACCAGCAGTTGCTGGTGCAGTTGGCCGACGGCCTGGGCGCTGTGCAGCAACTGGCTATCGCCGGGTTGCTCGGCGAGCAGGTCGAAGAGCTGCTTGTCCAGTGCCTCGAAGGCCTGCAGGGCGCTCTGCGCGCTGCCCACCAGGGTGCTGCGGGCCTGGGTGCGCTGGTCCACGGCGCGGGTCAGGGCGCTGAAAGCCTCGCGGTATTCGCTCACCGCCTGGCGTGCGGCGCTCAATTGTCTGGCATCGATATCGCTGCCTTTCAGGCGCCGCTCGATCAGCTCCAGCATCTTCGTGCTGTGCTGCTCGACGCGCTCGGCCTGGCTGCGATCGCCGCCCAGTTCGAACTGCAGGCGGGCGAGGTTGGCCTGCTGGCTGAGGTCGTTGAGTTCGGTAATGGTCGCCATCTGCTCGCCGCGCCCGGCCTGGTTGTCCAGGCTGTGCAGGCCGCTGAGCAGCACCAGCAGGGTGAGGAAGAGGAGAATGCCGAAGCCCACCACCAGCTTCAGGCTGACGTTCAGGCGTCCCAGCTGTACCACTAGCCAATCGTACATGTCGAACACTCCAGGCAGGCGTCGCCACGGGATCGACGGCCCGTGGCAGGCAACAACAAAAGATCGGAGGCGAGGTGGAATCGTCGGGACGCATCTTCGTGCGTCAGAGGCTATCGGCGGGAGCTGCAGAAACTGAAGGCGCGAATTCGCCGCGGGGTTTCTCGCGTGGCGCGAGAGCTCTTGTAGGGGCGAGCTTGCTCGCGAACCGATCCCGCAGCAGGGTTTGTTCGCGAGCAAGCTCGCTCCTACAGGTGGAATCCGTGCATGGGAATGCCCTCACCCTAACCCTCTCCCAAAGGGAAAGGGGACCGTACGGTGAAGGGTGAAACCGTTGCATCAGCCGGCACGGATGGCTCCCTCTCCCTCTGGGAGAGGGCTGGGGTGAGGGGGAAGTACCAGTGCCGATGTCCGGTCTGGAGAAACAAAAAGGCCCGCATTGCGCGGGCCTTTTCATCACGGAAGGATCAGACGCGGAAGCGGCTGACCAGCACTTGCAGCTCGTTGCCCAGGCGCGCCAGCTCGACGCTGGAGGCGGCGGTTTCCTCGCTGGCGGCGGCGGTCTGCTCGGAGATGTCGCGCACGTTCATTACGCTGCGGTTGATCTCCTCGGCGACGGCGCTCTGCTGCTCGGAAGCGGCGGCGATCTGCTGGTTCATCGACTGGATGGTCGACACGGTACGGGTGATGGCGCCCAGGCGCTCGCCGGCGCGGCGGGTCAGGTCGACGGTGCTGACGGTCAGGTCGCGGCTGGTCTCCATCATCTGCACGGCCTGTTGGGTGCCGCTCTGCAGGCCGGCGATCAACTCTTCGATCTCCTCGGTGGAGGATTGGGTACGCTGCGCCAGGCCGCGCACCTCGTCGGCCACCACGGCGAAACCACGCCCGGCGTCGCCGGCACGGGCGGCTTCGATGGCGGCGTTGAGCGCCAGCAGGTTGGTCTGCTCGGCCACGGCCTTGATCACATCCAGCACGCTGCCGATCTTCTCGCTTTCGCGCTTGACCTTGAGAACCGAATCGTTGGTGCGGTCGACTTCGTTGGCCAGGCGGTCCATCTGGCCCACCGCTTCCTTGACAGCGCCTTCGCCTTCGCGGGCTTCACGGTCGGCGGTGGCGGCCGCTTCGGAAGCCTCCTCGGCGTTGCGCGCGACCTCCTGCACGGTGGCGGCCATTTCGTTCATGGCGGTGGCGACCTGGTCGGTCTCGGTCTTCTGGTTGTTCACCCCGGCGCTGGTCTGCTCGGTCACCGCGGACAGCTCCTCGGCGGCGCTGGCGATCTGCGTCACGCCATCGTGGATGCGGCCGATCAGCTCGCGCAGGGACAGGTTCATGCGCTGCATGCTCTTCTGCAACTGCCCCAGCTCGTCGTGGCGGTTGGTGGGGATATCGCGGGAGAGGTCGCCGTCGGCGATGCGCTCGGCGTGGCCCAGCACGTCGCGCAGCGGATTGACGATCTGCCCGGTGATGATCCAGGCGGCGATGCTGCCCAGCACCAGGGCGACCAGCGTGGCCAGGCCCAGCAGAGTCTTGGCGGTGGCAACGCCGGCGTCGCGTTTGGCGGTCTGGGTGGTGGTCAGCTCGTTGCTCAGCTTCTCGATCTGCTGGCCACTGTCGCGCATGCGGTCACGGGCAGCCTGGCTGTCGTTGACTTCGTTGCGGTAGTTGGTCAGCGCGTTGCGGCAAGTCTCCAGCGCATCGAGGGTGGCGCGGAACTCGTCGTTCAGCTCGGCCGGCGAAGTGCTCATGTCGCTCTTCACGCCGTCGATCAGCTTCTGCAGCCCGGAGAAGGCCGGCTGCTCCAGGTTCTGCGCGTCGGTACTGGTGTAGGCCATGACCTGCAGGCGCGCCTGCATGACGGCGCGGCCAATGCCGGCGAGGTCTTGCAGGTGCTGCAGGCTCTCGGCGCTGCCGCCAGTGACCAGCTTCTGCTCGGCCTTCTGCAGGCCTTCGCTGACGGCACCAGCGGATCTGACCAGCACCTGCTTGGCGGCGTCGCGCTCCTCGAACGACTTCAGCAGTTGGGCGTAGAGCTTGCGGTACTCCATGCTCAGTTCATGCTGCTGGTCGATGACGCGACGGTCCTCGGCCTCGGTGAACTTATCGCTCAGCGAACGATGGCGCTGGTCCAGCTTGTCCAGCGTATCGAGTACCGCCTTGGCGTCTTCCGGGGCACGAGTGGACTGGAATTTCAGACGGGCGATGCGCAGGTCCTTGGCGATGGCCACCAGCTCGGAAATCTCGCCGAGTTTGTCGCCGCGGTTGATCACATTGCTCAAGTTGATCCAGCCAGTGAGGGCGATCAGCAGGGTGAGCAGCAGCACCAGGCCGAAGCCCGATGCCAGTTTGAGTTTGACACTGAGGTTGTTGAACCAGCGAAACATGAAGGCGGCGCTCCAGGGGTTGTACGAGGCCGGTACGCATGGCTGAGCGGGAAATGCGCAGAGTGGGGGACGACCGGTAGCCCAGATATCGGCTCGATTGCCTGGAACTGAAGTGTTTCGAGTTACTTTTCTGACTGGTGGTTCACGCTGGAGGCCGCGTGGTTACTGGCCTGTAGCCATTTCAAGTTAGAACAGGCGTGCCAGAAGTGCGGTCACGGCAGTCTCGACGCGCAGGATGCGCTCGCCCAGTTGCACGGGGTTCAGACCGGCCTCGCGCAGCTTCTCCACCTCATAGGGAATCCAGCCGCCTTCCGGGCCGATGGCCAGGGTCACCGGTTCGCTCAGCGCCCGCGGGCATTCCGGCCACGGGCCCGGGTGGCCGATCAGGCCGAGGCTGCCGGCAGCGAGGGCGGGCAGGCGATCCTCGACGAAGGGCTTGAAGCGCTTCTCGATGATCACTTCGGGCAGCACGGTGTCGCGTGCCTGTTCGAGGCCGAGGATCAGTTGCTCCCGCACTGCTTCGGGTTCGAGGAAGGGCGTCTGCCAGAAGCTCTTTT
The DNA here is from genome assembly GCF_001675465.2 of Pseudomonas sp. AU12215. Taxonomy (NCBI): domain Bacteria; kingdom Pseudomonadati; phylum Pseudomonadota; class Gammaproteobacteria; order Pseudomonadales; family Pseudomonadaceae; genus Pseudomonas; species Pseudomonas sp. AU12215. The sequence goes on from NZ_MACM02000174.1 coordinate 177,530, forward strand.
CCACCCGGTAGCTGTTGAGCAGCACCAGGCGCGGCACGCCCATGGCGGCGACGGTCTGCAGCACACGGCGGAGCATCTTCGGGCGGGGCAGAGCGAGCAGCAGGGTGAGCGGCAGTTTGGACGGCGGAGCCTGATCGAAGCTGACCTGCAACTCCGCTTCGTTGGCTTCCAGGCGCAGCAGGCGACCTTCGCCCATCAGGCCACCGAGGCGGCCGACGCGCAGGCGGTCGCCGCTTTCGGCGCGGTGGACTTCCTGCAGGTGGGTCAGGCGGCGGTCGCGCAGGATCACGCGATCCGCCGCGACGAAGTCGGCATCGTCGAGCAGCAGCAGATTCACTGGCGGGTGGCCGGCGGCTGGTCGCCCTTGGATTCGTCTTCCTCGGTTTCCGGTCCGCGCTTGCGGATCAGGTGGCTGAACAGCACGCCGGCCTCGAACAGCATCCACATCGGCACCGCCAGCAGGGTTTGCGATAGCGGGTCCGGCGGAGTGAGGATCATGCCGACGACGAAACAGCCGATGATCACGTAGGGGCGGATCTTCTTCAGGTAGGCCACGTCGACTACGCCGATCCACACCAGCAGCACGGTGGCGACAGGAATCTCGAAGGCCACGCCGAAGGCGAAGAGCAGGGTGAGGAAATCCAGGTAGCTGTTGATGTCGGTCATCGGCGTCACGCCTTCCGGGGCCTGGCCGAGGAAGAAGTGGAACATCAACGGGAACACCAGGAAGTAGGCGAAGGCCATGCCGGCGTAGAACAGCACGATGCTGGAGGCCAGCAGCGGCAAGGCGACGCGCTTCTCGTGCTTGTACAGGCCGGGCGCGATGAAGCCCCAGACCTGGCCTAGGATCACCGGCATGGCGATCAGTACGGCGACGATCATGGTCAGCTTCAGCGGTGCGAGGAAGGCCGACGCCGGGTCGATGGCGATCATGGTCGCGCCTTCGGGCAGGAAGCGCCGCAGCGGCTCGGAGGCCAGCGCATAGATCTTCTGCGAGAAGTACAGCAGGCCGATGAAGATCACGAAGATCGCCACCACGCAGCGCAACAGGCGCGTACGCAGTTCGGTCAGGTGCGAGACCAGGGGCATTTCCTGGTCTTGTTCGGGCTGGTCGGGTTTTTCGGCGCTCATAGGGTACGCGGCGTCTCGGAAGAAGCGGGCGGCTGGCTTGCGGCAGTCGGTTGGCTCGGCTGGTCGGCTTGCGTTGCCTGCGGCGCAGCAGGCGCCGGCTGCTTAGCGGCAGGCGGGGCAATACCCGCGCCCGGCAGGCTGTTCAGCCGGCTATTGGGCGCGATGGTCGGCGCCGCGGGCGGTTCAGCGGGCGCGTCCTGGCCTTCGGGCTGGGCCGGCTGTTGCGGATTGAAGGCTTCCCGGGCCTGGTCCTGCAGGTCGGTCAGCGGCGCCATCAGCTTCTTGGCTTCCTGTTCCATCTGCAGGATGTGCTCGTTGTGCAGCTGGCGGCGGATTTCATCCGCGCCCAGCTCGCGCTCCACTTCCGTCTTGATGGCGTTGAAGCTGCGCTTGAGCCGTCCGATCCACAGGCCGGCCGTGCGCGCGGCGCCCGGCAGGCGGTCGGGGCCGAGCACCAGCAGGGCGACGAGCCCTACCAGCAGCAGTTCGCTGAAGCTGATACCGAACATGAATCAGTCCTTGCGCGCCGGCTCTTCGACCTTGTGCGCCTGGGCGTCGATGGTGTGCGGCTGGTTCAGCGGCGGAGTGCCGGCAGCGGCGTTCGGGTCCTTCTTCTCGTCTTCCTCGGTGTTCATCGCCTTCTTGAAGCCCTTGATGGCTTCGCCGACGTCCGAGCCGAGGTTCTTCAGGCGCTTGGTGCCGAAGACCAGGACCACGACGATCAGGATGACGACCCAGTGTTTCCAGTCAAAGATGCCCATCTTGTTCTCCTCGAGTTGTTCGTATCAGGCCGACGGTTGGCGCGCGGCTTTTTCGTCATGCCCGGAAAGACCGAAGCGGCGGTCCAGCTCGTCCAGTACTGCCTGCGGGTGCTGGCCAAGGGCGGCGAGCATCACCAGGGAGTGGAACCAGAGGTCGGCCGTTTCGTAGATCAGGTCCGTGCAGTCACCGCTGGTGGCGGCGTCCTTGGCGGCGAGAATGGTTTCCACCGACTCTTCGCCCACCTTCTCCAGGATCTTGTTCAGGCCCTTGTGATACAGGCTGGCCACGTAGGAGCTGTCCGGTGCGGCATTCTTGCGCGCTTCGAGGACTTCCGCCAGACGGGCGAGGGTATCAGTGCTCATGGGGGTTTCCTGTACCTACGTGGGAGTAGATGGCATCCGGGTCCTTGAGGACCGGGTCGACGGTCTGCCAGGCGCCGTTCTCGAACACCCGGTAGAAGCAGCTCTCGCGGCCGGTGTGGCAGGCGATGCCGCCCAGTTGCTCGACCATCAGGATCACCACGTCGGCGTCGCAGTCCAGGCGCAGCTCGTGCAGTTTCTGCACGTGCCCGGAGTCCTCGCCCTTGCGCCAGAGCTTGCCGCGCGAGCGCGACCAGTAGATGGCGCGGTTCTCGGCGGCGGTGAGGGCCAGGGCCTCACGGTTCATCCAGGCCATCATCAGCACGCGGCCGGTGCGATGGTCCTGGGCGATCGCCGGCACCAGTCCATCGGCATTCCACTTGATTTCGTCCAGCCAGTCTTTCATCTCGGGTTCCGTACAGCGGGCACGCTCTGTGCCCGGAGCCACTGTATACAACGCTTAAGTGTGCCAGTCAGTGGGGCGACTGGCTATCGGCGCAGAATCAGATACAGACCGCCGGCCAGCATCGCCCAGGCTGGCCAGGCGGCGAGGCTGTGGGTGGCGAGGCCGGTTTCGGCGGCGCCGGCGACCAGCACCGCGCCGATCAGCCGCACCGGCCAGGCGGCCGCGCCGGGGCCGCGGGTTTCGACGACCAGGCGCTTGTCCGGGTCGGGATCGTGGGACAGCCGCTCCAGCGTCTCGCGGGTCATCTGCGCCAGGTGCGGCAACTGCTCGATATGTTGCTGGGCGTTGCGCAGCAGGGTGCCGGGGCTCATGCGCTCGCGCATCCAGCGTTCCAGGTAGGGCTGCGCGGTGGTCCACAGGTCCAGCTCCGGGTAGAGCTGGCGGCCCAGGCCTTCGATGTTCAGCAGGGTCTTCTGCAGCAGTACCAGCTGCGGCTGCACTTCCATGTTGAAGCGCCGCGCGGTCTGGAACAGGCGCAGCAGCACCTGGCCGAAGGAGATGTCCTTGAGCGGCTTCTCGAAGATCGGCTCGCACACGGTGCGGATCGCCGCCTCGAAATCGTTGACTTTGGTTTCCGCCGGCACCCAGCCCGAGTCGATGTGCAACTGGGCGACCTTGCGGTAGTCGCGCTTGAAGAAGGCGATCAGGTTGCGCGCCAGGTAGTCCTGATCCTCGTCGGTGAGGCTGCCGACGATACCGCAGTCCACCGCAATGTACTGCGGGCTCCAGGGCGTGCGGGTGCTGACGAAGATGTTGCCGGGGTGCATGTCGGCGTGGAAGAAGCTGTCGCGGAACACCTGGGTGAAGAAGATCTCCACACCGCGCTCTGCCAGCGCCTTGAAGTCGGTGCGCTGGTCGCGCAGGGTTTCCAGGTCGGTCACCGGAATGCCGTAGATGCGCTCCATCACCAGCACCTTGGGGCGGCACCAGTCCCAGTAGACCTGGGGCACGTAGAGCAGCGGCGAACCTTCGAAGTTGCGCCGCAGCTGCGAGGAGTTGGCCGCTTCGCGCAGCAGGTCCAACTCGTCGTAGATGGTCTTCTCGTAGTCGCTGACCACTTCGGCCGGGTGCAGGCGGCGGGCGTCGGCGGAGATGCGCTCGGCGGTGCGGGCGAGGATGTGCAGCCAGGCGATGTCGGAGCGGATCACCGGCTCGAGGTTCGGGCGGATGACCTTCACCACCACGTCCTCGCCGCTCTTCAGCTGCGCGGTGTGCACCTGCGCCACCGAGGCGGAGGCCAGCGGTTCGCGCTCGAAGCGGGAGAACACCTGCTCGATCTTCGCGCCGAGCTGCTGTTCGATGAGTGCCACTGCCTGTTCCGGCGGGAAGGGCGGCACCTTGTCCTGGAGGAAGGCCAGCTCCAGGGCGATGTCGTCGGGCAACAGGTCGCGGCGGGTAGAGAGTATCTGGCCGAACTTGATGAAGATCGGCCCGAGGTCTTCCAGCGCCAGCCGGATGCGCGCGCCCCGGCTGAGCCCCAGCGGTTTGCGCGGCAGCCAGCGCCAGGGCAGCAAACCGCCCAGCAGGCGCAGCCACCACGGCAGGAAGGGCAGTTCGAGGACCATGTCGTCCAGGCGGTAGCGGATGGCTACGCGCTGGATGCGCAGCAGGCGGCGGAAGGCGAGCAGCTTCATGCGTCGGGTTTGATCTTCTGGGTCAGGCGGGTGATCCGCGCGTCGAGGCGGTCGAGGGACATCTTCAACTGGTCCAGCTCGGCGAAGCGTGCTTCGGCTTCGTGCTGGCCGACCAGGCTGCGGCTCTCCTCGGCGAGGTAGTCGGCGAGGCTCAGGCGCAGGCTTTCCAGGCTGTCGCCGGCCCAGGCCATGCCGCCGCGCAGGCGCGCGCCGAGCAGGTGCGCGGGCACCGGGCCGAGCCAGCGGGAGACTTCATACTCCCAGTCCAGCTCCAGGCTCTGGAGGATATCGGCCAGCTCCAGCAGCATCGCGCTGTCGCCGCCCATGGCCACTTCAGGGCTGTGCAGGACACGGGTCTTGTCCTTGGCCAGCGCCAGTTGCAGCAGGCTGCCGGCCGGCGCGACGAGGGTGCAGTCGGCCTGCGCCTCGTGGTGCGCGGCGAGGTGCAGGCCGTCGGCGTCGGGCAGGATGAACAGCCTGAGCGCGGGCGCCTGGCAGTCCACTTCCAGCACCTTGCCGGCGAGCCGGCCAAGGCGCTTCAGCGCCACGCCATCGAGCCGCAGCACGCGGTTGACGGTGGCTTCGGCGCTGGCCAGGGCGGCCTGCAGGAGCAGGGTCATCAGGGCTTGATGCCGCGGTGCAGGGCGACCACGCCGCCGGTCATGTTGTGGTAGGTGACGCGGTCGAAGCCGGCCTCCACCATCATCGACTTCAGCGTTTCCTGGTCGGGGTGCATGCGGATCGATTCGGCCAGGTAGCGGTAGCTCTCGGCATCGTTGGTCACCAGCTTGCCCATCAGCGGCAGCAGGGTGAAGGAGTACGCGTCGTACGCCTTGGACAGCAGGCTGCTGGTGGGCTTGGAGAACTCCAGCACGAGCAGGCGGCCGCCGGGCTTGAGCACCCGCAGCATGGAGCGGATGGCTTCGTCCTTGTGGGTGACGTTGCGCAGGCCGAAGGCGATGGTTACCGCGTCGAAATAATTGTCGGGGAACGGCAGCTTCTCGGCGTCGGCCTGAACGAAGCTGACGTTGCCGGCGACGCCGCTGTCGAGCAGCTTGTCGCGGCCGACCTTGAGCATCGAGGCGTTGATGTCGGCCAGCACTACTTCGCCGGTCGGGCCGACCAGGCGGGAGAACTGGCGGGTCAGGTCGCCGGTGCCGCCGGCGATGTCCAGCACCCGGTTGCCGGCGCGCACGCCGGACAGCTCGATGGTGAAGCGCTTCCACAGACGGTGGACGCCGCCGGACATCAGGTCGTTCATCAGGTCGTACTTGGCGGCGACCGAGTGGAACACCTCGGCGACCTTCTCGGCCTTCTCGCTCTCGCGCACGGTCTTGTAGCCGAAGTGCGTGGTGGGATCGGCGCTGTCCTGGCCGGCTTGGGGCTTGCGCGGTTCGCTCATGGCGTTTCTACCCTGGAAGTCAGTGGCGGGCATTCTAACAGGATGCGAAGAAAACGCCGCCCCGCTCGCCGCCGCAAGAGGGATGCCGGGGTGCGGCGATACGGCGCGGCGCGTATCATCTGGATAGTCAGTCACTCGCGGAGTTCCAGCATGTCCCGTATCCACGTCGAACGTTCCCACTCCCTCGGCCTCGAAGCCGCCCGCGCCAAGGCGGAGAAGCTCGCCGACAAGCTCGGCCGCGAGCACGGCGTGAGCAGCGAGTGGCAGGGCGACACCCTGCTGTTCAAGCGCAGTGGCGTGGACGGGCGCATCGAAGTGGGCGCGGACAAGGTCGCGGTCGACGTGAAGCTGGGCCTGATGCTCTCGGCCATGGGCGGCCTGCTCAAGGGCGAGATCGAGCGCGCGCTGGACAAGGCGCTGGCCTGATACCTTGCGGCCCCGCTCCCTGCGGGGCCAGGCCGCTTTCGGGCGGCGCCGGCTTTCCTACAAAGCCTGGTATGTGTTTTCTAATTTTCCCCGATACCTTGGCCCACAGTCCCGCCTTTCGCGGGCAGCTGTTCGACATCATCGAATCAGAACCCTGTGAGGTGCCACCATGGCCAAGGCTGTCAGCAAGAAGAAAGTCGTAGAACTCGAATCCTCCCTCTACTCCGATGCCAAGCACTACGCGCGGCAGATCTGGCTCGCGGGCCTGGGCACCTACGCCAAGGTGGGCCAGGAAGGCAGCGAGTACTTCAAGGAACTGGTCAAGTCGGGCGAGTCCGTGGAGAAGAAAGGCCGTGACCTGGTGAACACCCAGATCGACGCCGCCAACGACAGCGTCAAGGGTCGCCTGCACAGCGTCAAAGCCAAGCTCAACTTCGACAGGATCGAGGAAGCGTTCGATGCGCGTGTCGCCTCCGCCCTCAATCGAATCGGAATTCCCTCCAGGCGTGATGTGGAGGCGCTCTCTGCTAAGCTGGATGAGCTGAGCGCAGTGCTCGAGCGTGTCGCGAGAACCCAATAAGGAGAGCAGGATGGCTGGCAAAAAAACTACCGATAAAAAAGAGTCCAGTTGGATCGGCGAGATCGAGAAATACTCGCGGCAGATCTGGCTGGCTGGCTTGGGGGCCTACTCGAAGGTCAGCAAGGACGGCAGCAAGGTGTTTGAGACCCTGGTCAAGGACGGCGAGAAGGCTGAGAAACTGGCCAAGACCGAAGTCGAGGGTGCGGTGAAGACTTCCACCCGTTCCGCGAAGGCGCGCGTCGATGCCGTCAAGGGCGCCGCGATCGGCAAGTGGGGCGAGCTGGAAGAGGCCTTCGACAAGCGCCTGAACAGCGCGATTTCGCGCCTGGGCGTACCGAGCAGCCGTGAAGTGAAGGATCTGCACAGCAAGGTCGACAGCCTCACCAAGCAGATCGAGAAACTCACCGGCGTCAGCGTCAAGACCGCCAAACCGGCCGCCAAGGCCGCCGCCAAACCCGCAGCGAAAGCAGCCGCGAAACCCGCTGTGAAGACCGCAGCGTCCAAGCCGGCGGCCAAGACCGCTGCGAAGCCTGCTGCCAAACCGGCTGCCAAGCCCGCCGCGAAAACCGCTGCGAAGCCGGCTGCCAAGGCTGCTGCGAAACCTGCTGCCAAGCCTGCCGCGAAACCGGCTGCCAAGGCCGCGGCCAAGCCTGCTGCCAAACCGGCCGCCAAGCCCGCTGCTGCGAAAGCCGCTGCGAAGCCGGCAGCCAAGCCTGCGGCGAAACCGGCTGCTGCCGCCAAGCCTGCCGCTGCGAAACCTGCAGCCAAGCCGGCCGCGGCGAAGAAGCCCGCCGTGAAGAAACCCGCTGCACCCAAGGCCGCCGCCAAGCCGGCTGCTCCGAAGCCGGCAACCGCTCCGGCCGCCACCCCGGCACCGTCGGCCCCTGCCGCCGCGCCGGCCGTGACGCCGTCCGCTGCCGCTCCGGCAACGCCGTCGTCCCAGGCCTGACCGGTCTGTTGCAACACCCACGCCCGGCCTCGTGCCGGGCGTTTTCATTCTCCCAAGGGAAAAGCTTGCGGGGAAAAGTCAGGGGGCGAGGTAGCGCTTGGCGAGGCGCTCGGCGATCAGCTGCGAGTCGGGGCGCAGGTGCGGCGCCACCAGCATCATCACCTGGAACACCACGTGGCGGACATCGCCCTCGTGGCCGAGGATGCGCTGGTAATCCAGCGAGAACAGCAGGGTCAGGGTGATCTGCTCGACCAGTTGGCCGAGGGCCTCGGTATCGCTGAGCAGTTCGTCCTGCGCCTTGAGTTGCGCCAGCAGGGTGGCCAGCGTGCGCTTGAGCTGGTTGAGCCAAGCGCGCATGCCGCGGGCCAGTTTGGGCAGCTTTCCGGAGAGGTTGGAGAGGTCCTGGAAGAGGAAGCGGTAGTGCGCCAGGCGCTCGACGATCAGGTGCAGGAACAGCCAGTAGTCTTCGGCGCCCAACCGCACGTCCTCGGGCGGGTCGAGCAGTGGCGCGAGTTCGTCCTGGAAGCGCTCGAACAACGCCAGCACCAGCGGCTCCTTGCCGTGGAAGTGGTAATAGAGATTGCCCGGGCTGATGCCCAGTTCGGTGGCGATCTCCAGGGTTGAAACGTTGGGCTCGCCCTGCTCGTTGAACAGCTGCAGGGCGCATTCGAGAATCCGGTCGCGCGTTTTCATCCGTGTTCTTGTTCCAGCCGCGGTGGAGCCGACGATAGCCGTGGGGAGGGTGGCTGCCAATGGCTGCGCGGCAAACTTCTGCACGGAGCGTTCTTTGCGCTGCGTCCCCCCATCCTGCAAGAGCCTTTACGGTGCCAGCTGTGGAGGTGGGGCGGGCAACCCGTATCGGGTTGCCGCGCTCAGCGCACGTGCACGTACGTTCCCGGCGCGGCCTCTTTCGGTGGATGCTCGGCGTTGCCCAGCTCGAAGCTCACCGGGCGGCGCTCGCCCGAGCGCTGCTGGATCCACTCCAGCCACAGCGGCCACCAGCTGCCTTCCTGGCGTTTGGTGTCGTAATACCAGGCGCGCGGGTCGGAGCTAATCTTGCCGTTCTCGAAATAGCAGGCCTTGGGGTTGCCCGGCGGGTTGAGGATGCTCTGGATATGCCCGCTGTTGGACAGCACGAAACGGCTGTCGCCACCCAGCAGTTGAGCCGAGCGATACACCGCGTCCCACGGGGTGATGTGGTCGGTGATGCCGGCGACGTGGAAGTTGTCCACGGCCACCTTCTTCAGGTCGATGGCGCTGCCGTTGACCTCCATGGCGCCGGGGCGGGCCAGCGGGTTGTGCTTGAAGAAGTCGAGGAAGTCGCCGTGCAGCGCGGCGGGCAGGCGGGTGTTGTCGTTGTTCCAGTAGAGGATGTCGAAGGCAGGCGGCTGCTTGCCCAGCAGGTAGTTGTTGACCCAGTAGTTCCAGATCAGGTCGTTGGGGCGCATCCAGGCGAACACCTTGGCCATGTCACGGCCGTCGAGAACGCCGTGCTGGTAGGAGCGGCGCTTGCTGCTCTCCAGGGTCTGCTCGTCGGCGAACAGCGCGGCGGGAGTTTCCACCTGGCTGTCCAGCAGGCTGACCAGGTAGGTCGCGCTGGCGATCTTGCGCAGCTGCCGGCGCGCCTGCAGGTGGCCCTGCAGGGCTGCGATGGTCAGCCCGCCGGAGCAGGCGCCCATCAGGTTGACGCTGCGGCTGCCGCTGATGGAGCGGCACGCCTCGATGGCTTCATCCAGCGCCGTGACGTAGGTCGACAGCCCCCATTCGCGATGACGCGCGTCGGGGTTGCGCCAGCTGACCATGAATACCTGCAGGTTATTCTTCAGGGCGTACTGGACGAAGCTCTTCTCCGGCGACAGGTCGAAGATGTAGAACTTGTTGATCTGCGGCGGGACGATCAGCAGCGGCTTGGCATGCAGGTGTTCGCCCATCGGCTTGTACTGGATCAGCTCCAGTACCTCGTTGCGGAACACCACGGCACCGTGCGTGGTGGCCAGGTTCTGGCCGATCTCGAAGGCGCTGCGGTTGACCTGGCTGGGCATGCCGCCGTTGTGCATCAGGTCGTCGAGCAGATGCTGCACGCCCTTGAGGACGCTCTGTCCGCCGGTATTGAACAGCTCTTTCACCGCCAGGGGGTTGAGCAGCGTGTTGGACGGCGAGGCGGCGTCGGAGAGGATCGACAGCAGGAACCGCGCGCGGGCGCGGTCGTCGGGCTTCAGATCGCTCTCGTCGACCCACGCCAGCAGCTGCTTCTGCCAGGCCAGGTAGGCCTGCACGGTACGCCGGTACAGCGGGTTCAGCCGCCAGGACGGGTCCTGGAAGCGCGCGTCCTGCGGGTTGGGTTGCAGCGGCGAGTCGCCGATCAGCACCTTGCCCACCTGCTTGCCTAACGCCGCCAGGTGCTTCGCCGAATGCATCGGCTGGCGCACGCCCTGCAGCGCCAGCATGCGCAGGGTGGACAGCATGTCCTTGCCGCGCAGGCCGACTATCGCACTCTGCGCATTCATGTATTGGGTGGGAACGGGGACGCTACCAGGCTCAGCTTTCTCTCGCATGAACAGCACTCCGTAAAGGGTCCGACCTGCCGAAGGCGAAGCAAGGGCTGTACCGGACTCGCGAGGAGCCCGTTCCAGACGCTTGTCGCCGGTTCGAGGGATGTGCACGGGTATCGACGCGAGAGGAAACTGCCCGAAAACAGGGCAGCGGATCAGCAGCCGGGTTGCCCTGCGGACACCGGTGAGGGGGGCCGCAGCGCTGTCCCGATTCAGGCGCTACGTGTCGATACCCGTGAACACGCCTGTTTGTTGTTCGGCTCTTTAAAAAAAGTGCCTGCATAGCGATCGGTCAAGGCAGGATGACCTCGAACTGTGACGAAGCCGTGATCCGTCAGCTGGCCTTGGGAGTGAATGGCCGGGGGTGGATGACAGCGCGCTGCCGTTCCTCCTGGAGGAACTTCATGATGATCGGCGCCACGGTTTCGGCACGGGTCACCAGGAACAGGTGGCCGTCGTCGATCACGTGGAGCTCGGCGTTGGGGATGCGCCAGGCCAGCATGCGCATGTTGATCAACGGGATGATCGGGTCGTCGTCGCCGGCGAGGATCAGCGTCGGCTGACGGATCTTGTGCAGCCAGTGGATGCTGGTCCAGCCGAGGCCGGCGAACAGCTGCCAGTAGTAGCCCATCTTGCCGGACGAGCGGACCTTGCTGGCGAATGCCATGGCCAGCTTGGGATCGCGGCGGAAGGCGCCGCCGTAGATGTCCGGCGCGATGTGCACACCGTAGGACGGCTGGATGTAGCGCCGCGGGCTGGCCATGCGCCAGAGCACCTTGGGCTTGCCCGGCACCATCACCGCGCCAGCGGCAGTGGCGGCGAGGATCAGCTTCTTGCAGCGCTCGGGATAGTCATGGGCGAACTGCTGCGCCAGGGCACCGCCCCAGGACACGCCGATGGCGGTCACCTGGCCGTAGTCCAGGTAATCGAGCATCCGCGCGGCCAGCTTGGCCAGGCCGGGGAAGCGGTACGGCGTGCTGGGTGTGGACGAGCCGCCGACGCCGGGAACGTCGAAGGCGATCACCTCCAGGTCCGGGTCGAGCGCGGCGACGAAGGGGAACACCAGTTCGAGGTTGGCGCCGATGCCGTTGAAGATCAGCAGCGGCGTCATGTGCTTCTTGCCCGGGCGCACGGCGGTGCGGATGGTCTGCCCGTCGAGTTCGATGGTGCGGAACTCGAAGGGTTGCGCCGCCGGCGCCTTGCTCGGCAGGATCTCCTCGCCGCTGCGTTTGCTGCGTGCGCGCCGGCTCGTCGGCGCGGCCACTTCCACGGCCGTCGACGATTCTGGGGAGTTGGCGTCGTCCACGGCGCCGGCTTGCGGGAGGAGTTCTGTTTTCATCGTTCGTGTACGTAGGTTCCGGGGGAGGCTTCGCCAGCCGGGTGGGCCTTGTTGCCCAGGACGGTCGGTGCCTTTTTCAGCTTGCCTGCGCGCTCGGCCAGCCATTGTTGCCAGTGCAGCCACCAGGAGTCGGCGTGCTTGCTGGAGTTTTCCTGCCAGGTCTTGGAGTCGACGGAGAGGTCGGGGCCGGTCATGAAGCGTGCCTTGGGGTTGCCCGGCGGGTTGAGGATGCTCTGGATGTGCCCGCTGTTGGACAGGATGAATTCGCACTTGCCGCCCAGCAGGCGGGCGGAGCGGTAGCAGGCTTCCCACGGCGTGATGTGGTCGGACAGGCCGGCCACGCAGTAGAAATCGCAGGTGACCTGCTTGAGGTCGATCGGCGTGCCGGAGACTTCCAGCGCGCCGGGGCGGGTCAGCGGGTTGGTCTTGAACATCTCCACCAGCTCGCCGTGCAGCGCGGCCGGCAGGCGCGTGGTGTCGTTGTTCCAGAACAGGATGTCGAAGGCCGGCGGCTCGTTGCCCAGCAGGTAGTTGTTGACCCAGTAGTTCCAGATCAGGTCGTTGGGACGCATCCAGGCGAACACCTTGGCCATGTCCTTGCCTTCCAGCACGCCGGACTGGTACGAGCGGCGCTTGGCGGCTTCCAGGGTCTTCTCGTCGGCGAACAGGGCGACCTGGGTGTCCAGTTCGAAGTCGAGCACGCTGACCATCTGGGTAAAGGCGTGCACCTTGTTCTCGCCCAGCGCCGCGTAGTGGCCCAGCAGGGTGACGGTGGTGATGCCGCCGGAGCAGGCCCCGAGCATGTTCAGGTCCTTGCTGCCGGTGATCTTCAGGACCACGTCGATGGCTTCCTTGAGCGCCTCGATGTAGGTGGTCAGGCCCCACTCGCGCTGCGCCTTGGTCGGGTTGCGCCAGCTGACGATGAAGGTCTGGATCTGGTTGCGCAGGCTGAAGCGCGCCAGGCTCTTCTCCGGCGACAGGTCGAAGACGTAGAACTTGTTGATCTGCGGCGGCACTACCAGCAGGGGGCGCTCGTGCACGCTCTCGGTGATCGGCTTGTACTGGATCAGCTCCAGCACGTCGTTGCGGAACACCACGGCGCCTTCGGTCACGGCCAGGTTCTTGCCGACCTCGAAGGCGTCCATGTTCACCTGGCTGGGCATGCCGCCATTGTTCACCAGGTCCTTGGCCAGGTGGGTGAGACCGTCGAGCAGGCTCTTGCCGCCAGTCTCGAAGAAGCGCTTGACCGCTGCCGGGTTGGACAGCGTGTTGGTCGGTGCCATGGCCTCGGTCATCAGATTGATGACGAACTGGCCGCGGCTGATGTCCTGGGGCGACAGGTCGCTCTCGCCCATCCAGGTGTGCAGCTCCTTGCGCCAGGCCAGGTAGGTCTGCAGGTAGCGGCGATAGAGCGGGTTCTGGCTCCAGGCCGGGTCGTTGAAACGGCGGTCGTCGTCCGACGGCTTCAGTTCGGACTTGCCGAGCAGCACGTTCTTCAGCTCGAGGCCGAAGTGGGTCACATGCTTGGCGCTGTGGAAGGGCTGCTTGATCGCTTGCAGCAGCACCATGCGGGCAGAGGTGAGCAGATCCTTGCCGCGAATCCCGATCACCGGGTTCAGGGCAAGTGTGTTTTCCGCGGCTTGCTGGGGTAGATCGCTGTTGTTCTTCTGGGTCATCGGCGACGCTCCATTGTCCTGAGACGCATACTGGCGGGGCTCACCTTCGTGACATGAGGCCAAGTACTGCTCGGGGTTGCGGAACGTGGAGACAGCTCCACGCGATTCATCTACTTGGCGGCATCACTGGAAGTTCAGGAGACCACGCTCTGTGCACTGTAACTCCGTACATTGCACTGCCTTGGTTACCCGAGTTTCCTTCGCCGCGCAAGCTGGTGCAGCGTGGGCCTTCTCCTCGGAGTATGTCGGGAAAAGTTAGAAAACGCGCCCTAGAGCGGGGGCATCTCGCCAACTCCCTGACGGCGGCCACGCGAACAGCAGTCTGCCGGAGGAATGTTGCAAATGGCGTGCCCTGGGCGATTGCCCGACGAAGGTTGGTGCGAAGAATGGAGTGGGAGCGGGGCGAACGACCTATCGGAGCGAGCTTGCTCGCGAACCGATTCAGCAGCGGGGCTATTCGCGAACGAGGACTGGGCGTTCCCCTTCCTGCAGAAGAGCAGTGGCGCGGGGAGGCTCAGAGCATCAGCTTGACCACGGACTCCGACGGGTCTCGCGACTTGCCGGCTTTCTCCAGCTGCGCGAGGTAGTCGGCCCACATCTCGTCGTGGCGCACGCACAGCTCATAGAGGTAGTCCCAGGTGAACAGTCCGCTGTCGTGGCCGTCGTCGAAAGTCAGCTTGAGCGCGTACTGACCGGCCGGCTCCAGGTTGCTCAGGCCGACATTCAGCTTGCCCACCTGCAGCACCGGGTTGCCGTGGCCCTGGACTTCCGCCGATGGCGAATGCACGCGCAGGAACTCGGCGGGCAGATCGTAGGACTGGTCGCCATAGGTCAGCGAAAGCTTCTTCGAGGCCTTGTGCAGCTTGATGGCGGAAGGAATGCGCATGGACGGCTCCTGAACGGCGATCCCGGCATTGTAGCGCCGGCTGAAAATAAACGGGGCGCCCTGAGGCGTCCCGTCGCTGTGGCGTCGATCCGCTTACAGGATGTAGCGCGACAGGTCCTCGTCCTGGGCCAGTTCGCCCAGGTGGCCGTTGACGTAGGCCGCGTCGATCACGATGGCCTTGCCGCTGTGCTCGCTGGCCAGGTCCGCGGCGTCGAACGACACCTCTTCGAGCAGGCGCTCGAGCAGGGTGTGCAGGCGCCGGGCACCGATATTCTCGGTCTTCTCGTTGACCTGGAAGGCGATCTCCGCGAGGCGTTTGATGCCGTCGGCGGCGAACTCGATGTCCAGCCCTTCGGTCTTCAGCAGCGCGGTGTACTGCTCGGTCAGCGACGCATGCGGCTCGCTGAGGATACGCTCGAAGTCGCTCGGGCTCAGGGCTTTGAGCTCGACGCGGATCGGCAGGCGGCCCTGCAGTTCCGGCACCAGGTCGCTAGGCTTGGACAGGTGGAAGGCGCCCGAGGCGATGAACAGGATGTGGTCGGTCTTCACCATGCCCAGCTTGGTGTTCACGGTGCAACCCTCGATCAGCGGCAGCAGGTCACGCTGCACGCCCTCGCGGGAGACGTCGGCGCCGCCGACATTGCCGCGCTTGGCGATCTTGTCGATCTCGTCGATGAAGACGATGCCGTTCTGCTCCACCGCTTCCAGGGCGCGGGCCTTGAGGTCTTCTTCATTGACCAGGCGCTGCGCTTCCTCGTCGCGGATCAGCTTCATCGCCTCGGCGACCTTCAGCTTGCGGCTCTTGCGCTTGCCCTTGCCCATGTTGGAGAACAGGTTCTGCAACTGGTTGGTCATCTCCTCCATGCCGGGCGGGGCCATGATTTCCACGCCCGAAGGAATGTCGGCGACCTCGATGTCGATTTCCTTGTCGTCCAGCTGGCCTTCGCGCAGGCGCTTGCGGAACAGCTGGCGGGTGTTGGAGTCCTCGCGGGCCGGCTCGTCACCGAAACCGGCGGTACGCGCCGGCGGCAGCAGGGCGTCGAGGATGCGCTCTTCGGCGGCGTCTTCGGCGCGGTACTTGACCTTCTGCACTTCCTGCTCGCGGAGCATCTTGATCGCGGCATCGGCGAGGTCGCGGATGATCGACTCGACGTCACGGCCGACGTAGCCGACCTCGGTGAACTTGGTCGCTTCCACCTTGATGAACGGCGCGTTGGCCAGCTTGGCCAGGCGACGGGCGATCTCGGTCTTGCCGACGCCGGTCGGGCCGATCATCAGGATGTTCTTCGGCGTCACTTCGGCGCGCAGTTCGGTCGGCAGCTGCATGCGCCGCCAGCGGTTGCGCAGGGCGATGGCGACGGCGCGCTTGGCGTCGTCCTGGCCGATGATGTGGCGGTTGAGTTCGTGGACGATCTCGCGGGGAGTCATGGACATTTGACGGGCTACTCCGGAACGACAGCGCTTAGATGGCGCTGTCGAGCTCCTCAAGGGTCAGATTCTGGTTGGTGAACACGCAGATCGAGCCGGCGATGTTCAGGGCGGTCTCGGCGATCTCGCGGGCGCTCATCTCGTCGTTGGCTTTCTGCAGCAGCGCCATGGCGGCCGCCTGGGCGAAGCCGCCACCGGAGCCCATGGCAATCAGGCCATGCTCGGGTTCGACCACGTCACCGTTGCCGGTGATGATCAGGGATGCGTCCTTGTTGGCCACGGCCAGCATGGCTTCCAGGCGGCTCAGGGAGCGGTCGGTACGCCAGTCCTTGGCCAGCTCGACGGCAGCGCGCACCAGGTGGCCCTGGTGTTTTTCCAGCTGCTGCTCGAAGCGTTCGAAGAGGGTGAAGGCATCGGCGGTGGCGCCGGCGAAGCCGGCCAGTACTTCACCGTGGTACAGGCGGCGGACTTTCTTCGCGTTGCCTTTCATCACGGTGTTGCCCAGGGAAACCTGGCCGTCGCCGCCCATGACGACTTTGCCGTTACGGCGGACAGATACGATGGTGGTCAAGGGTCTTACTCCACACTAGCGGGGCGATGTGCCCGAATGCAGAGTCAGATGGGGACTCGGTCGGCGGGGTTCAAGTCCTGCACCGGACGAGCAGTGCGCATTTCACGCGCCACTCGTCGGTGCGGGCCTTGGAATCAGCGGGTCTGGCGCTGCTGTAACAGCAGGTTGCTGAAGCCGTTGCCGGCCAGTTGCTTCTGCGCGGCGGAGGCCTTGGCACGGTCGCCGTAGGGGCCGACCATGACGCGGTACCAAGTTTCGTCGCGTACCGTACCGGACTCCACGCGGGCGTTCTGGCCCATCATGATGATCTGCGCGCGCAGGTGGTCGGCGTCGGTCTGCTTACGGAACGAGCCGGCCTGCAGGTAGTACTGCGTGGCGGCCACGGCCGGCGGCGGTGTCGGCTTGGCTGGCGCCGTATCGCTGGCCGGAGCCTGCGGCAGCGCCTGCTTCTGCGCGGTCGCGACCTGGGTCGCTGGCGGCGTGGCGGGGGTTGCCGGCTTGACCACTGCGGGCGGTGGCGGAGTCTGGCCGCTCAGGGCGGTCAGGGCACGCTGGGTGTCGATCTTCTCGGCTTCTTCCTTGGTGGCGACCACGGTCGGCGTCGGAGTCGGCTTGGCCGGTGGCGGCACGGCCTCTGGCGGCACGGCGACTTCCGAGCCTGGCAGCAGGGTGTAGAAGTCGTACTTGGGCTTCACCCCCGTCGGCGCGGCCGGCTGTTGCGACTGCACAGTGCCGGAGGGCTTGTTGGAACCGACTACGGCCTTGGGCGCCTCCGCCTTCTCGCGTTTGACGTCGTTGCGACCCGGCTCCAGCTTCATCAGGAACATGATGAAGCCGCCGATGGCCAGGCCGGCCACCAGCCATACCCAGCCGGGGACCGAACTCTTCTTGGCCGGGGCCTGGTAGCGGCTGGCGCCGCGCTTGGGAGCGGGTTTCTTCTTCGCCATGGGTGCTTACATGCGCTCCAGGGTTTCCAGGCCCAGCAACTCCAGGCCCTGCTTGAGGGTACGGCCGGTCAGCGCGGCAAGGCGCAGGCGGCTTTCCTGTTGCGCCGGGTCTTCGGCGGTGAGGATCGGGCAGTGCTCGTAGAAGCTGGAGAACAGGCCGGCCAGCTCGTACAGGTAGGCGCAGAGGATGTGCGGCACACCCTTGATCGCCACGTTGTTGAGCAGGTCGGTGAACTGCGCCAACTGAGCGGCCAGGGCGATTTCCTGCGGTTGCTGCAGGACGATCTTGCCGCCGACTTCGTCATAACCCTTGCCCAGCTTGCGGAAGATGCTCGCCACGCGGGTGTACGCATACAGCAGGTACGGCGCGGTGTTGCCCTCGAAGCTCAGCATCAGGTCGAAGTTGAAGCTGTAGTCGCTGGTGCGGTGCTTGGACAGGTCGGCGTACTTCACCGCGCCGATGCCAACGGCGTGGGCGATCTGGCGCAGGTCCTGCTCGCTGAAGTCGGGGTTCTTGGCCTTCACCAGGGTGTAGGCGCGCTCCTCGGCTTCGATCAGCAGGTCGATCAGCTTCACGGTGCCGCCGTCGCGGGTCTTGAACGGCTTGCCGTCGGCGCCGTTCATGGTGCCGAAGCCCATGTGCTCCAGGTCCATGCTGGCCGGGACGAAGCCGGCGCGGCGGGCGACTTCGAACACCTGCTGGAAGTGCAGGGCCTGGCGCTGGTCGACGAAGTACAGCACGCGGTCGGCGTGCAGCACCTTGTGGCGGTAGCGCATGGCAGCCAGGTCGGTGGTGGCATAGAGGTAGCCGCCGCCGGCCTTCTGCACGATCACCGGCAGCGGCTCGCCTTCGGCGTTCTTGAACTCGTCGAGGAACACGCACAGGGCGCCGTCGCTCTCGACCAGCAGGCCCTTGGCGGTCAGGTCGGCGACCACTTGCGCAAGGTCGTCGTTGTAGGCGCTCTCGCCCTTCACGTCGGCCATGGTCAGCTTCACGCCCAGCAGGTCGTAGACCTTCTGGCAGTGCGACAGGGAAATGTCGTTGAAGCGGGTCCACAGGGCCATGCACTTGGGATCGTTGGCCTGCAGTTTCACCACCAGCTCACGGGCGCGGTTGGCGAACTCGGGGGACTCGTCGAAGCGTTGCTTGGCCGCGCGGTAGAAGACCTCCAGGTCGTGCAGTTCGGCCTGGGCGTCCACCGGTTGTTCTTCCAGGTAGGCCAGCAGCATGCCGAACTGGGTGCCCCAGTCGCCCACGTGGTTCTGGCGGATTACCGTGTCGCCGAGGAACTCCAGCACGCGGCTGACGCCGTCGCCGATGATGGTCGAGCGCAGGTGGCCGACGTGCATTTCCTTCGCCAGGTTCGGCGAGGACAGGTCCACCACCACGCGCTGCGCGGGGCCGGCCTTGCGCACACCGATGCGTTCATCGGCCAGGGCCTTGTCGAGGCTGGCGGCGAGCCAGGCCTGGTCCTGGAAGAAGTTCAGGAAGCCGGGGCCGGCGATCTCGACCTTGGCCACTTCCGGGCTCTGCGGCAGCGCCTCGACCAGCTTGGTGGCCAGGTCGCGCGGCTTCATGCCGGCGGGCTTGGCCAGCATCATGGCGATGTTGCTGGCGAAGTCACCGTGGGTTCGGTCCTTGGTGTTCTCCACCTGGATGTCGGGCGTCAGGCCGGCCGGCAGGGTGCCGTCTTCGGTGAGGCTGACAAGGGCTTGCTGGATCAGGTGGCGAATCGTGTCTTTCATGGTTTTCTCCGTGCTCGCGTGCATCCGGCGCGCGCGACCGGTTATCGGGCTCAGAACCGCGCATTATCCGTGGCTGGGCATGGCTTGCCAACCGCAGAGCGCTCCGAGTTCAGTCTCGCCGCTGTGCCATCCGTCGCGGCTGATGGAAGTCAATGTAGGACGGTTCCGGCACGGCGGACGGGTTCTTGGGAATAAAAGAGGGCCGTCAGAACAGATCGATCGGGTCGACATCCAGCGACCAGCGTACCTGGCGCCCGCTGGGCATGCCCTCTAGCGTCTGCAGCCAGGGGGTGAGAAGACGGTGCAGCGGTGCGCGGGCCGTGCTCATCAGCAGCAACTGGGCGCGATAGCGACCGGCGCGACGCTCCATGGGCGCCGGCACCGGGCCGAGGAGTTCCACGTCGTGGCCCAGGGTGGCCTGCAGACGCTCGGCCTCGGCGCAGGCCTCGTCGAGGAAACCTTCGGCCTGCCCTGGCTTGTGCGCCTCGGCGCGTAGCAGCGCCAGGTGCGAGAAGGGCGGCAGGCCGGCGGAGCGGCGCTCGGTGAGGGCCTGCTCGGCGAAGGCGAAGTAACCCTGCTCGGTGAGTTGTACCAGCAGCGGGTGGTCGGCCAGATGGGTCTGGATCAGCACGCGGCCCGGCTCCTCGGCGCGCCCGGCGCGGCCGGCGACCTGGACGATCTGCTGGGCCATGCGCTCGCTGGCGCGGAAGTCGGCGGAGAACAGCCCGCCATCGGCATCGAGGATCGCCACCAGGGTGACCCGCGGGAAGTGGTGCCCCTTGGCGAGCATCTGCGTGCCAACCAGGATGCACGGCTCGCCCTTGTTGATGGTGGCGAACAGGTCGCGCATGGCGTGCTTGCGCGAGGTGCTGTCGCGGTCGATGCGCAGCACCGGGTAGTCCGGGAAGAGAATGCGCAGGCGCTCTTCGGCGCGCTCGGTGCCGGCGCCGACCGGGCGCAGGTCCACGGTGCCGCATTTCGGGCAGTTGCGCGGCGGCCGCTCGCGGTGGTCGCAGTGGTGGCAGCGCAGTTCGCCACTGCCCTGGTGCACGGTCATCCGCGCATCGCAGCGCGGGCACTGGCTGATCCAGCCGCAGTCGTGGCACAGCAGGGTGGGGGCGAAGCCGCGGCGGTTCAGGTAGACCAGCACCTGCTGGCCGGCGGCCAGGGTTTCCTTGATCGAGCGCTGCAACGGCATGGAGATGCCGGAATCCAGCGGCAGGCTCTTCACGTCCAGGCGGTGGAACTTCGGCTGGTGCGCGCCGCCGGCCCGCTGGGTCAGGCGTAGCAGGCCGTAGCGGCCGCTCTGGGCGTTGTGCAGGCTTTCCAGCGCCGGCGTGGCGGAGCCCAGCAGTATCGGCACGTTCTCCAGACGCGCGCGCACCACGGCGAGGTCGCGGGCGTGGTAGCGCAGGCCTTCCTGCTGTTTATAGGAAGCGTCGTGTTCCTCGTCGATGATGATCAGCCCCGGATTCTTCAGCGGGGTGAACAGTGCCGAGCGGGTGCCGATGATGATGTCCGCCTCGCCGTCGCGAGCCGCCAGCCAGGCGTCCAGCCGCTCCCGGTCGGTCAGCGCCGAATGCAGCAGGGCGATTCGCGCGTTGAAGCGGCGCTCGAAGCGGCTCAGGGTCTGCGGGCCGAGGTTGATCTCGGGGATCAGCACCAGTGCCTGTTTGCCGGCCTCCAGGGTTTCGCGGATCAGTTGCAGGTAGACCTCGGTCTTGCCGCTGCCGGTGACGCCTGCCAGGAGGAAGCTGTGGAAGCTGCCGAAGCCGGCGCGCACGGCTTCGAAGGCGGCACGTTGCTCGGCGTTGAGTGGCAGTTCCGCCTGCGCCAGCCACGGGCCATGGTGCGGTGGCACGCTGTGCTCGCGCACTTCCAGGGTGACCAGGCCTTTTTCCTGCAGCAGGTCGAGGCTGTCCTTGTTGATCTGCAACTGGCTGAGCAGGTCGTGGGCGACACCATGGGGGTGCTGCTTGAGGATCTTCAGCGTCTCGCGCTGGCGCGGCGCGCGGGCCAGGCGCGGGTCTTCCTCGCGGGCACCGGGTTCGGCGTGCCAGAAGCGCTGCTGGCGCGCCTCGGCCGGGTCGCCCTGGCGCAGCAGGTTGGGCAGCGCCCAGGAGAAGGTGTCGCCCAGGCTGTGCTGGTAGTACTGCGCCGTCCAGCGGCACAACTCCAGCAGGTGCGCCGGCATCGGCGGCTCGCGGTCGAGCACCGCCAGGGCCGGGCGCAGCTTGTCCGCCGGCACGTCGGAGGTTTCCACCTGCTCCACCAGCACACCGACCATCTCCCGCCGGCCGAACGGCACGCGCAGGCGCACGCCCGGCTGCAGGCGCGTCACGTCGACCCCGCGCGGAGGCAGGTAGTCGAACAGGCGGCGCAGCGGCGAGGGCAGGGCGAGACGCAGGATGGCGGGTGTGGGCACGCGACGGATTCCGGGGCGGCTGGGAGCGCTGGATGGTAGCATGGGCAATGCGACGGTCGGTCATGCCTGATCTTGCGTTGAAAGCGTTCTCTGGTATGATCCACGCCCTTAATTTCCGTGCGGTGCCCGGTAAAAGATCCCGCCCGCGGTCCTTGATGACCGTGGCTCGGCTTCTGCCAGAGACTGGGTGGCGGCACACCACTGAGAGGAAGAGACCATGAAACCGGAAATCCATCCCGCGTACGAAGACATCGAAGCCACCTGCAGCTGCGGCAACGTGATCAAAACTCGTTCGACCCTGTGCAAAGGCATCCACCTGGACGTCTGCTCCGAATGCCACCCGTTCTACACTGGCAAGCAGAAAGTCCTGGACACCGGCGGCCGTATCGATCGCTTCAACCAGCGCTTCGCCATGTTCGGCGGCAAGAAGTAAGATCGATTTCCGGAAAGAACCTTCATGGTTTTTTACGGCATCTCGAAAAAGGCGTCCCTCGTGGGCGCCTTTTTTATGGCTGTCCTTTTTTCCCTGGACGCCAGCGCCGCCGCCTGCCCGAAGCCTTCGTCAGCGGAAACGGTACGCGTGGCACGGGTGGTGGACGGTGACACGCTGAAGCTGGCCGACGGCCGCAGCGTCCGCCTGATCGGTGTGAACGCCCCGGAACTGGCCCATCACGGCCGCTCCGAAGAACCCTTTGCCGTTGCCGCCCAGCGTCGCCTGCAGGAGCTGGTGGCGGCCAATGATGGCGAGGTCGGCCTGGTTACCGGCCAGCAGGGCAAGGACAAGTATGGCCGCACGCTGGCCCACGCCTATGACGCCCGCGGCAACAACCTCGAATCCCGCCTGCTCGCCGAAGGCCTGGGCTACCTTGTAGCTATCGCCCCCAATACGGATCTCACCGCCTGCCAGCGCGCCGCCGAGCGCGAGGCGCGCAGCGCCCAGCGGGGGTTGTGGAGAAAATCTCCGGTGCAGGTGGCGGAACAGCTTCACGAAAGCGGCTTTGCGGTGGTGCGTGGACGGGTGGAACAGGTACAACGCAATCGCGGTGGTCTGTGGATCGATCTCGACGGCCCGTTGGTGCTACGCATTGAGCCCCGACTCCTGAGGCAGTTCGACGATGCAACCCTGCGTGAGCTGAAGGGTCGACAAATAGAAGCGCGCGGCTGGGTCATCGACCGTGCCGAGCGCGGTGGAGTGAAAACCGGACAGGCGCGCTGGATGCTGCCTGTAACCGACCCGGCGATGATGGAGGTATTGCCATGAGCGTGCGCTCGTTCGGAATCCTGGTGTTGCTGGCGCTGCTGAGCGTCCTCGGCGGTTGCGCCACCAACCCGGCCACCGGCAAGTCTGACTTCGTGATGATGAGCGAGCAGAGCGAGCTGGAGATGGGCCAGAAGTACAGCCAGGAAATCGCCAAGCAGTACCCGCGCTATGAGGATGCCAAGCTGCAGGCCTACGTCCAGCAGGTTGGCGAGCGGGTCGCCCGCGCCGGCGACCGGCCGCAGCTGCAGTATCACTTCACGGTCATCGACACCCCCGACATCAACGCCTTCGCCCTGCCCGGCGGCTACATCTATATCCACCGCGGGCTGATGGCATATCTGGGCTCGGAGGCGGAGCTGGCCGCCGTGCTCGGCCACGAGGTCGGCCACGTGACCGCGCGGCATAGCGTCAAGCAGCAGAGCCAGTCGAGCGCCTGGAGCATCCTCGGCCAGGCCGTGGCCCTTGGCACCGGTGTCGGCGCTGCCGCCGACCTCACCAACGTGCTCGGCACCGCCTTCGTGCGCGGCTATGGCCGCGACATGGAGCTGGAGGCCGACGGCCTGGGCGCCAAGTACCTGGCCCGCGCCGGCTACGACCCGACCGCCATGATCCAGGTGGTGCGGGTGCTGAAGAACCAGGAAGACTTCGCCCGCGATGAGGCGGCGCGCAAGGGCCAGGCGGCCCAGCCGGTCGGCTACCACGGGCTGTTCGACACCCACCCGGACAACGATGAGCGCCTCAAGCAGGTCCTCGGCCCGGCCCAGGCCCTGGCCGGCAGTGGCCAGCGCGAAGTCGCTGCCGAGCGCTACCTGAAAGCCATCGACGGCATGCCCTTCGGCGATTCCGCCGCCAGCGGCGTGCGCCGCGGGCAGAGCTTCTACCACTCGGAACTGGACTTCACCCTGACCTACCCGGCCGGCTGGGGCATCCTCAACCAGCCGACCGCGCTGGTGGGCTACACCGCCGACCAGCAGGCCTACATCGGCATGAAGCTGGTACCGCGCGATGGCCAGCTGACTCCGGCGGAATACCTGCGCAAGGGGGCTGGCGGGCGGTTATCGAACGAAGAAAGCTTCCAGCAGAACGGCCTCGACGTTGCCACTGGCGTGGTTCCCGGCAATCCGGCCCGTCGCGCGGCCGTGGTCTACCAGAAGGACCACGCCTACCTGTTCATCGGTGTGGTCAAAGGTCGCGCCTCGCTGGAGAGCGAGGACGATCACTTCATGCAGGTCATCCGCAGCTTCCGACCCATGCGTGCCGACGAGCAGAAACTCGCGCAACCGCGCCGGATCGCCGTCGTTCAGGTCAAATCCGGGCAGACTGTCGAGCAGTTCGCGAAGGCAGAATCCGGTCCGGAATCTGACTCGATAAATCGTATACGTTTATTGAATGACTTGTATCCAACTGGTCAGCCAAAACCGGGCGACTGGCTGAAAGTCGTACGCTAGAGGTCTTGACAGCTGGGGCCTGGGCTACCTTGGCAGGTGTGGCCTTTCTGCGTATGCTCGGTCCCCCGTCTGTCCAACAAGCAACAAAAGCGGAAGTGCCCAAATGTCTGATCTCAAGACCGCTGCCCTCGAATATCACGCCCAACCCCGCCCCGGAAAACTGAGCGTCGAGCTGACCAAGCCGACCGTGACCGCCCGCGACCTGTCGCTGGCGTACAGCCCGGGTGTCGCCGAGCCGGTCCGCGAAATCGCGCGTGACCCCGAGCTTGCCTTCAAGTACACCGGCAAGGGCAACCTGGTCGCGGTCATTTCCGACGGCACCGCCATCCTCGGCCTGGGCAACCTCGGCCCGCTGGCCTCCAAGCCGGTCATGGAAGGCAAGGGCGTCCTGTTCAAGCGCTTCGCCGGTGTCGACGTATTCGACATCGAAGTCGACGCCGAGAGCCCGCAGGCCTTCATCGATACCGTCAAGCGCATCTCCATCACCTTCGGCGGCATCAACCTGGAAGACATCAAGGCACCCGAGTGCTTCGAGATCGAGCGCGCCCTGATCGAACAGTGCGACATCCCGGTGTTCCACGATGACCAGCACGGTACCGCCATCGTGACCGCCGCCGGCATGCTCAACGCCCTGGAAATCGCCGGCAAGAAGCTGGAAACCGCGAAGATCGTCTGCCTCGGCGCCGGCGCTGCCGCCATCTCCTGCATGAAGCTGCTGGTGAGCATGGGCGCCAAGGTCGAGAACATCTACATGATCGACCGCCAGGGCGTGATCCACGCGGGCCGTAACGACCTGAACCAGTACAAGGCGGTGTTCGCCACCGAGACCGACAAACGCACCCTGTCCGACGCCCTGGAAGGCGCCGACGTGTTCGTTGGCCTGTCCGGCGCCAACCTGCTCAGCGCCGAAGACCTCCAGCGCATGGCGCCGAACCCGATCGTCTTCGCCTGCTCGAACCCGGACCCGGAGATCAAACCGGAACTGGCCCACGCCACCCGCAACGACGTGATCATGGCCACCGGCCGTTCGGACTATCCGAACCAGGTCAACAACGTGCTCGGCTTCCCCTTCATCTTCCGCGGTGCCCTGGACGTGCGCGCCACTCGCATCAACGAAGAAATGAAGATCGCTGCTGCCCTGGCCCTGCGTGACCTGGCCAAGCTGCCGGTACCCAAGGACGTGTGCGACGCCTACGGCGTGACCGCCCTGGAATTCGGCCGCGAGTACATCATTCCGAAGCCGATGGACAAGCGCCTGATCACCATCGTTTCCGATGCCGTGGCCAAGGCCGCCATCGAGACCGGCGTGGCGACCCTGCCGTATCCGAAGCACTACCCGCTGCAGTCGGTGGAAGACGTCTTCAAAGGCTGATTCCGTCTGACCTGGAGAACCCCGCCTCGGCGGGGTTTTTCTTTTTCCGATGAGTGAAACGAAGAGTTACCCATTAATGACTGAAGGCAGGGGCCTTCAGGATCATCCCGACTATCCTTCCCTGCTCATGCATTGACGCGTCCGCTGCCCTGGAGCGGGCCGGGCGCATGGGGGAACATCATGAATCGGACTTTGCTGGCAGTCGCCACCCTGGCGGCCAGCGCCGCGCTCATCGGTTGCGCAGGGGCACCGCAGATGAGCTGGGACCGGGTGGGGGATTCGGCGCAGCGTGCAGTCACCAGCGCCGACGTCTGGGCGCCGGTGGCTGGCGCGGCGGTGATCGCCGCAGGCAATTGGGACCACAAGTGGCAGAAATCGGCGAGCAACCACGACTGGTTCTTCGGCGGCGACGCCAACCAGGCCGCCGACCGCATGCTCAACCTCGCCACCGGCCTGAGCGTCGTCACTGCTTTGGTGGCGTCGCCCAAGGACGTGAGTACCGAGGAGAAATGGAGCTGGCGCGGGCGCAACCTGACCTTGCTGGCGGCGGACCGCTACGCGGTGACCGGTTTCGTCGAGGAGGCCAAGGAATGGTCCGGGCGCGAGCGGCCGGACGGAATCCCCGACGACTCCTTCCCGTCCAAGCACACCGCCGTGACGGCCGTGCACAACAGCTTCACCCGCCGCAACCTGGACTACATCGACATGAATCCGACCTGGCGCTACACCGCCAAGGCCGGGCTCTACACCCTCGACGGGCTGACCGCGCTGTCGCGTGTGGAGGGAGACAAGCATTACCCCACCGACGTTCTGGTCGGGATGGCGGTGGGCAACTTCTTCGCCAACTTCACCTACAACCTGTTCCTCGAAGGGCCGGAAAGTCAGCGCTACAACGTGGCGGTGGTGCCGGAAACCGGCGGTGGCATGAGCCTGCGCGCGGCGATGCTGTTCTGAGGTTGGCGCGCCGCGCTGGGCAGCGTCTAGTCTTGCCGGAGCTTCTCCCTGGACGACGTCCCCGATGCCGCTGCGCCTGTTGCTGACCCTGCTGTTCCTGTGCGTTTCCTGCGCGGCGCAAGCCGACGAAGTGCTGCGCATCGCAGCGGATCGCTGGCCGCCCTATGCGGACCGCCAGTTGCCCGGCAATGGCGTGGCGGTGCATCTGGTACAGGCGGCGCTCAAGCGCGCCGGCTATGCCAGTGAATACATCGAAGTGCCCTGGCCGCGCGTGCTGCACGGTGTGGCGAACGGCGAGTACGACCTGGTGGCGGACGCCTGGTATACGCCGGAGCGGGAGTCCTTCGGCGTGTATTCCGAGCCCTACCTGGTCAACCGCGTGCGCCTGATCAAGCGCCAGGGTTCGCCGATTGCCTATGGCAAGCTGGCCGACCTGTATCCGTACCGCATCGCCATGGTGCGTGGCTACGCGTACTCCGAGGCCTTCGGCAACGACCCGAAACTGCAGCGGGTGCCGGTGTTCAGCTTCGTCAACGCGGCGCTGATGCTGCAGGCCGGGCGGGTGGACCTGACGCTGGAAGACGAGATCACCGCGCGCGTGCATTTCAACGGCGACCTCGCCGAACTCAAGGGGCAGCTGGAGTTCCTGCCGGTGCCGCTGGCCGAGAACGGCCTGCACATTCTTGTCGGCCGGCATAACCCGCACCATGCCGAGATAATCGAGGCCTTCAACAAGGCGATCCGCGAGATGCGTGCGGATGGCAGCTACGACCAACTGATGCGCGAGTACGGTCTCTGACAGGGCTTGGGGCTCTCTATAGGAGCGAGCTTGCTCACGAGCCCCGTTTCACGCCTGACCATCCGGTGCAATGCGTTCGCGAGCAAGAACTGGGCGTCCCCCTCGCTCCTACAAAAGCGTCAGGCGGCTTCGGTCTGCTCCGCGCCGATGTCGTTCTTCAGCAGGTGCGCCGCCAGAGTGCGCAATGGCGTGAGCTGTCGGCAGATGAGCGCCAGCTGGGTCTGCACCAGGCGGTGGGCGTCATCCTGTTCATCGGGCAGCTCTTCCAGGCGCTTGGCCAGCGTGTCTTCCTCGTCGCTGTAGATGGCTACCGGGCGCCGCTCGTTGAGGCGCGCGGCGATGTCGTCGAGGCTGGCGGTGAGGCGCTCGGCGGCCTCGGCGATGAGGTCGTCGTTGACGTCCGGCGGCAGCTGGTTGCGGTGTGCGCCGAGGGCGGAAAGGTAGCTGAGCAGGGTGTGGGACAGCACCAGGAAGCGGAAGCCGATCTCCGCGTCCTTCCGGAAGTGGCCGGGCTCGAGCAGCATGTTCGACAGGGTGGTGGAGAGCGTCGCGTCGGCGTTGTGCGCGTTGCGCCGGGCAGTACGGTAGGCGAGGTCGTCGCGCTTGCCGTTGGCGTACTGCTGCATGATTTCCCGCAGGTAGCGGCTGTTGCACGCCAGGGTGCCGCCGACCAGCCGGTGCAGGCTGCGCCCGTGCCAGTCGGGCAGCACCAGGAACACCGCGATGCCGGCGATCAGCGCGCCGAGCAGGGTATCGAACAGGCGCGGCAGGATCAGCCCGTAGCCGTCGCCCACCTGGTTGAAGCAGAACAGCACCAGCAGGGTGATCGCCGCCGTCGCCAGGGTGTAGCGGGTACTCCGCGTGGCGAAGAAGGCGACCCCGGCCACTACCGCCAGCAGCGACTGGATCAGTGGGTTGGGGAACAGGTCGATCAGCGCCCAGCCGGCGACCAGGCCGACCAGCGTGCCGAGTATCCGCTGCACCAGGCGGATGCGCGTGGCACCGTAGTTCGGCTGGCAGACGAACACCGTGGTGAGCATGATCCAGTAACCCTGGGTCGGGTGGATCAGGTGCAGCACGCCGTAGCCGGCAGCCAGCGCCAGTGACAGGCGCAGGGCGTGGCGGAACAGCAGCGAGGTCGGCGAAATCTGCAGGCGGATGCGCTCCAGGGCATCCTTGAACGAGCGCGGCGAGCGGTCCAGCAGGGTGCTGTCCTGTTCGTCGTCCAGCGCATCGGGATTGCTCGCGCCGCTGAGCTTGCGGTCCAGCGTGGTGAGGTTGGCCGCCAGGGCGCCGAGGGAGCGCAGCAGGCCGCGCCAGGCCGGGTTACCCTGCTGGCGCAGGTGTTCCAGCGAGGCGTTGAGGTCGGCCAGGGCCAGTTCGCTGTCGTTGTAGTCGAACGGCTGGCGCAGCTGGATCGCCTTCGCCAGTGCCTTGCACGCCTTGCCCTGCTGGTTGAGCAGACGCTGGCAACGGAACAGCACATCGCTATGGAAGAACGCCTCGGCCAACTGGTTGTACGGATAGTGCGAGGAACTGGCGCGCTCGTGGACGTCCTGGGCGATGAAGTAGAGCTTCAGGTAGCGGCTGATCTTCGGGCTCGGCCTGCCGTGGGAGAGGCGCGCCAGGATGGTTTCCTTGGCCTGGTTCAGCGCCACCACCACGCGGCCGTTCTGCCGCGCCAGGGCCAGGCGCTGGGCCTCGACATCCAGGTGGCGCAGCGGCTCCAGCAGGGTTGACTTGATCTTCAGGTACTCGCCCAGTTCGAGGAACAGCTTCGCCAGGCTCTGTTGCACCGGTTGATTGGCGAACAGCGCGTTCCACAGCACCGAGAGCAGCCCGTACCAGCCGGCGCCGGCCACCAGCAGCAGGGGCTCGCGCCAGAAGTCGGCGGGCGTGCCGCCGCGCTGGTCGACGCCGATCATGGTGTAGATCGACAGGATCAGGGTCGCCGAGGCGATGGCCGCGTAGCGCTCGCCCAGGGCTCCGAGCAGCGTCATCGCGAAGGTCGAGAGCGCCAGCCCGGCGACAAAAAGGGGCGGGTAGGGGAACAGCAGTTCCACCGCCAGCGAGGCGATGCTGAAACAGGCCAGCGTCACCAGCAGCGCCTGCAGGCGGCCGAGCCAGTGATCGTCGGTTTCCGCCAGGGCGCTGGCGATGACCCCGAGGAACAGCGGGATCACCAGCTCCGGTCGGCCCTGCAGCCAGCACGTGAGCATGACTCCGCTGAGGGCAACGAATACCCGCAGGCTGTAGGCGAACTTGTCCAGCGCCCAGAGGCGCTGCAGAGACTGGAGCAGTGGAGAGGAGAACATGCGCGTGCGGACTTCCGAATGTCTGCTGCTCAGACTAGCGGAACGTCTGCCGCGCTGCTATCGCGAGCGCGACACGCTGCTGCGCCTGCTTACCAACCGTGGCGCGATGCTCTTTGCAGGAGCGAGCTTGCTCGCGAACAATGGTTTGCCGGCGATACCGTACGGTTCGCGAGCAAGCTCGCTCCTACAGAAAGCAGGCAGAGCTAGAGAATCCGCGCCTTGAACGAACGGCCCTTGATCTTGCCTTCGTTGAAGTGCTTCAGCGCCTGCCTGGCGACGTCACGTTCCACGGCGACGAACGCCTGGAAGTCGAAGATGGCGATCTTGCCGACCTGCGTGCCCTTGAGTCCCGCGTCGCCGGTCAGCCCGCCGAGGATATCGCCGGGGCGCAGCTTGTCCTTGCGCCCGCCGGCGATGGCCAGGGTGGTCATCGGCGGCAGCAGCGGGGCGTCGTTGGCCTTGAGGAAGTCGATGCGCTCCCAGTTCAGCGGCGCACCCTGCAGGTCTTCGATGGCCTGGGCGCGGCTGGCTTCGGCCGGCGTCACCAGCGACAGCGCCAGGCCCTTCTCGCCGGCGCGGCCGCTGCGCCCGATGCGGTGCACATGGACCTGCGCATCGCGCGACAGCTCGACGTTGATCACCGCTTCCAGCGCGGCGATGTCCAGCCCGCGGGCGGCCACGTCGGTGGCCACCAGCACGCTGCAGCTGCGGTTGGCGAACATGGTCAGCACCTGGTCGCGCTCGCGCTGCTCGAGGTCACCGTGCAGGGCCAGGGCGGAGATCTTGCGTGCGTTGAGCTGCTCCACCACTTCCATGCACTGCTGGCGGGTATGGCAGAAGGCGACACAGGATTGCGGGCGGAAATGCTGGAGCAGGCGCACGACGGCATCGAGGCGCTGCTTGGGATCGATCTCGTAGAAGTGCTGTTCGATCTGGCTGTCGTCGTGCAGTGCTTCCACTTCCACGCGCTCGGGGTTCTTCAGGAACTTCGCCGCCAGTTGGCCGATGCCGTCGGGGTAGGTAGCGGAGAACAGCAGGGTCTGCCGGCGCGCCGGAGCCTGGTCGATGATGTCGGCGATGGTGTCGTAGAAGCCCATGTCGAGCATGCGGTCAGCTTCGTCCAGTACCAGGGTGTTCAGGCCGTCGAGCTTGAGGGTGCCGCGGCGCAGGTGTTCCTGAATGCGCCCCGGCGTACCGACCACCACGTGGGCGCCGTGCTCCAGCGATCCGATCTGCGGGCCGAAGGGCGTACCGCCGCAGAGGGTCAGCACCTTGATGTTGTCGGCGGCGCGGGCGAGGCGGCGGATCTCCTTGGCGACCTGGTCGGCCAGCTCGCGAGTCGGGCACAGCACCAGTGCCTGGCAGCCGAAATAACGCGGATTCAGCGGGCTGAGCAGGCCGATGCCGAAGGCGGCGGTCTTGCCGCTACCAGTCTTGGCCTGGGCGATCAGATCGCGGCCCTTGAGGATCGCCGGCAGGGCGGCGGCCTGGATCGGCGTCATCTCGCGGTAACCGAGAGAATCGAGGTTGGCCAGCAGGTCGGCCGACAGCGCGAGGGTGGAAAATGCAGAGGTGGTCACGAAGGGAGCCCGGGTGAATCCATATGGCCGCGCAGTGTAGCAGGAGAGCCCCTCAAAAGGGCTGAGAAGCCTGTATGGCAAGGGTTTGAGGCCACTCGTCAGAATTTCTCCAAGTAGCGATGAACGGTTTTTTCAAGAGATTCGCTTTCCGCAGATTTTTATCGTAGAGTTTCCGGACTGTGTTTGCATGGGTCGCCGTCGATCGTGACCTGATGCGGTCGGTTATTCCACCCCGTCCTGCTCGACTCCTTGTAACTCCTTGCAACTCAGTTCCTGGCCATTCGTGGCTAATTTCAAAAATACGTTCCAAGGAGAACACCATGTCGAATCGTCAGAACGGCACCGTCAAGTGGTTCAACGAGACCAAAGGCTACGGCTTCATTACCCCGGAAAGCGGCCCGGACGTGTTCGTACACTTCCGCGCTATCGAAGGTAACGGCTTCAAGACTCTGGCCGAAGGCCAGAAGGTCAGCTTCGAAGTCGTGCAGGGCCAGAAAGGCATGCAGGCCGAGCGCGTGCAGGTGATCTAAGATCCCCTGGCGTCAGCCGAAAAAGAACCCCGGGTGGAAACATCCGGGGTTTTTTATTGCCTATGTCCTTGTCGCCTATAGTGCTGCCATCGATTTTCCGGAGCTGCCATCCATGCCATCGCCCGCCTTCCGCCTGCTGCTCGCCGGCCTGCTCGTTTCGGGCGGCGCCCTTGCCGCCGACGCGCCCGCCCAGCCCACCTGGGGGTGGGTGGAGACGCTCATGCTGATGCCCGAACAGGCCCCCCTCAAGGCGAAGCTGGATACCGGCGCGCAGACCTCGGTGATGGACGCGCGCAACATCACGCGCATCAAGAAGAACGACGAGCGCTGGGTACAGTACGACGTGATGCTGACTGACCCGGCGACCGGCAAGGAAGAGCGCCTGCCTTTCGAGCGGCGTGTCGAGCGCGTGCTCAAGTTCAAGACCGCCAGCGGCGTCGAGCGCGCTCCGGTGGTGCTGATGGACGTCTGCCTGGGCGGCAAGGTCTACCGTGAGCAGTTCACCCTGCGCGACCGCCAGACCCTGGATTACCCGGTGCTGCTGGGGCGTGGCACCCTGGAACACCTGGGGCCGGTGGACGCCTCGAAGACGCAAACCGCCGCGCCGACCTGCAAGCCCTGATCAATGCTCGTCGACACCATGCTCGGGTTCGACCCGGCGTGGTGTGGTGCGGCCGTCTTCGGCGTTGAGCTGGAAGAAGATTGCGGCCGCCAGCATCGAGAGGATGCCGACGCTGAAGTAGGTCGCGTGGAAGGCCGACAGCACATCGCCCTGCACGCTTTCCTGATCGCCCGTGAACCCGCCCAGCAGCGCTGCCGCACAGGCGATGCCCATGCCGATGGATAGCTGCATGACCACCGAGAGCAGGCTGTTGCCGGCGCTGGCGTTGTCGTCGCGCAGATCGATCAGGGTCAGGGTGTTCATCGCAGTGAACTGCAGCGAGTTGATCCCGCCCAGCACTGCCAACTGCACCAGCAGCAGCGCGTAAGGGGTGTCCTGGTCGACCAGGCCGAGGCTGGCGATCATCGCGCCCAGCAGCAACGTGTTGCTGACCAGCAATTTGCGATAGCCGAACAGGTCCAGCAGCGGTCGCGCCAGCGACTTGATGACCATGGCCGCCAGGGCCATCGGGATCATGGTCATGCCCGCCCGCGATGGCGAGAAGCCCAGGCCGATCTGCAGCAGCAGCGGGGTGAGGAAGGGCAGGGAGCCGCTGCCCAGGCGCGCGAACAGGTTGCCCAGTACGCCCACGGCGAAGGTGCGCGTGGCGAACAGCGACGGTGGGAACAGCGGTGCTTCGATGCGCAGCGCACGCAGCCAGTAAGCCGCCAGCAGTACCAGCCCGCCCACCAGCAACAGGACCACGCGCACGTGGGGCATGTGCAGTTCGCCCAGGCCTTCGAGAGCGATGGTGATCAGCACCATGGCGCCACCGAACAGCAGGAAACCGATCGAGTCGAAACGCGTCGCGCGAACACCGTGCAGGTCGGGCATCAGGCGCAGGGCGACGATGAAGCCCACCAGCCCGACCGGCAGGTTGATCAGGAAGATCCAGTGCCAGCTGGCGTACTCCACCAGCCAGCCACCCAGCGTGGGGCCGGCCAGCGGCCCGAGCAGGCCGGGAATGGTGACGAAGCTGAGGATGCGCACCAGCTCCGTGCGCGGGTACACGCGCAGGATCACCAGGCGCCCTACCGGCATCATCAGCGCGCCGCCGATACCCTGCACCACGCGGGCGCCGACCAGGGTGCCGAGGCTGGGCGAGAGCGCGCAGAGCAGCGAGCCGAAGCTGAACAGGAAGATCGCGAAGAGGAACACCCGACGGGTGCCGAAACGGTCGGAGATCCAGCCGGAAGAGGGGATCAGCAGCGCCACGGTGAGCAGGTAGGCGATCACCACGCCCTGCATGCGCAGCGGGTCCTCGTCCAGCGAGCGGGCCATGCTCGGCAGCGCGGTGTTGAGGATGGTGCCGTCCAGGGCCTGCATGAAGAAGGCGATGGCCACCAGCCAGGGCAGCAGGCGAGCCACGCGGGGCGTGAGAATGAAGGGGTCGCTCATGGTCGGTCCGTCAGGCGGGAATGGCTCTAGCTTAGGGAATCTTTGGCGGTCGCGGGGGAAATTGCCGCGAGCTGGGTACAACCATGTTCGCGCGGATCGCTCCGCAGTGATTGTACGAATGGCCGCCCGTGGACATCGGTGAACAGCGAAAAAGTTCCCGGCCACAGCTCTGCAATCGCAGCGGTCGGCGAAGTTGTGAGCGAGCCGTGCCATTGCCCGATCGCGCTGGCCGGGGTGGAACAACGGCCGCGGCGCCCGGTCGATATGGCGTCCGGTATTCCCTTGGAGTCAGCAATGTCCGTCAAACCCCGCGTTACCCTCGCACTGGCCGCCCTGCTGGCGGCTTCCTCGGCATTTGCCTTCAACCTGGGCGATGCCGCCAAGGCGGTATCCGGCGCGACCGGCGCCGATACCTCGCGGGTCGCCTCCACCCCGCAGACCAGCGGCCTGCTCAACGCCCTGACCGGCCAGCTCGGCGTCAGCGACGAACAGGCCCTCGGCGGTACCGGCGCCCTGCTGGGCCTGGCGAAGAACAAGCTCAGCACCGCCGACTATTCGCAGCTGGCGAAGACCGTCCCCGGCCTCGACAAACTCACCGGCAGCAACGCCCTGGGTGGCCTGGGCGGGCAGCTCGGCAATCTTGGCGGCGGCGCTTCCAGCGGCCTGCTGGGCAACGTCAGCAGCATGGGCGACGTGAGCAAGGCCTTCGGTGCGCTGGGCATGGACCAGGACATGACTGGCAAATTCTCCAGCGTGCTGCTGGATTACCTCGGCAAGCAGGGCGCCAACAGCAACCTGCTCGGCACCCTGGGCAGTCTCTGGGGCACCGGCGCCTGATATCCGCCGGCCGGCGCGGAACCGCCGCGCCGGGCACCGGTCCTATCGACGATCCGGCCCCGACCTGGGGTCGGGCAGCCGTTCTCCGGAGCCGTCGATGCCCACCCGTTCCGCCGTCTTCCTGGCCGCCGCCTGGCTGGTCGCGTCCCCTGTGTTCGCCGCTACCTTCACCGACACCAGCGAGCCCGCCGCTGAAACCCAGGGCGTGCCGCCGGCCGCCAATGCACTGCTGGGCAACCTCACCCGGCAACTGGGCGTCAGCGAGCAGCAGGCCATTGGTGGCACGGGTGCCCTGCTGGGGCTGGCGATGAACAGCCTGAAGGAAACCGACACGGCGCAATTGCAGAAATCCCTGCCGAATCTCGACCAGCTCGCCGGCAACAGTTCGCTGGGCGACCTGGGTGGGGCGCTGAGTGGTTTCGGCGGGTTGGGCAACGCCGCGGCGCTGCTGGGTGGAATCAACAACCTGCAGGACGTCGACCAGATATTCGGCGTGCTGGGCATGGACCAGTCGATGATCGGCCGCTTCGCCGGGGTGATCCTCGACTACTTCACCGAACAGGGCCTCAGCAGCCAACTGCTCGGTACGCTCGGCGGACTCTGGGGCACCCCGCTGACGCCGGCGGCGCCGGTCGCCGGGCGGGGTGCGTAGGGAGCCTCAGAACTCCTGGCGCAACTGCTCGATGCGCTGGTCCTTCTGTTCCCACAACTGCGACACCCAGTTCTGTACGTACTGGCGGAATTGCGCATCGTTCTCGTAATCGCCCTGCCATAGCGCGGGGTCGATCTCGCGTGCCTGGATGTCGACGATGACACGCGGCACGCGGCCGCATAGCAGATCCCAGAAGCCCGGTCGCGGGCCCTTCGGGTAGACCAGGGTGACGTCCAGCAGGGTATCGAGCTGCTCGCCCAGGGCCGCCAGCACGAAGGCCACGCCGCCGGCTTTGGGCTTCAGCAGGTTCTGGTAGGGCGATTGTTGCTGGGCCTGCTTGGCCGGGGTGAAGCGCGTGCCTTCGAGGTAGTTCACCACGGTCACCGGCATGCGCTTGAACTTCTCGCAGGCGGCCTTGGTGATCTCCAGGTCCTTGCCCTTGAGCTCCGGGTGCTTTTCCAGGAAGGCCTTGCTGTAGCGCTTCATGAAGGGATAGTCGAGCGCCCAGAAGGCCAGGCCGAGGAAGGGCACCCAGATCAGTTCCTTCTTGAGGAAGAACTTGAAGTAGGGCGTCTTGCGGTTGAAGGCCTGCACCAGCGCCGGGATGTCGACCCAGGACTGGTGGTTGCTGATCACCAGGTAGGACGTGTCGCCGCGCAACTGGGCGGAGCCACGGATGTCCCACACGGTCGGGGTCAGCAGGGCGAAGATGGCCTTGTCGATCTCCGCCCAGGTCTCGGCGATCCACATCACCCCGCGCGAGCAGGCATCCTTCGCTGCTTGTCCGGGAACGATGAGCTTGAGCAGGGCGATCAGCAGCATCGGGCCGATCAGGATCAGGGTGTTGAGCAGCAACAGGAGGCTGGCGAAGACGCCGGTCAGTGCCTGCATGGGGTCCTTTCCTTTTGCGACGGTGGCTGGAGCATGATACGCAGCCGACGTAGGGTTCCCAAGCGCCCCTCCCGCTGCAGTGGCCGGAAGACTATGCTCTGGGGGTCATACTCCGAGGCCTGCCATGTCCGACTCGCCGTACCTGCGCATTCTCGTCGAAGCCGTCACTTTAGGGATGTATGTGCACGAGCTGTGCGGATCGTGGGTGAACCATCCGTTCTGGCGCGCGCGCTTCCTGCTGGAAGATCCCGAAGATTTGCGACGCCTGAAGCACAGTGCGGTGCGCGAGGTGCTGATCGACCCCCGCCGCGGTTGTCTGCCGGTGTCACCGACATCTGCGCAGACTGGCGCGGCAGCCGCCGAGCAGACGCGGGAAGCGGCCGCGCCCCTCGCCCCGCCGATTGCCCGGCGCAGCCTGGAGGACGAGCTGCAAGTCGCCCGCCAACTGTGCATCCGCTCCAAGGAAATGGTTCTCGCCATGTTCCAGGATGCCCGCATGGGGCGCGTGGTCGATGCCGAGGGCGCGCACCAGTTGGTGGGTGACATCGCCGCTTCCATGCAACGACATCCCGACGCAGTCATCAGCCTTGCACGGCTGAAGACCGCCGACGAGTACACCTACCTGCATTCGGTCGCCGTTTGTGCCTTGATGATCGCCCTGGCGCGGGAGCTCGGCCTGGATGAAAACCTGGTGCGTGAAGCCGGCCTTGCCGGGCTGCTCCACGACATCGGCAAGATGACGGTGCCGATGGCGGTGCTGAACAAGCCGGGTCGCCTCGACGAGAGCGAGTTCGCCAGTGTGCGCGAGCACCCCTGGCGCGGTGGCGAGATTCTCCGCGAGGGCCGCCATGTCAGCGCGCTGGTGCTGGATGTGTGCCTGCACCACCACGAGAAACTCGACGGCACCGGCTACCCGCACCGCCTCGCCGGCGAGCAGATCAGCCTGTTCGCGCGCATGGGCGCGGTCTGCGACATCTACGATGCGATCACCTCCGACCGCCCCTACAAGGCCGGCTGGGACCCGGCCGAATCACTGCAACGCATGTCGCAATGGTGCGGCGGGCACCTTGACCAGCAGGTATTCCGCGCCTTCGTCCGGTGCCTGGGCATCTACCCCATCGGCGCGCTGGTGCGCCTGGAAAGCGAGCGCCTGGCAGTGGTGGTGGAACAGGGCGCGGAACTGCTGCTGCCGGTGGTCAAGGTCTTCTATTCGACGCGCACCCGTGCGGCGATTCCCTTCGAGGTGCTCGACCTGTCGCGGTGCAAGGGCCGCGAGCGCATTGTCAGCCGCGAGTCGCCGGACAAATGGGGCTTCCGCAACCTGGAGGCGCTGTGGAGTGGGCTGGACCGCCGGCGCGGCTCGTTGTTCGACGCGTGAAGCGGGTGTGCTGGCGAACCTATGGCGGGCGTGATAGTCCTATGCGCTACACCCGCCCAACCCGGAGTTCCCGCGTGAAACGCGCCCTCGCCCTGCTATCCCTTTTTGCCTTGCCCGGCCTCGCCCTGGCCGCCGAGACCAAACTCTACGGCCGCTACGAGTGGGTCAGCCTGCCTGAGCTCGATCAGACCCTGCAGGCCAAGATGGACACCGGCGCCTACACCTCCTCGCTGTCGGCCAAGGATATCCAGATCTTCCAGCGCGACGGCGAGGACTGGGTGCGCTTCAAACTGGCCACCAAGGATGGCGGCGACTCGGTGTACGAACACAAGCTGGCGCGCATCTCCAAGATCAAGAACCGCTCGGACGGCGCCGGCGAGGATGAAGAGGAAGAGTCCGGCCCCGGCCTCAGCCAGCGCCCGGTGATCGAACTGCCGGTGTGCCTGGGCGGCGACCAGCGCACCATCGAGGTCAACCTCACCGACCGCAGCCACTTCAACTACCCCTTCCTGATGGGCGCCAAGGGCCTGCGCAAGTTCCACGTCGCGGTGGACGCGGGCGAGCGCTTCGTCGCCGGCAAGCCGGACTGCTCCTGATCCTCGATTGACGCGGCGCGGGGCTTGGTGGACCCTTCCGGGACCTTCCCGGGAATCGGAATCCCATGCCCCACATCCTCATCGTCGAAGATGAAGCCGCCATCGCCGACACGCTGCTCTATGCCCTGCAGGCCGAAGGTTTCGAAACGACCTGGCTGAACCTCGCCGGCCCCGCCCTCGAGCGCCTGCAGCGCGAGGCCTTCGACCTGGTCATCCTCGACGTCGGGCTGCCGGATATCAGCGGCTTCGAAGCCTGCAAGCAACTGCGTCGCTTCTCCGAGGTGCCGGTGATCTTCCTCACCGCGCGCAACGCCGAGATCGACCGCGTGGTCGGCCTGGAAATCGGTGCCGACGACTACGTCGTCAAACCCTTCAGCCCGCGCGAAGTCGCCGCGCGGGTGAAGGCCATCCTCAAGCGCACCGCACCGCGTGAAGCGCCTGCCCCCGCGGTGATCGGCAATGGCCCGTTCGAGGTGGACGAGGAGCGTTTCCAGATCCGCTACCGCGGCCAGCCGCTGAGCCTGACCCGCCACGAATTCCGCCTGCTGCAGACGCTGCTGGCGCGCCCCGAGCGGGTGTTCAGCCGCGAGCAGTTGCTCGATGCCCTGGGCGTCGCTGCCGACGCCGGCTACGAGCGCAATGTGGACAGCCACATCAAGAGCCTGCGCGCCAAGCTGCGCCAGGTCGCCCCCGCCGCCGAACCGATCCAGACCCACCGCGGCCTGGGCTACAGCTACGCGCCGGACAAGAGCTGATGCGCCTGTCGCTGCGGATCTTCCTGGTCTACTTCTTCTTCGTCGGGCTGACCGGCTGGTTCGTATTGCGCACGGTGATGGACGAGATCCGCCCCGGCGTGCGCCAGTCCAGCGAAGAGACCCTGGTGGATACCGCCAACCTGCTGGCCGAGATTCTGCAGGCCGACGTGAAGCGCGGCACCCTCGACCAGAGCCGCCTGCCCGAGATGCTTCGCGCCTATGGCGCGCGCAGCCCGCAGGCGGACATCTGGGGCGTGAACAAGACCGCGGTGAACCACCGCATCTACGTGACCGACGCGCGCGGCATCGTCCTGCTGGATTCCCTCGGCCAGGCCGTGGGCCAGGACTACTCGCGCTGGAACGACGTCTACCTGACCCTGCGCGGCCAGTACGGCGCGCGTTCCAGCCGCGAGTCGGCGGACGACCCGGAATCCTCGGTGATGTATGTCGCCGCGCCGATCCGCGATGGCGAGAAGATCATCGGCGTGGTTTCGGTCTCCAAACCCAACCGCACGTTGCAGCCCTATATCGACCGTTCGCAACGGCGCCTCGCGTGGCTCGGTGCGGGGCTGATCGTGCTCGGCCTGCTGGTCGGCGCGGGGCTGTCCTGGTGGCTGAGCCGCTCGCTGGATCGCCTGACCCGCTACGCCCAGGCGGTCAGCGAAGGGCGCCGCGCGGAACTGCCGCGCTATCGCGGGGGCGAGATGGCGCAGCTGGCCGGCGCCGTGGAGCGCATGCGTGTGCAACTGGAGGGCAAGGATTACGTCGAGCGCTACGTGCACACCCTGACCCACGAACTGAAGAGCCCGCTGGCGGCGATCCGTGGCGCCGCAGAGTTGCTCGAAGGCGAGATGCCCGCCGAGCAGCGTGCGCGCTTCGTCGGCAACATCGCGGGGGAAAGCGAGCGCCTGCAGCAGCTGATCGAACGCTTGCTGAATCTGGCCCAGGTGGAGCAGCGCCAGGGACTGGAGGAGCGCGTGCCGGTGGCCTTGCATGAACTGGCCAGCGAGCTGGTCGATGAGCGCATGGCGCGGGTGCAGGGCGTGCAGCTGGAGAACGCCATCGCGCCGCAGGCGACGGTACACGGCGAGCGCTTCCTGCTGCGCCAGGCGCTGGGCAACCTGCTGGACAACGCACTGGATTTCACACCGCCGGGTGGTGTCATTCGTTTCGATGCGCAGCCCGATGGCGAGGGCTGGCGCGTCGAACTGTTCAACCAGGGCGAAGCCATTCCGGAGTTCGCCCTGCCGCGCCTGACCGAGCGTTTCTACTCCCTGCCGCGCCCGGCGAGTGGCCGCAAGAGCACCGGGCTGGGGCTCAACTTCGTCGCGGAAGTGGCGACCTTGCATGGCGGTGAGTTGAGCGTGGAGAACGTCGACGGCGGCGTCCGCGCGACTCTGTTCCTGCCCTTGTAGGACTGAGGGGGACGCCCAGTCCTGGCTCGCGAACATGCTCCGCTGTGGGGGGCAGGTTCGCGAGCAAGCTCGCTCCTACGAAAAGCCATAGCCACACAATCCCCACAGACTCTCCACATTCCGCCCCGAGCGCCACCACGCGCGAACCCCACGCTCACTCCGTCGTCCACTCACGGAGAAAGTCTTCGATGAACCGCCAACTCGGCATCAAGCTCGGCGCCATCGCGCTGTTGATCGTCCTCCTGCTGATACCCCTGCTGATGATCGACGGTCTGGTCGACGAGCGTCAGAACTACCGCGACGAGGTCCTGCAGGACATCGCCCGCAGCGCCAGCTACAGCCAGCAGCTCACCGGCCCGCTGGTGGTCGTGCCCTACACCCGCACCATTCGCGCCTGGCGCCTGGACAAGGCCAGCCAGCAGCGCGTATTGCAGGAGCGCGAGGTGCGCGGGCGGCTGTACTTCCTGCCGGAAGTCTTCAGWMTYACTCCG
>NZ_MACM02000175.1:0-1510 GCF_001675465.2 Pseudomonas sp. AU12215
CGGCGAAGCCGCCTTTACCGTCGCTGACGCGGACGGTGAAGCTGTCCGGGCCGTTGTAGTCCTTGGCCGGCGTGTAGGTGTAGTCGCCGGTGGTGGCATTCACCGTCACGCTGCCGTGGGCCGGTGTGGCACCGGCTTTCACGGCGTAGCTGAGGGTGTCGCCATCGACGTCGCTGGCGACGATCTTGCCGGTCAGCGGGGTGTCTTCGGCAGTGCTCTGGTTCTGGTTGGCACTGGTCGGCGCATCGTTCACCGGGTACACGGTGACGTTGAGGTCGACGGTGCGGGTCGCCGCATCGTTGTTGCTGCTTTCGGTCGCCGTGGCGCTGACTTCCAGCTTGATG
The DNA here is from genome assembly GCF_001675465.2 of Pseudomonas sp. AU12215. NCBI lineage: Bacteria > Pseudomonadati > Pseudomonadota > Gammaproteobacteria > Pseudomonadales > Pseudomonadaceae > Pseudomonas > Pseudomonas sp. AU12215. Next base: position 345 of record NZ_MACM02000175.1, read on the forward strand.
GTGCCGTTGAAGTCGGCCGGCGGCGTCAGGGTCAGGGTGTCGAGGTTCCAGCCCTTGAGGTCGACGCTGCTGTGGGTAGCGTCGGCGGTGAAGCTGTTCTTGCCGTCGCTCAGGGTGGCGCCGACCGGGATCTTGCCGATGCTGATCGACAGGGTCTCGGAGCCGTCGGTATCGACCAGCGAAGCCTTGATCTTCGACAGGTTGATCGCGCTGTCTTCGTTGCCTTCGTTGAGGCCGAACACCTTGTAGTGGCTCTGGCCGCTGCTGCCGGTCAGGTCGGTCAGGCGCTCGCCGCCCGCGGTCAGCTCACTGGTGTCGTGGTAGACCTGCGCGCTGCCGGTGCCCAGTACCTGCGCGGCGCTGCCATTGTCGGAGATGCTCAGGGTGTAGTTGCCCGGGCCACTCTGGTTGTGCTGGTAGAGCGCGATAGGGTAGTAGCCGCTCTCGGTCGGGGTGAAGGTGCCGCTGAATTTGCCGCTGCTGCCGCCCCAGGTGGCCTCGGCGACGGTGCTGCCGCCGATCACCAGGCGCACGCTGTCATCGCCCACGCCGGTGAAGGTGTAGGTGTGGCCGGCTTCGAGGAAGATCAGGCCACTGACCTTGGTGGCGGTGCCGGCGGTGACGTCGGTGTTGCGCACGCTGTCGGTGGAGCCGTGGGTGGTCGGAGTGCCGGCTGCGTCGATCTTCGCCTGCAGGTCGGCCGGCGATGCGCCGTTGCCGCCATTGCCCAGGGCCAGGCCGGTCCAGGTGTCCACGGTCAGGCCGGTGGCTTTCGGGTGGCTGCTGCTGCCGTCCAGGCTCAGGTTCGGCTTGTCCGCCACGGCCTCGATGCTCACCGCCACGGTGGAGGTGGACGTGCCGCCTTTGCCATCGCTGATGGTGTAGGTGATGGTGTCGGAGCCGCTGAAGTTCTCCTTCGGCGTGTAGCTCAGGCTGCCGTCCTGGTTGATCACCACGGTGCCGTTGCCGGCGCTGGCGCCGGTGACGATCAGGGCGTCGTGTTCGGCATCGGTGTCGTTGCCCAGAACGTCGATGCGGATCGCGGTGTCTTCGTTGGTGTGCGCGATGTCCGGCACGGCAACCGGGTTGTCGTTGGTGCCGGTGACGGTGATGGTGATGGTCTGCGGATCGCTCAGCGCGCCATTGTTGTCCTTCGCCTGGTAGGT
>NZ_MACM02000176.1:0-137532 GCF_001675465.2 Pseudomonas sp. AU12215
TGCGCTGGCTGAAGCCATTGCACAGGCCGATCTGGATCGTGACGCGCTCTGTGGCGCTGAGTTCGTGATAGGACATGGGGCAACACCTTACCGAAATGGTCGGGTGTTGCACTCAGTTTTTGCGGCCGCCACTGTTAAGGGAATCTGATCATGAAAAAATCGACGTTGAGTGTTCTGGCGCCCTGTGCGCTTTTGATTGCAATTGCGCAGCCGCTTGTGGCTGCGGAAAAACTGGTCAAGGTGACTGCTGGTCACCTTATTGCACTTGATATGGCACCGCTGTTTGTCGGTGTAGAAAGTGGCTGCTTCAAACAGCAGGGTCTCGAAGTAGATACCCGCTTTTTTGCTAATCCTGGAGACAATAACGCGGCCCTGGCAGGCGGCGCGATTGATTTCAGCACCAACCCGTTTACGTTGCCTTTTTTTGCAGCCAACAGTGGCGTGCCGATCAAAGTGATCAGCGCAGCAGGCGGCTGGGGTGTCATGGAGGTGATTGCAGATGGCAAGCTGGGGTTGGATTCGATGGAGGCGTTGGCTGATCACATCAATGCGGGCAAACCGAAACTGACGGCTGCAGTTTTGCAGGGAGACACCCTGGAACTGATATTGGTTACCGAGTTGGCGAACCGCGGTCTGGCGCCTGATGCCATCGAGTTTGTTTACTTCGACGACCTGTTGGCCATGGTTGAAGCTTTCCGTAGCGGCAATGTGGACATTCTCAGCCACATCAAACCCTATACCTCTGAGATGGTCAGCTCGCGTGGTGCTACTCAACTGACCAATAACGCCAGTACCTGGTCGCTCAATACGCCAAATACGGTTGTGAGTGTGCTGGAGAAAACCTTGAACGAGCGGCCTGAGGTGGTTGAAGGCTATCTGAAAGGGCTGATCTGTGCGGCAGAGATCATCAACAGTGATCCTGACAAGGCGATAGATTTGCTCGCACAAGGCAATTATTTCCGCGTTTCCAACGATGTTTTGAAAGACGCCTTTACTTCAGCACCACAGCCCATCTCCTTCACGCCAGATGTGGCGGCAGTGCAACAGGTTGTCGATGACCTGGTGAAGATGCAGTACGTTCGTCCGGGAGTAAGCGCAGAAAGCATCTTCGCGATTGACCTGATTCAGTCACTGGAGCAATAGGGTGCGGTTGCCTGAATGGGAAAGCTTGGCGCCCTGGGTGGTGGGGTTGTCCTCAATGGCTCTACTTGTCCTGATATGGGAGCTAGCGGGGACGCGTGATGTAGCCCTTACAACTGTCATGCCGCCGCCAAGTCAGTTTTTGTCGATGGTGATTGAGAGTGACTTTCGTATCGGCTTGGGCTCCCAATCCGCCACGCTGGATGAAGCCATATTTGCCACCTTCAGTCGTGTTTTCACCGGCATGTTTCTGGCTTTTGTAGCGGCTATTGCCACGGGTGCACTGATCAGTCTGTCACGCTTTGCCACCTGGTCGTTGAGTCCTTTGCTGTATGTGCTGGCCCCCATTGCCCCCATTGCCTGGATTCCTACTGCCATTGTGGTGTTTGGTATCAGCAATGTGACGGCCGTATTCATCGTGTTTATGGGCGTGTACTTCATTCTGACCATCGGCACCCTGGCGGAAATTCGCCGGGTACCGCAGGAATATCTGACCATTTCGGGCAATCTGGGAGCCAATCGTTGGCAGCAGTGGGTGTATGTCGTACTGCCAAGTATTTTCCCCGGGGTGTTCACATTGCTGCGGACCAATTTCATCGCAGCCTGGATGGCGGTGCTGGTGGCGGAAATGGTCGGTCTGCGTGATGGCTTGGGGGCAATCATCATGATGGGGCGCAACCTGTTCAATAACGAGCTGATTATGTTTGGCATGCTGGTCATTGGGCTGTCTGGTTTTGTTGTGGACAGGACCCTCGCTTTCATCGGTAACAAGGTCTTGTGGTGGAGGGTCAAATGAGCACCGTTGAAACCGACCAGGCCGTATTCAGGATTGAGAATCTGAGCATCAACTTTCCAGGGAAACGGCAGCCAGTACCGAGCCCGTTGCAGGGTTTGAACCTGAGTATCTATGAAAACCAGATCACTACCATTCTGGGTCAGTCTGGTTGCGGAAAGAGCACGCTGCTGAATGCCCTGGGTGGCTTTGTCATTGGAGAGGATAGTGGTGGCGTGTTGTATCGCCAGCGTTATATGAACGGGCCGCTGGAAGAGATCGTGATGATTTTCCAGGAAAACAATCTCTACCCATGGCTCAGTGTTGCCGGCAACGTCAAGTTTGGTCTCAGGTTTCGCAAGCATGACGCGGTGGATATCAAGACAACAGTCAGCAACATGCTCGAAAGTGTCGGGCTGAATGATGCTGCTGGGGCTTACCCCCACCAGCTGTCAGGGGGCATGCGGCAGCGGACGGCAATAGCGAGGGCATTGATTACCAAGCCTAAGGTATTGCTGTTGGATGAGCCTTTCAGCGCACTGGACATAAGTCTGAAACGCCGAATGCATGGATTGCTGCGCAGTCTGCAGGAAGAGACGGGCACATCCATGGTTATGGTGACTCACGATGTGGAAGAAGCCATTACTGTGGGCGACCGGGTGCTGGTGTTGGGTGGTAATCCGGCCAAAGTGCTGGTGGATGCTGATACCAGCGCTGGCGATATGCGAGACCGCTATTCCAACGCCTATTTGCAACTGCAGAAGCAGATAGAAGACGTTATCTATTGAGGAGGCCTGATGAACGGCATTCACGATATGGGTGGCTTACACGGCTTTGGGCCGGTCAAGGTAGACCCAGATGAGCCTGTGTTCGTTACGCGCTGGGGCAGCCGAATTTTTTGCATGACCCAAGTGATTGATCGTCTGGGTGTATGGAATCTCGACGAACACCGACACGAAATTGAGCTGATGCGCCCTCAGGATTACCTGGAGTGGAGTTACTACGGTCGTTGGATGTTTGCGATGGAGCGCATCCTCGATCGTCGCAATATTTTGTCGACAGCTGAAATAAATCGACGCGTTGATGAACTGAGCGCCGGGCTCAAGCACCTTACACCGCCAGAGCACCCGCAGCGTAACTGGCCGCTTAAAGACCAAGACAAAGTGCCCTGGGGCGCCTGGCGCAAGGACGTCGAAGTTACGCCCGTATTCCATGTCGGACAGCAGGTGCGTGTGCGCAATATTCATCCGCCGGGCCACACCCGGGTAACAAGCTACACCCGAGGGAAAGTGGGAACGGTCGAGCGGGTTAACGCTCAGGCGTGGGTATTCCCTGATACGCGTGCGCATTATCGCGGGGAAAATCTTCAACCGGTTTATACCGTGCGTTTCAGCGCTCAGACACTGTGGGGCGATGAACATGCGGAAGCCAACCTGTTTATTTATATCGACCTGAGTGAGAACCACATTGAGGCCGCAGGAGATCAGCAAAATGAGTCATGACCACAAGATTGAAAAAGCCTGGCAGGCTCTGCGCACCGAAGCCATAGAAAGCCTGCTTAACGACATAGGCGTACTGGATTCGGCAGAAGTAGACGCAGTGGTTCACCACTATGAAGAAAATGTTGGGCCTCGCACAGGCGCGAGAGTCGTGGCCAAAGCCTGGGTCGATCCAGACTTCAAGGCACGGTTAATGGCTGATGGGCTGGCAGCTTGCGCGGAGCTAGGGATCGGCGGGCCTGAGACAGAGTTGTTACATGTACTGGAAAACACGGCACAAGTACACAACGTAGTCGTGTGCACATTGTGCTCATGCTATCCGTGGCCAATTCTGGGCTTGCCGCCAGTCTGGTACAAGTCCAGTGCTTATCGTTCCCGGTTGGTGCGCGAGCCACGCAAGGTACTTCACGAAATGGGTTTGAGTCTGGAGGATGAGGTAGAGATTCGGGTTTGGGATAGCGTGTCGGAAATACGCTATCTGGTGCTACCGCAACGACCGGAGGGAACGGAGGGTCTTGATGAGGCTCAGCTCGCCGAGCTGGTATCACGTGACTCGATGATCGGTGTTGCCCATCTGCAGCCATATACCGGTAAAGGAGCTTGAACATGCAGCCACATGAACTCTTGGATCAGGTGCATGGTGCTGGTCTGGCTCATTTGAGCTTTACATCACCATGGGCTGCACGGCTCTTTGGTATGACGCTGACGGCTGCCCAAAAAGAGATTTTCTCACTGCAGGACTTCCAGCAGGCTTTGATTGCATCTATACAGCGTCATGAACAGGGCAGTTGTATTGAAAGTGATGAGCAATACTACAGTTGCTGGTTGGTGGCTTTGCAGGGTTTGCTTGAGCAGCATGAACTCATCCAGTCCGAGCGCATTGCAGTGGTTGAGGCAGAAATTATGGCCAAGGCGCAGCAGCGCCACGACCATCAGCGCACTGGTCACCATCACCACGATCATCACGTCAGTCACGTCCACCATGCAGAACCGGAGCAACAAGCATGATTGTTAGTGGAGATCCTTATGACTTCCCCATCACGGGTTTGCTGGATCCGCAGCGAACAGCATTGGTGGTTATTGATATGCAGCGGGATTTTTGTGATCCGCTGGGCTACATGCATTCACGAGGCGACGATGTAGGGGCTGCACGCGCCATAGTGCCCCGAATTCTGGCGGTGCTGGAAATGGCGCGCCGCACCGGGATGCTAGTGATCTATACCCGGGAAGGGCATCGCGCCAACCTATCTGATCTACCTCACAGTAAGCGGCTTAAAACTGCGCGAGCTGGAGCTCAAATTGGCGCTCAGGGCCCTCTGGGCCGCTTGTTGATTCGCGGCGAGGCGGGCTGGGACTTTATCGATGAAATGCAGCCGCTGGCAGGTGAAGTGATTGTCGATAAGGTTGGAACCGGTGCTTTTCATGCGACCGAGTTGCACGATGTGTTGCGCAATCGTCAGATTGACAATGTTGTTTTAACCGGTGTGACGACAGGGGTATGCGTGACCTCAACGGCAAGGGAGGCAACCGACCGCGGTTACAGCGTTCTGGTGTTGGAGGATTGTTGTGCCGAGCCAGATCCGCGTAACCACGATATGGCTATTGAGCTGTTGAAAATCGAGGATGGATATCTAGCCACGGTATCCTCAGCCCAGCACTTCATCAGCGCTTTACAAGGCCAGGCCGCTGATACTGTGACAGATACCCGGGGAGTAAACCCATGATCACCAGATGTCTTATGTTGGCGTTTGTTTCTATCGCGAGTCTTACCGCACTTCCAGCTTACGCTCACCATCCTCTCGGCGGAGATACCCCTGAGACAATGCTGCATGGTCTTTTGTCGGGTATTGGACATCCATTACTAGGCCTGACACATGTGCTGTTCATGGCCGCGATAGGCCTGCTCTTTGCTTTACAGCCAGGCGCTACAACTGGTCGAGTCGTGTTATTTCTTGGAGCCACTTGCGTCGGCGCATTAGTCCATGTGTTGGGCCTTGATATACCTGCAGTCGAACAGATGATGGCTCTTGGAGTAGCCATAGCAGGGCTGATGCTGGCGTGGCGCAAGTTAGCAATTCTGCCTGGTGTTTTAGCGCTGGCGTGTATTGCTGGTTTACTCCATGGTTTTGCCTATGCTGAAGACATCATTGGTGCCCGTACAGGGCCACTAGTCAGCTATTTCGTGGGTTTTGTCCTGATCCAGGGCGTTATTTTGTCGGGTATCGTATGGGCTGCGCGCAAACAATTGACCGTTCGGACTGCTCGTCTGATACGTCGCTGGGAGCTTGGTGTTGGCGGACTGGTGGCAGGGTCAATGTCATCAACTTAAGGAATTTTCCTATAAATATCATATAATTAGCGCTAAATTCAGCGCATAGGAGAAACCCTTTTGGCCCCTCATTCCACACCGTTTGACACCGCCCAGCAAACCCTGGCTTGAAAATTGTACAAAAAATAACCAGCCAGCTCGATTGTCCCGACTTCATCGATACCCACCGCCAGCGCCCTCACGACTTTACCCGCCGACGCCAACTGACCTTCAAGAACCTCGTCCTGTTTTTGCTCAATCAGCCACGCACTGCCCTGCAAACCGAGCTCGATCAGTTCTATCGCGTGCTCAACCAGGCCTCGGCCGAGACCCAGGTGGTCACCACGCAGGCCTTCAGCAAGGCGCGCGGCAAGCTCAAGCCCGAGGTCTTCGAGAGCCTCAACCAAACCCTTCAGCAACAGCTCGACAGCCTCGGGCTGCGCCAGACGTGGCGCGGGTTACGGGTACTCGCCGTGGACGGCTCGACCGTCCATTTACCGCTGGAGTCGGTCATGACGCGCTTTTTCGGCTGCCATAGCGAGTTTCCCGTTGCCCGTCTGTCCATGCTCTACGACGTCGCCGACGGCCAGACGCTACACAGCCTGATCGTGCCATCCACCATCCGCAGTCGGCGAGCGCGATTGCGCCCATCTGCACCTCGCGCATCTGCCCGCTGACAGCCTGACGTTGTTTGATCGCGGCTACCCCGGACACTGGCTGTTTGCGCTGCTCGAGCAGCACCGGCGACATTTCCTGATGCGCCTGCCGTGTGGCTACAACGCGCAGGTCAAACAGTTTCTCCGCTCGGGGCAGACAGAAGACACGCAGTTCTTCTCTGCCAGTCATCCCGAGGCGCGCCTGTTCTGTACCGAGGCCGGCGTCGATCCCGCGGGCCGGGTCGAATTGCGCCTGATCCGGGTCGAGCTAGCCAGCGGTGAAAGCGAAGTGCTGCTGACCTCCCTGCTGGATCGACAGGCCTTCCCGGCCGAGGTGTTCGCRGATCTTTACCACCGCCGCTGGGGCATCGAAACGGACTACCGCCGCCTCAAGCAGACCCTCTGCCTCGACAACTTTAGCGGCCGTAGCGTGACGGCCGTGAAGCAGGACTTTCATGCCGGGCAACTGCTGAAAAACCTAGCGCTGCTGATACAACATCTGCTGCAACCGGTCATCGAGCAGCGCCACAAAGGCCGCAAGCTGCGCTGGAAGGTCAACTTCACCCAAGGGGTGTCACGCCTCAAGAACACCCTGGTCGACCTGCTGGTACGCCCCGGTGTGCAGGGGCTGGCCAACGTGATGGAGTTGATGGCCAACAGCCTCAGCGCTGTGCGCCCGGGCCGCAGCTTCCCGCGCCAGCGTAAGCGCCTGGCCAGTCGCGGCTGCGAGGGCTACAAACCGACGCGCTAAGAACAAGCAGCAGCCGAACTACACCGCAAAAAAGCTGGCCAGACAGCGGCCGGCACGCGCTCGCCCGGAAAACGAGAAATCCCGCCCGCCGAGGCGAACCGGCATCCATTAAGCTGGCGTCTGGGTCGCACATGCGCTGAACTGGGGAGCAAAACCAGTGAACACACTGCTGCAACCGCGCGTCCAAGCCCCGGGATTTCTTGCCCCGGCCAGGGCTGGGGGCTTAAGTTGATGACATTGGGAGGCAGCCCAGGACAACTTTCGGCTGGGCCATAACCGTTGTAGTACGGTAGCCGCGAAATTGGGTGAGCTTGACGGACTTAAGGCGCATGGTGATTTCCTTATCTACAGCTGGCCAGAGAAGGCTTTTTGGCTAATAGCTTCAAAAATCAGCTCATCGCAAAATTTGGAGTGCATAGCCTTAGCGCCCAAAGCTTTTTCTTTAATTTTTGCAAATTGCTCCAGTACAAGCTCACTTGGCACAGGAACTTTAATACTTCCAACAATTGCCTTGTTCAGGTTCGGCATGGTCGCACCCAGCGACTCTGACTCCAAATGACTTTTTATCGCGTCACTTGAAAGGAATTTATTCAAATACTCAGAAAATATGCCAGCCTTGTTCGGCCTAACAAACAGACTCCCCGTACCACACAACCAACCGCTTTCCTTTTCGGTTACAACTGCACAGCGCCCCATTTCACCTCTTCGCCCCATAATAATATCCCCTACCTTAAGGTGATACTCGGGCAACTCTGCATGCTTCTGCGCCGAAATAGTCAGATCATTTTTTGGAGCAATCTGCCCTTTGACAATATGAGTAGGATTAACAAGAGGAATCCCACCTTCAATGTAATCTTCTTTATGCAATTGAGTACCAAATGGGCCAATTTGGATTCTAGATATATCCTTCAGCGCCTTAGTCCCCCATCCCTTCGGGTTAGTCACCGGGTCGCCGAACATGTCCAGAAACACGGCGCGGAGGAAGTCGTCGGCGAGCTGGATGGCTTGCTGGCGTTTGCGGCGGATGGCGTCGGCCTTGTCGAGGATGGTGGCGATGCGCTTTTGTTCGGGCAGGGGTGGGAGAGGAATCTCTAACTCCCGAATATTACCGAGCGAAACAAATTTTTGCGTCCCACCACGAGACTTACTTTCAAATTGCCGAACAGCAAGATCACTATTCAGAAAATGATATATGTATCGATTAAAAGCATCGCCGCCATTAAATTTAAACAAGGCAACGTTTTTAATAGAAAACTCACGCGCCACGTTGACTATGACGGGATTACCAATTGTTCCAATCATAGCGTAAAGAATATCACCATGATCAACGCGAGACCGTCTTGAAATTTCCAAGTGGTCTTCTGCACTTATAAATGTACACGTAGAGAAATCGATCTCCCCTGCAACCAAATTTTTTGACGTAACTAGGGGGATGCCTGCAGTCACCGGTTTGGGTGAATCATGGGTGCCATCTCTTACATCCATACACTCCTGAGCTTTTACCCAGCGCCAGCCATTTGGCAATGATTGATCATTTCCCAAGCAGATCACAGCATCCCCTCCAGCTCATCCAGATCCGCCAGAATCTCCTGCTCCAACCCTTTTAGCCGTTGCAGAATCATCTTCGGGTCTTCGTACTGCTCCTGCTGGTACTCAACTTCCTTGTAGCGGTTGATGGAGAGGTCGTACTTGTTAGCGGTGATATCCTCGGCGGGCACGACAAAGGCCTTTTTGCGCTTGTCGCCGAACAGGGTGTTGATGGTGCTGGCGCTGATATTGCCCTCGACCATCTGCCGGTATTTGTGCCATTGGGCGATGGCATCGGGCAGGTCGTTGCTGCCCTCACCTTTCAGCTCGGTGCGCTTGTCGTCCAGCGAGTAGCCGTCGGCCTGCAGGTCGTAGAACCACACACGTTCGGTGGTGCCGCCCTTGGTGAAAATCAGGATAGCGGTGCTGACGCCGGCGTAGGGTTTGAATACGCCGCTGGGCAGGCTGACGACGCCTTCCAACTGGTTGTTGTCAAGCAGCTCCTGGCGCAGTTGCTGGTGGGCCTTGGACGAGCCGAACAGCACGCCATCCGGCACGATCACGGCGGCGCGGCCACCGAGCTTGAGCGAACGCAGGATATGGGCGACGAACAGCAGCTCGGTCTTTTTGGTTTTCACCAGGCCAAGCACGTCGGGGTTGGTGTTGGTTTCGTCCAGGCTGCCTTTGAACGGCGGGTTGGCCAGCACCACGTCGAAGAAGTTCTGTTCCTGACGCGGGTAGTGCTCCTTGATGGATTTGCTCAGGGAGTCCTGGTAGCGGATGTTCGCGCCGTTCACCCCGTGCAGCATCATGTTCATGCTGGAGACGCGCAGCATGGTGGTGTCGAAGTCGAAGCCCCAGAACATCTGGCTGTTGATGTGCTGGCGGTAGGGTTCGAGCAGGTCGCCGGAGTAATGCAGGTTGCCGTCTTCGTCGGTGAAGGTGCCTTCGGGGCTTGAGTGCACGCGGTTAAGGTATTCCATGGTGCGAGCGAGGAAGCCGGCGGTACCGCAGGCCGGGTCGCAGATCACCTCGGTGGGCTGCGGTGCAATCAGCTCGATCATGGCGTCGATGATGTGGCGCGGGGTGCGGAACTGGCCGTTGATACCGGCGGTGGTGAGCTTGCTCAGCAGGTATTCGTAGATATCGCCCTTCACGTCGCTCTGGGTCAGCGGCAGGTCGTTAACCATTTCCACGGCGGAGGTGAGCACGGACTCGTTCTTGATCTCCAGATCGGCGTCCTGCATGTACTCGCTGATATGGCCAAGGCCTTCGCGCTCACCGCCCTCGCCTTCAGCACCGCCGAGTTGGGCGAAGAAGGGGTAGACCTTCTGCTTGAGATGGCTGTGCAGCTCCTTGCCGCTCATGTTGCGGAAGTTCTTCCAGCGCAGCAGCTGGCCGTCCGGGGTATTGGGAAAGAGGCGGTCGAAGGGCTTGCCGGTGCGATTGGCTTTGCGCTCGGCGACGTCTTCTTGCATGTCGAGCATGCGGGCGAACATCAGGTAGCTGATCTGCTCGATCACGGTCAGCGGGTTGGTGATGCCGCCAGTCCAGAATTTTTCCCAGAGCTTGTCGATATCGTTGCGGATTTTGCCGGTGAGCATTCAGTGGTCTCGATCTGTAGGTTGTGCGGCCATCAGGCGGGGGGGCCGGGCTGGCCGGGGTTCTTCAAAAAGGGTTTGAGCACGGCCACCAGCTCGGTGACATCGGCGGGGGCGAACACGCCGTCGATGCCCTCGTGGGAGATGCTGGAAAACGGCGCGTCGTAGAGCGTTTCAATCACGATGCTGCCGTGCTGGGCGATGTAGTTTTTCAGCAGGTTCATAAAGCGCACCTGCTGGGCGGTGAGACTGGGATGGGCATGGAGGAACTGTTTGAAGTGTTCCTCAATGGCGTGTGCATCCAGGCCAATAATCTCGCGTACGGTGAGGTGCAGTTGATCGGCTGTGCGACCGTAGAACTCGTTGAGCACCTCCAGGCTGACGCCGGGGTGGCTGGTGAGGATGGTCGAGGTCAGGGTTTTCAGCTCGCTCTCGGCAATGGGTTCGCCCTTGTGGATTTTCTGCAGGGTCGGGTTGGCGGCGAGCATGCCGGCAAGGATGTCCTTGAGGCGGCGGCGGTAGATCATCGCTTCGCTGGCACCGGCAATCACCACCTTGCGCTCACTCTCTTGAACGCCATCGTCGCCGGTACGGGTACTGGGCATGGCATAGCCGCCTGTGCTGCCGGTTTGCCGGTATTTCATGATGCCGCGCAGCTCCTTGCGGGCGTTCTCCAGCTTGTCGATGCCCGGCTGCAGCCAGAAGTCGGCGCTGCGTACTTCGGCGATCAGGGCATCCTTCTGGCGTACGGCCTGGATATTCACGGCGAGCTTGTCCAACTCGGCCAGCAGGGCAATTTTGCCGTCCTCGAAGCAGGTGGCCTGCTCGACCAGGCAGCACTGAATACCGGCGATCAGCTTATCCAGCGCGGTGGCGTGTTTGTCGCGCAGCACGCGGGCGGACATCAGCGGGGCAATGGTGTTGGCCAGCAGGTGCTGGGTTTTGCCATCGAACTGTTGCAGCTGCTGGGTTTGTTGCAACTGGTGCACGGCGCGCAGTTCACGCTTTACCGCCACGCTGGTGTCGGGCAAGTCGTTAATGTCAGCACGCAACAGGGCAATGGCGGCATCAAAGGCGGCGGCATGGTTATGACGCAGGGCGGCCTGGGCCAGCGCCAGGCGGGCTTCGAAGGTGGTTTGCAGCAGGGATTTGCTGCCGGTGTCTTCCGGCTCCTGATACTCCTGCTCGAAGAAATCGAAGTTGCCGTAGTGGTCGAAAATCAGAAACTCGCTTTTGTGTTTACCGGGGCCAAACAGATTGGGGCGCAGGCGCGTACCGCGGCCAATCATCTGCCAGAACTTGACCCAGGATTTGACCGGCTTGGCGAACACCAGATTGACCACTTCGGGTACGTCGATGCCGGTGTCGAGCATGTCCACCGAGATGGCGATGCGGAAGTCGTTATCCGGCTTTTTGAATTCCTTGATCAGGGTGTCCACGTGCGGGATGGCGTTGTGGATGACCTTGCAGACCTTGGTGCCGTATTGCGGGTAGAGCTTGCAGAAGAGCTTTTCCAGGTGCTCGGCGTGGTCCTGACGCTGGGCGAAGACGATGGTTTTGCCGACCAGTGAGCCGGTCTCATCCTTGATGCCGTTGTTGATCAGGTTTTCCAGGATGATGCGGTCGGTGTCTTCGCTGAAGATTTTGCGACCGATGTCCTTGCCGGCGATGGTGGTGCGCTTGGCTTCTTCTTCGCCGAGGTCCTCTTCGAGCTGACGCTTCTGCTCGTCGCTGAGGTCGTTGTAGTGGATGCCGTCGCGTAGGAAGTCCGTGGTGAGGTCCTTCACGCGGAATGGCACCAGATACGGCGGCTCATTATTGATGGCAGCATCGAGGCCGAACTCGAAAGTCGGGTCTGTGGTTTCGCAGTCGAAAATATCGAAGGTGTTGCGGCTGATGAACTTCACCGGCGTGGCGGTGAGGCCGACCTGCAGCGCGTCGAAGTAGTCGAACAGGTCGCGGTACTTGTTGTAGATGCTGCGGTGGCTTTCGTCGGCGATGATCAGGTCGAAGAAGCCCACATCAAGCTGGGCGAAGCGGTTCATCATGCCCGGGTAGGTGGCGATGTAGATGCGCGCGGTCTGGTCGACCTTGCCGGTTTCGCCGATCACACAGCGCGGCTCGCTGGGCAGGTTTTGCTTGAAGGCGTCATCGGCCTGCACGCGCAGCTCTTTGCGGTCGCAGAGGAACAGCACGCGTTTGGCCCAGCCGGTACGCAGCAGCAACTCAGCCAAGGCGATGGCCACGCGGGTTTTGCCGGTGCCGGTGGCCTGGATGATCAGGGCTTTGCGGCGCTGCTGCTGGAAGTGCGCGGCGACAGTTTTGATCGCTTCGATCTGGTAAGGCCGGTCGGCAATGCTCAGCTCTGGGTTGTGTTTCTCCAGGGTGGGGACGCGGTACTGGCGCTGATAGGCGAGGTATTCCAGGCTGTCCTTGCTGTAGATGCCGTACACCGGGCGATAGGTGTTGTACTGCTTGTCGTCCCAGATAAAGGTTTCGTAGCCGTTGCTGTAGAAAATCACCGGGCGCTGCATGCCCATGCGCTCGAAACCGTCGGCGTACATGCGCGCCTGTTCGCGCCCGGCTTGCAGGCTGACATTGCCGGATTTCTTGGCCTCGATCACGGCCAGGGGCTGGCCGTTATCGCCCCATAGCACGTAGTCCGCACGGCCCTTGCCGGAGACGTTGCCGGGGAAGTCGACGTCCACTTCCTGGCCGACCTGCGCGGGGTTGCTGACATCCCAACCGGCTTGCAGGAGCATGGCGTCGATCAGCAATGCGCGGGTTTTGGCTTCGTTCCACTGCAGGCTGTCGGCCACCTGCTGGCTCTGCTGCTGACGCTTTTGCTGGTCAGGCTTGGCAGGCGGGTCGACCTTGTCGAGGTGGCGGGTGCGCTCCTGCTCCAGCTTGTCCATCACGCTCTGCAGCGCTTCCTGCTGCTGGTTGAGTTCCTTCTCATAGCTGGAGACGGTTTTCTGCAGACTGGCCAGCATCGCCGCTGGGTCTTTGACCTCGGTAAATGCGGGGATCGAAGCTTGCGCGGTGCCGTAGTACTTGATGGCCATGTACATGGCCAGTTGGTAGGCCGTTTTCAGAGCCAGCTGGGCATTGCGCAAATCACCTTCGGCACCGTGGGCGGTGTCGTTGCCCTGGATGCGCAGGAAGTTGATCTGGTGCACCAGGGGCTTGCTGACGCAATCAACAAACACCGGGTTTTTCACCAGGTCGTAGAAGCTCGACTGCGGCATGCGCGGCAGCAGTTCTTCCTTGTAGATGGCTTTGGTCAGTTCTTCGGCAAAGCTGCGCAGACGGGTGAGCGCGCTGCCCGGATCGATGTGCAGCACAGCCTCGGCAAGACCGGCGAGGTTGGCCAGCAGCTCGTTGCCGGGGCGGAGGAACTCGAAGTTGACTGATTTCATAAAGGCGATTCTGTCCATGTCGGTCCTATAGCGAGGACCGTGCCAGTTTTATTCGATGCCGTATTTGTCCATCCAATTGCTCAGCGTTTGCTGGCTTTTAAGGCCTAGCAGGCTGGCTGCCCGGGTCTTGTTATTGCCGGTAAGCGTCAGCGCCTTGCGCAGATAATGCCCTGCCACCTCGGCAATTACCTGTTGTAGATCAATACCTTGGGTAACATCCATGGCCAATACATCGGCCTGCGCTTGCGGCAGCTTGAACAGCGCCTGCTCGATATCGTGGGCAGTAATCAAATCACCCTGACACCAGAGCGCTGCGCGCAACAAGGTGGATTGCAGCTCACGAACGTTGCCACGCCAGGGATGCTGAAGGATAAGATTTTTTGCTTCTGCGGAAATTTTCTTATCACCGAGACTGGTGTCCTGGCTGGCAATGCCTGCCAGCAGCGCTTCGGACAGCAACAGCAGGTCACCTTCGCGCTCTCTGAGCGGCGGCAAGTGCAGTACACCCACAGCGATGCGATAGAACAGGTCTTCACGGAAGCGCCCCTGGGCGACTTCCTGCATCAGATTCCGGTGGGTGGCGGTGATCAGCCGCACATCGACCTTGAGTTCCTGGTTTGAACCTACCGGGGTGAAGGTGCCTTCCTGCAGTACACGCAGCAGCCGCACCTGTACATCTGGCGTCAGCTCACCGAACTCATCGAGAAACAGCGTGCCGCCGTGAGCCTGCTGGAACACTCCTGGGCGATCCGCAATCGCGCCGGTGAATGCGCCCTTCTTGTGGCCAAACAGGGTGGAGTCGATCAGCTCCGGCACAATGGCACCGCAGTTCACCGCCACAAAGGGCGCAGCAGAACGTGGGCCGGCATTGTGAATGGCGCGGGCAAACAACTCTTTGCCGGTACCGGTTTCGCCGTAAATCAGTACCGGCACCTGCTTGGCCGCCAGTATTTGTGCCTGCGCCTTGAGTGTCAGCATGCGCTCGCTCTGCGTCACGATGCTGTCGAAGGCTGCATCCACAGGCGCATCCAGCCCGGCGAGCTGAACCAGCTTGCCGGTGCTGATGGCAGTGGCGGCTGGCACATACTCGGCGGCGATTTCAAACGGCACCTCAACCTGCTGAACGCCTTGCTCAAGTGAGGACTGGTAGAAGGTCGCCGGGTATCGGGTTTTGCCCAGCAGAATCCACACCGCTTGCATGGCCGGCGTGCCGGGGCTGAGCAGAATGGAGAGCTGGTTTGCGGGAGTATTGAGGCGCTTTAAATGCTGACTGGCGGCCTGGTAGATCTCGCCGAAATGAACGGGCGAGGACAGGGAAACGTAATGTGCGGTGATGGGTAAATCGACCTGCTGGCGTAGCCAGGCCAGGTAGGGCTCAACGCGCTCGGCAGGGTATGAGCACAGAAGCTCGACGCTATCAACGGAAACCGTGTTAAGGGTCGCCAGAATCGGGCCTGCCTCAGTGCCTGCGACTGCCTTGAGATCATTCCCGCCAACCCAACTGGCCAATACGCGTTGCTTGTTTACCACTGTCCCTGTTCTCCCGGCCTCCCTCTTGCCCATCTGCGGGCAAGAGAAAAATGTGCTCTGGTTCGCGCCTTGGATAGTAAACCAATACGCTGAACCGGGTCTTTAACTGCCTGACTGGATGTTCAAGTTGAGCTGTAGCAACAGCGCGGCTTTTGCTCCCAGCAAATATTGTTATGAGCTGCAGCCGGGGTAGAACGATGAAGGGGCCTTACGGCCCCTTGTGAACTTAGTTAGCCAACAGGCTTTCAAGCTTCTCGATCAGGTAATCCAGCGGGCTACGCCCCTCCAGGCGTTTTTCGAAAACTTCGTTGCGGTGGTAGGCGACCCAGGTTTCGAGGGCATGCCGGTTATCCTTCTCGTAGCCAGAGCCCAGGATGCAAACAAGCTCAGTGCCATGGGGGTTCTCGAGGTAGTGACTCATGGCTGAAGCCAGATGCTTGAGGTACTTATGCTCGCGAGCCTCCATCGATGGATACAGAGGGGTTACGTTGTCACGTTTGATCAGTTTCATTTGGAAGCTCCTCAGGCCTTGAGATTGGCTTTGATCAGGTTGTCGAAGGCACTGCCATCACGCCGCGTCAGGTTGGGGACATAGCGCGAATAGACACGGAACAGCATCTCGGTGGTGGTGTGTCCCATCTGCCGGGCGATCCACTCTGGGTTTTCACCAGCCGCCAGCCAGAGGGTCGCGGCTGTATGGCGGGTTTGGTAGGGGCGCCGCCTGCGCAAACCCAGGTGGCGCAGCAGCGGGTACCAAACCCGGTCGTTAATGTTGCGGTATGCGTGCGGCGTACCTTCGCGGGTGCAGAAGACGAACTGGCCGCTGCCGGTTTTCTCCCGCTGGCCGATGAGGGCCTGGTAAACCGGCTCGGACATGTCGATTTCACGCTGTGAGCCGTCGTTCTTGGTGTAGTCGAGCTTGCCGCCCACCCAGGTTTCACGGATCAGAATCTGCCGCCGCTGAAAGTCGACGTACTTCCACTGCAAACCATCAACTTCGGCTGTGCGCATGCCGGTGAAGAAACGCACCGTGTAGTAATTGCGGAAATCTTCACGCACTGTGCTGAGGATCTGCAGCACTTCATCCAGGGTGAAGGGCTCCACGTCTGTCTTCGGGACTTTCAGTGATTTGATGTTGAGGTATGGCGAGGTAAACTCGAAGCGGTCAGCTGCCTCACTAAGGATCATGCGCAATGGCGTCATGATGTGGTTGATTCGCGTCGCTGTCAGACTCTGACCTTTCTGCCCGGGGACTTTGCCGAGTGCCGAGCGGAAGGACAAAAGTTCTGCTTTGGTGATGGCGCTGACCTCTTTTTTGCCGAACTCAGGCAGCAAATGCTTATCGAGAGTAAGCCGTACGGTTTTGGCGTGCGTTTCACGCCACTCGACCCTCATCTCCTCAAACCACAGTTCGGCAAAATCCCTGAACAGCGGTGTTTTCAGCGATGCACAGCCAGCCTGCAGCCTACTGATCTCCAGTACTTTGCTGCTTTGAGGAAAGTAGGTGGCATAGTCGAAGCTCCCAAGGGTGATTTCTGCTTCGATGCGCTCCAGGATCTTCTGCAGTTTTTTCCGGTTTGCGGGCGTATCAGGCAGCGTGGTCTGCTCGCGGCAGCGCTGATCCAGGTAGGTGAAGTCAAAGAACAACTTTTCGTTGTCTGCACGCGCTCGAATCTTACCCATGGCAGATACCCCCGCCGGCCATCGGCACCAGCCCGGAAGTTCGCGAGAATTTCTGCATGTCTTCTTCAACTGCTTCCCAGATGAAAAGAATCTTGCGGCCGCCAAAGGGGCGGAAGTAGTGAATCCCTTCCAGGAGGACTGAATCTTTCAAGCGATTACGGATGGTGCGCGCGTCGTACTTCATGCGCGTGGCCAGTTCCTCGGTAGTCAGGTATGTGTGAGACATGGTTATGCCCTCTCTGCTAAATTGAACGACAGCGGATTCTTATGAGCTTGTGAGTGCTCATAATGATCTCCTACAGATCAATATAACGCTCATTTTGAGCTTTGCAAGGACAAAATGATCTTCTGCGGATCATTTTTGGAGATTGGGATGGTCAAGTGCCATTTATCTCGCTTACTCGGCGAGCGGAAACTGAAGATCAGCGACGTGGTCAGGGACACGGGGATCAACCGCGGAACCCTCACGCGGCTCTATCACGAGACCGCGCAGAGGGTGGAGCTCAAGGACCTGGAAACGATCTGCCAGTACCTGAACTGCCAGGTGGGGGATTTGCTGGAATTGCAGGATGATCCGGAGGGCTGAATGCCCTCCGGGACTTGGTCAGGCACGGAAATGCCAGTCGATGGAGGCCATCAGCATCAGGTAGCGCAAGGCGGCGCCGGAGTGATGGTTCTGCTCCTGAGCAGTGGGCTTGGCACCTGGCAAACGCAGCATCACTCGAATGCCTATGTGACTGTTCTGGCTGCTTCGATTCTCCGGGACTTGTTCAATGATCCTCAAACGAGGTTTTCCCAGAACCGTGCGCCAACGACTTTTGGTTTGCCTGGGCGTGCGTTCATCGTAAATGATGAACTCAATATCAGCCCAAGGGACGCCCAGCTCAGATAACAGCCACAGGTACTCACGAGCACTCTGATCATCCCTACCGGGGTAGAAGCGCAGTGTCGTCTCGCTCGCCCAGCAGCGTTCCACGAAATCGTCCAGCACTCGACCAGCTTTGGCTTTATGCCGGCTGCTTAGCAGGCGATAGAGCTGATCCGCATAGGCCACCACCCCGGCCAGACCTCCGTGTTTAGGCGGTCTTGGGACAAGCTCAATTCTATGATCTGAGTCAGAAATTGCTGGACTCTGCAGGCGATGCTTGCCGAGGTGGCTAATGTACCTCGCCCGTTCCAGCATGGCCGACCGATCAGCTTCGGTAAACTCAACCCAGTCCATGTTGACCGACTGCCCCGATGCCTCCGCGTATGCCTCATAGGAGAGCATGGATGAGATTTCATTCATTCTCGTCAGTGCCCATCCACCCTCACTCGTCTGATGGGAAATCAGCGGACGCTTAATTTTTCCTTGGTTGCTGCGCCTATAGACCCGCATACGGCCGATGATTCTCCGCATGTGCCGAATCTCTGCAGGCAGGCCAGGTGCAGGTAGGTCGTCCGGCTTGTTTGGCAAACTGACCTGGGCAATTTTCGCAATGACGTGGCCAGGCGGCCAAAATTCAGGATTCCACTGCCAGCACAGCGCTGATAACCATGGCATGCAATGGATGTAGTAGAGCAAGGATGTTTTGGGACTCGCATGCCCGAGCACAGCGCTGGTGATATGGATCACACGTCGAGTTGCGGACTCCGGGGAGTGAAGAAAGGCTCGATTGAACCGTTCTGTGTCCAGCAGCCATTTCATGGTTTGCGGATGCTCACCGAACAGCAACCCAGCCTCCTGACTAATACCGAATGCTGACGCGGCTAACTTAAACGTCAGCCAAGTCGCGGCCGAATGCCTCAGGTGGTGATAGTGCATATCGCTGCACCCAGTCACCCGGCGTAGTGCGTCATGAATAGCTGGCATCAGTGTTGACTCAGATACCCATCGAGTCTGGAATTCCGGGATACAGAACAAGAATTCCGAATATGGACTCTTCAGCTCTTCGTCATCGCGTAGCTGGGCCAGGCGCTCAATGAGCTGCAACTCATCTGGCTCAAGCAACACGTGAAGTTGCAGCATCCGTGTCGAGTTGCGTGTTTTTAACGCGCGCTGAGCATGTGGTCGAATAAGCAAGTTGATCGGTCGCTCAAGAACAGTAAATCGCTCAGGCGATAGCCGCTTGAGGTTCTGATGTCGACGCCTTACTGCAGCGGCTCGCGCATCAGGCAGCGAAGGCAATTGCAGGTCTCGACGCAGCAATTTCAGCGCCTCATTGCGGCGCAATCCCAGACGAAATCCGAAGATCATCATGGCTTGAGCAACGATGGCGAGACGTGGTGAGCGCTGGCTCAAAGGGCCTGTGGCTAAGTCCCGGAGGACCAGACGATATTGGTCCTCATTGAGGATCTGAGCATCGACGAACTGAGGTGTTTTCCCAATGCCCAGCGTGCTATAGGGGCTGATTGGCGGATACGCAAAAGTTTTCTGCAGGTGACCATGGAACTCCAACAATCCCTTAGCGAGATTCCTCCTCATAGACGAGGTGGGCTGAGCCTCTAGCATCAGCTCATAGAGCTCCTCAAGCGCATCCGGTGAAACTTCCAAGATCGAGTCGGCACATAGCAGATTGTCCAAACCTACACCGACATCCCGAACATAGTTGGCAACTGTTTTGGGCTGTAACATGTTGCCGTAAAACGAGCGGCCGTGAAGCAGGAGTGCCGCCCAGCCATTGATCAAAGCTTCAAGCGTCTGAGGTGGAGGTATATTCTCGACTGGTGAAATTTGCCGCTTGCGGACTTTTCGGCACAATACAGTCAACCATTCGGGAACATTTTGTCGGGGTCTGCGAAACCGGTGCTTTTTCCGTTTCTGCTTCTCTTCGCTACTTGGTACCGGTGCATTCCTGTTCAAATGCTGCCAAGAGTCCGACAAAACAGAATGCGACACAAAGTTTGACCTTGCAGCATAATTTATTGACAACTGTGACAACTGTGTTTGACGCTCAATACGCAGTAACTCAAACACTCGCTCTAGAGAGGCTGGCTGGTTATCAGGGCAAATTTCTCCTTTGGCCAGCGCCGCTTGAATACACCTTAACTTCCCGCCCTTTCGATCCAAGTAAGACCGGCTCTCGGCTAGATCTGCAGCGCAGCGCGACAGAAGCGAGAGCGTTATTGGGTCTGGAAACCACTGCCGGTTCTCAGCCTCAGGTTGACCTCGGATTGAGAGTTGCAACCGGAACTCTGGTATTCCGGATATCCAAATGACCTGCCCAGGATCAAGCTGAGTCAGCGCGTTCAGTTGGGGAATGTCCATCACAGCGCCATAATAGGCAGCACTCAGTAGAAGCAGCCCAATCCGCGCATGGGGTGTGAGCTCATCTAGATCACGCCTGATGGCGCGCCTCATCGAATCAACCAAGTCTTGACTGGCCGACAGATTCTCTGGGTTGTACAGGTCTGGGTTAATCGGATTAGGGCGGCGCGGCGTTTCGATCGCTATCCGAGCCAGCGGCAAGCTCGGATTAAAACGCTGTGCCCGACGCGTCACATCTAGCAGTGTGTTGCGCAATGTCGAGCTTTCGAGCTGGTTCTCGAGATTTTGCATTTCCTTGATGGGAAAGGTACGCAGCGAACGCTGTCCGCAGAGCCATTCACCGATGCTGTTGCCGGAGTTTTGGCAACGCTCCCGGAGTGTTATCAGATATCCGCTCTTCCACTCTGGATCATGTTTATCCGGGCTCCAGACAACAGACAGCATTTCATCCGAAAGTCGTGAGCTATTCATGCATCAGCCTCCCCAACCAGGTGGCTGTTGCGAACCGTCCAACCGAGCTCCCGCATGAGTGACAACAAGTAGGTATGAAGGCCCTGGACATAGGTACGCGGACAAAAGCTCGAGTAAATATCTTGTGGTTCTTCGCCGCTCAGCCAATGGCCCATCAGAGCCGACAGTGTCTCAGGCGGACATCCGCGCTCGGCGAGCTCAGTTCTCAAGAACTTACGGAAGCCATTTACTGCATGAGGTGTGAAACCCTCAATCTGGCGCATTACAGCTTTGATATGGAGCGGTCGAATTTCCTCGTAGCAAAGACAACCATCATCGGTTAAGCGCAGGAAAAATCCGTTGGTAGGAGCCGGTGCATGTAACTCGAGTTGTGCGGTAATTGCTCTGCAGTGAGCCTTATAGGCTTTTAACTGTCGTTTTAGCAGGTCAGTCAACACTACTAGGCGACTCATATGCCCATCATCTGAGCCTTTGTCCCCCAGCGCGCCGTGTCCCCCAGGCGATATAAATTCGTCTTCCTGCTTCAACGGGTCGCGAATAGCTCGACATCCGGTCGTCATAAAGAACATTTGAACCGTCCACAGCGAAAAGCAGTTATGCCAATGGACAAGCTGCTGAAGATTTTTTCGAGGGCGTTTACGCAGCACTACCAGCAACGCCTCGAGATTAGCTTTTACCGTATCCAGTCTAAGGCAATTTCGGGCACCAACAGCCGCCTCCGGAACGGAGGGCATTGGGGCACTCGGCGCCTCCAGCCCCACGGTGGCATAAACCCCATTTAAAACCTTCTGAACTGACTGGTGATAAAGGCCTCGTAAATAGTTAATGCTGTACTGGCTGTAATACAGTGGTGTGTTGGCCGATAGACAAGGCATCCCCGATAGCATGGTGGCTGCAACCACATCGTGAGAGTCTATGATGATTTGGCGATGTAGGTAGGAGCGCACTTTGTGCATCGTGTAGCGAGGATCTTCGCCCCCAAGCTCGCTCAACAAAGTGCGGATTTCACGTTCTAGGTCTTTGACCTTGCAGGTGATAACGGCAGAACCATTCACCGGCGACAGGTCCCTGATTGCCATAACTAGCGCAGCTGCCCCAACCATGTCCGGTACCGATATTGTTGGCTGAGATGCTCGAACGGCCTTTCGAGGCAAGTGCTCTTCCGCTGCATAGTCCGGTGTAGGTGCAAAAAATCTGAACTCCGCCGGCCCTGCCTCATCAGCCAGAACCAACTCCAGCACCGAGCTCGGGCGCGCATTGCGCTCAGCTATCCGTAGTTTTTTGCAGTCCTCAAGTGAACGACCGAACCAGAGCATGAGATGAAGTACCAGCAGTGCCTCCAAGCGCCTCCGATTCTTTATCTGCTCTTGGGCAGGAGCATTACGAATTCGCTCCCGACAGAGCAAAAATTCATCAGTGACACCAAATAGTAGGTTTGCTAGTTCATACTGCGTGAGCAGGTTGTAGCCAAACGGTAAAAACTGCCGACTGCGAGCAATATGAGCGAGCATACCCTCATGGCTGAGCAATTCAGCTACATATGGCCTGACTTCACCTCTTGTATCGATCAAACATATTTCACTTGCAGCAGTTCTTTCGCCCAGCGGCAGTGCTTCATCTAAATTATCGTCTAGCGGTTGAGACGCCACAAAACTTATATATCCAGGGAGCAAATCTGGGTCGTCTGGATCCTCGAGCGGGAACTCGGTGGCACCCTGGCTAATTAGTACGCCTAGGCCTGCGCTATTTGAACCGCCATGCTGACGATGGCCACCACCACCGTGACGTTCTGGCGGTTCCTCACCACCGAGGTAGCGGACGAGACGAACGATAGGCGGGTAGTACTCTGCTAGGTAATCGATTGAACTGCCGGCGTCGAATTGGCGGCAACCCTGCGCAAATACAGCAGAGCTGGACCATATATTAAGATCATCTGGTATAGACAGTATCTGCAGTGCGCAGAGTGCTCGGAGTTCAAGGTAAGCGCTGTATCTCTGCCCGCGCAGTCCCAGATCATCTGCCCGTTGCTGATAGGCTACAAGAAGTTGACCAATGAGACGGTAGTAATCCAGCTGGCTTTCTGAATCCGCAGGCTCATGCCACAGCGTCGCGTAGGGGAAGGCGTGATCCTGTACACCCTTACCGATGACAGGATTGCGCGTACGCCGCTCATCTCCCTGGTAAAACATGGGGCCCAAAGCCGCAATAAAATCAGGATTGTTTCGGATTGAAATAATCCAGCAGCACTCGTCCCGCCAGGCTCTGAGATCGTGCGCACCTAGGCTGAGCTCTGGCGCTACGTCCATGGCATCAAGCGCATTAACAACCCCCTGCATGACCCGAGGGAAATCAATTAGCTGCGAATGAACATCTAGAAACCTCAGCATCTCCACTATCACACCAACATCACGCCCAGCATCTGCAGCCAACGCTAGCAGCTGTGCATGCCGTGAGTCAGGGCTGATGTGTGGCTGGTCCATACTCTTCGAATGATTGGATGTATCTGGCATTTATGGGCTCTCACTTTTTGGATTACTAACTGATAGTGAAACTCCCAAGGCCACTGGTTTTGGGGGTAGAGCTACGCGCCAGGTAATTTTATTTTTGAGTTGTTCGAAATTCCGCGCATGCGCGGAAAAATCGTCATATCGATGCGGATTCCACGCTGACTCGGACACTTGCGGATTTCGGAGCACCGTGACCGGTCATTTCGCTAACGCGTGACCGCTCATTTCGGTAGCAACGTGACCGATTTTCCGCCTGTTCCGAAACAGGCGGTCACGGCTTAGCGAAAGCCTTCCCCTTCGTTGCGTATGACCTGATGCGCCGCCACCCTCGACCGATTTCGGGAGGGGAAGATGGCGGCGCCGCGAGTAGCCATGCGAAACATCAAAGAATGTCTGCGCCTCAAGCTTGAGGCCGGTTTATCCCACGAGAAGATCGCCCGCGCCTTGCAGCTGTCCAAGGGCGTCGTCAGCAAGTACATCGCGGCGGCGCGTGTGGCCGGGCTGGATTGGCCGGCGCTGGTGGCCATGGACGAGGCCGCGCTGGCGGCCGCCTTGTTTGCGCCAGCGTCGACGGGCAAGCCGCGCAGTGAGCGGGTGCTGCCGGACGTGCTGAGCATCCACCGCGAGCTGCGCCGCAAGGGTGTCACCTTGCAGCTGCTGTGGGAGGAATATCTCGCCGCGCATCCGCAGCAGCCGACCTACCGCTACACCCAGTTCGTCGAGCACTACCGGCGTTACGCCCAGACGCTCAAGCGTTCGATGCGTCAGCTGCACCGCGCGGGCGAGAAACTGTTCATCGACTATGCCGGGCCGACGCTGCCGGTGGTCGATCCGGCCACCGGCGAAGTCCGCCGGGCGCATATCTTCGTCGCGGCCCTGGGCGCCTCGAATTACACCTATGCCTGCGCGACACCAGGTGAAACCCAGGTGGACTGGCTGACCTCACTGGGCCAGGCGCTGACCTACTTCGGCGGCGTGCCGGAGATGGTCGTGCCGGACAACCTGCGCAGCGCGGTGAG
Organism: Pseudomonas sp. AU12215; assembly: GCF_001675465.2. Classification (NCBI taxonomy): domain Bacteria; kingdom Pseudomonadati; phylum Pseudomonadota; class Gammaproteobacteria; order Pseudomonadales; family Pseudomonadaceae; genus Pseudomonas; species Pseudomonas sp. AU12215. The sequence goes on from NZ_MACM02000176.1 coordinate 24,131, forward strand.
TAAGAGCCACCGCTACGAGCCGGACATCAACCCGAGCTACCGCGATCTGGCCGAGCACTATGGCGTGGCGGTGGTGCCGGCGCGGGCGCGTAAGCCGCGCGACAAGGCTAAGGCCGAGGTCGGCGTGCAGGTGGTCGAGCGCTGGATCCTCGCGGCCCTGCGCAACCGCCAGTTCTTCTCCCTGAACGAGCTCAACACAGCCATCGCGGCGCTGCTGGCCAGACTCAACCAACGCCCTTTCAAGAAGCTGCCCGGCTCGCGCCAGACGGCCTTCGACAGCCTGGATCGTCCGGCCTTGCGCGCGCTGCCGGAGCAACCCTACGTGTATGCCGAGTGGAAGAAGGCGCGCGTGCCCATCGACTACCACGTCGAGGTCGATGGTCATTACTACTCGGTGCCCTACAAACTGGTGAAGAAGCAGCTGGAGGTGCGGCTGACGGCCACGAAGTCTGCCGTGTCGTAAGCCTTGTCCGCAGCCAAGGTGCGTCGACGGCGACCACCCAGCTTGCTCAGCATCGCCAGCGCGGCTTCGCGTTCGCCACAGCCACCGGCCAGAGTCACATGAGCACTGCGCACCAGGCCACTGCGGTGTTCCATCAGCACATGCCCCATGTAACTCAGCTGCGCGCCGGTGTTGTGGCTCTTGCGGTACAGCCGGGCATCCGGATCGCTGGTCGAGGCGTGGGTGTCGTTGCTGCGCTTGTGCCCCTTGAAGTCCGGCGGGGCATTGCGCGGGCCGGGGCCCGGGTCGTCTGGCGTATCGTCCTTGGGACGGAAACTCTTCTGAGAGGCCCAGGCTTGCAGCAATGTGCCGTCGACCGAGAAGTGCTCATCCGAGATCAGCCCCTGCTTCTCCGCCAGGCGTACCACCTCGCTCAGAAACTCGGCGGCCACTGCCTGGGCATTGAGGCGGTCACGATTCTTCGAGAAGACCGAGTGATCCCACACCGGATCATCAATGGCCAGGCCGACGAACCAGCGGAACCGCAGGTTGTAGCCCAGCTGTTCCATCAGCATCCGCTCGCTGCGCAGCGAGTAGAACAACTGCAGCAACTGCGCCCGCATCAGCTTCTCGGGGGCGATCGAGGCGCGGCCGGTGTCGGCATACAAGGTGTCGAACAGGGCGCTCATCCGCTGCAGAGCGGTGTCTGCCAGCTTGCGGATGGCGCGCAGGGGGTGAGTCGCTGGCACGAAGTCATCGAGCTTGGCGACAGTGAACAAGGATTCCTGAGTGATATCGGCGCCACGCATGGAAATCGGGGTTCCCGGCAGATTGGAGCCGATATCGTAAACCTTACACGGCAAAGTCAGACAGACCGTAGGCGAATTTCAATGCGCTGCGCGAAGCGGTGCTTGCCCAGCGCGTGATCCATGCCGACGAAACCCCGGTTTCGATGCTCGCGCCCGGCGAGAAGAAGACCCACCGTGCCTACGTCTGGGCCTACAGCACCACGCCCTTCGCCGATCTGAAGGCCGTGGTCTACGACTTCAGCCCCAGCCGTGCCGGCGAGCATGCGCGCAATTTTCTTGGCCAGTGGAATGGCAAGCTGGTCTGCGACGACTTCGCTGGCTACAAGGCCAGCTTCGAGCAAGGCATCACCGAAATCGGCTGCATGGCTCACGCCCGCCGCAAGTTCTTCGATCTGCACGCGGCGAACAAAAGCCAACTGGCCGAACAGGCGCTGCACTCTATCGCTGGGCTGTACGAAGTCGAACGCCAAGTGCGCGACATGAGCAATGAAGAACGCGGGCGAATACGGCAGGAAAAGGCTTCACCGCTCCTCGACGCACTACATGACTGGATGCTGGCCCAGCGTGATCTTGTGCCCAACGGCTCAGCCACGGCGAAAGCTTTGGATTACAGCCTCAAACGCTGGGTAGCGCTGACGCGCTATCTGGACGACGGCGCCGTGCCCATCGACAACAACCAAGTCGAGAACCAGATCCGCCCGTGGGCTCTAGGTCGCTCCAATTGGCTGTTTGCCGGGTCGCTACGCAGCGGCAAACGGGCGGCGGCAATCATGAGCCTGATCCAGTCGGCGCGGATGAATGGGCATGATCCGTATGCCTATCTCAAGGATGTGCTAACGCGACTGCCGACACAGAAGGCCAGCGCTCTGGCCGAGCTGCTGCCGCACAACTGGGTATCCGTCGGCAAGGTGTAATGCCCGTTCGCTTACAAAGCGCAAAAGCCGAAATCTAAGCCACTGCCTGAGTAATCAGGCGATTAACCAAATACACATCCAAGCCTTCACTGCCGCCTTCACGCCCGTAACCGCTTTCACCCACACCGCCAAAAGGTGTTTCAGCAAAGGCCAACGCAAAGTGATTAATGGCAAGCATGCCGGTGATGAGCTCGTCGCTTAGCCGATGACAGACTGCGAGGTTGTGGCTAAAGGCGTAGGCAGCAAGACCAAAGGTTGTGTTGTTGGCCAGCTCAATTGCCTCATCCACCGAGTTAAACGGCGCCAGCAGCGCTAGTGGACCAAAAGGTTCTTCCATCCACGCGCGGGCGTTTTCTGGAACGTTGGTTAACACGGTTGGCGCAAAAAAATAGCCGGAGTCTCTTAGCGGCCCTCCACCGGTTAGGACGGTAGCGCCTTTGACCTTGGCATCGGCGACTAAGTCGGCGATTTGCGCGCAGCGCCGTTGGTTGATTAGTGGGCCCATTTGTGTGGTTGGCTCTTGGGCTGCGCCAATGGTTATACGTTGTACGGCCTCGACAAATGCCTGGGTGAATTCGGCAAAAACACTTTGCTGGATATAAAAGCGGGTAGGCGAGACGCATACCTGCCCTGCGTTACGGAACTTGGCCTGTGCCAGCTTTTGTGCGCAGTCGAGGATATCCACATCCTCGAATACCAGAACCGGAGCATGTCCGCCGAGTTCTAGAGTGCAGGGTTTGACGTTCTGTGCCGCTTGGGTGGCGATCAGCTTGCCAACCGGCACGGAGCCTGTGAACGAGACTTTGCGAATAATCGGTGAGGCAATCAAATGCGCAGAAATCTCAGCCGGCCGGCCAAACACCAACGCCAGCACTCCGTCAGGCAGGCCGGCGTCTACCAGTGCCTGCACCACCCCAATCAGCGCGCCCGGCGCTTCTTCTGGCCCTTTCAAGATAATCGAACAGCCAGCCGCGAGGGCCGGCGCGAGTTTGCGTACAGCTTGCGAGGCTGGAAAGTTCCACGGCGAAAATGCGGCCACCGGCCCTACCGGATCACGCCGAACCATGTTGATCACTTTGCTGTCGCGTGCCGGCACCAGACGACCACAAGCGCGTCGCCCTTCTTCGGCGTACCACTGTAAAAGCTCGGCGCAGGAATTTATTTCCATGCGTGCCTCAGGCAGGGGTTTTCCTTGCTCAAGGCTTAAGGTCTGCGCTAGCGACTCAAGGCGCTCACGGATCAGTCGCGCCGCCTCAAGCAGTACATCCGCGCGCTTTATTGCGGGAGTTTTGCGCCAAACGGAAAAGCCCCTGGCGCAGGCGTTTAGGGCTATATCCAAGTCTTCGATTTCGGCAACAGCCACTTCATTTACCGTTTGGCTGGTTGCGGGGTTATCCACTGCCAGCCATGCATCTTTTTGGCCTGAGCACCAATGGCCGTCAATAAACAAAAGATGCTTGTGCGAAGACTCAGGCATAGCAGCTACTCCTTGGGTACGTTTATCGCGTTAGAGCGGTTCAGGGCGTAATCCATACGCACCCCAGAGATATGGTGGCGCAGTAGGTCGGCTACGGTTTGCGCATCGCGCATGGCGAGAGCATCCAGAATGGCTTCGTGTTCGCGCTGGAACACCAGCCAGCGCTCGCGGTTAAAACGATGAGCTTTAAGACGCAGCCAGGCCGGGTTGTTGCGCATGCGCGCAACCTTGCGTCCGGACTCGATGAACATGGCGTTTTGTGTGGCGCTGTAGAGCATTAGGTGGAAGTCGCGGTCGATCCTTTCCACTTCATCCCAGCTGGTGGCATGTCGGCCTGCTAACAGCTCACCGCGAATCCTGTCAATTTCAGCATCGCTCAATTTGAGCACCAGCAAATCAGCCAGGGCCGGTTCCACTGTCAGCCGAAACTCAATCAGCTCAGCGGGCGTAACCAGGGATTCGTTCCCCGGCTCTCCAAGCGGCTCATGCCCGGGAAGGGCGATCAGAAAAGTACCGCGTCCGACGCGCCGCTCTAGCAGCCCTTGCTTCTCAAGGGTGTTAAGGACATCGCGCACGGTGGACCGCGAAAGGGTTGAAAATTCAGCCAGGTCACGCTCATTTAAAAGCCTGTCTCCGACTTTTAATCTGCCGGTGCGCATCGCCCCCAAAAGCTGGCTCAGCAGCTGCTCTTTGGAGTTGACTGCGGTGATGCCTAAGACATTGTTTCCACCTGAACCATTTGCACCAATTAAGATTTCAGGCAAACCATTCATACCAATGTGCTCTTGTGAATTTTTTCAGTGGAGCCAGCATATAAGTGGTTGCCAGCAAGAGCAAGGCAAGGCAAGATCAAATCCAGGTCTAAATGCTGAATAAAAAAACAAACCAATAAGACCAATTGATTGCCTTAACGCTGCCCAATCGTCTTCATGCTTATCCTGACTTTGGAGAATGCTTATGTTGAAACGACTGGCTCTGAGTTCTTTGGCCGCTCTTCCCTTGATCAGTACGCAGGTGGCTGCTGAGGAAGTTAAAATTGGCTTTACCGCAGCCCTGTCAGGGGATTTTGCGGCATTTGGTTTGAACATCCGCAAGGGGCTAGAGATTGCCCTGACTGAACTCAATCAGACTTCGGACACCACCTTCAGTCTGACTTCGGCTGATGACCGTGGTGAGGCTCGCGAAGGTGTTTTGATTGCACAACGCTTTTGCTCGGATGAGTCCATTGATGTAGTGATGGGCTACTCGTTCAGCTCTATTGCACTGGCTGCAGTTCCGGTGTTTGACCGCTGCAAATTGCCGGTGCTGGCCTCTGCTGTCACCAGTCCTGATTTAACTGGTGCCAGTGCGTACTTCCGCCGCAACGTGATGACCGATGCAACCCAAGGGCAAACCATGGGGCGTTACGCCACGGAAAAGCTGGGCTTTAAGCGCGTTTATATCCTCAACCAGCAAGATGACTATGGTATCGGCCTATCAAGCGCCTTCAGTGATGCTGCGGCGAAAAACGCTGAGATTGTTGGTCAGGAAAGCTACCTGCTGGGCACCAAAGACTTTAAAACCCTGCTGATCAAGGCGCGTGCTGCCAAGCCGGACGCGATCTTTATCGGTGGTTTTTATTCTGAAGCAGCAAAAATTGCCGAACAGGCACGCGCCTTGGGAATCAAGGTTCAGCTCCTAGGCAGTGACGGATCGCTCAACCCTGATTTGATCAGTCTGGGCCGCAGCGCGGTGGAGGGTATGATCGCCTACGGAATGTTTGATCCGTCGGTTTCCACCGAGACCACGGCCCCCTTTATCGACGCCTACCAAAGCGCCTATGGCGAGCAGCCCAATGCTTGGGCGGCCCTTGGCTATGACGCCGGTAAAACTCTGGCCGCAGCGGTGACTCAAGCCAAGAGCCAGGGCGCACTCACCCGTGAGTCGCTTAATGAGGCCTTCTCCACCATCAAAGATATTCCGGGCGTTACTGGTCCAACGACCTTTGAGGCTAGCGGCGATCGCGTGGGGTCTTTGTACTTCTTGCAAGTCAAAGACGGCGCGTTTCGCTTAGCCGACACCCAGTAAACCTCAGGGCGGCCTAGCCGCCCCATTTGCCGTGCGGCTGCGCCGCTGCTTTCGTGCAACACAGATGGGTTTGCCATGGAATACTTTGCTCAGCTTTTGCTTAACGGCCTGACCATTGGTGCGATATACGCACTGGCGGCCGTAGCCTTCAGTCTCGTCTACGGGGTGGTGCGCATGGTGAACTTCGCCTTTGGCGAGTTCTTCATGTTGGGCGCCTTTATTACCGTGAGCTTGATGCTCGACCAGATCAGCCTGTTTGGAGTTTCGGTGGCGATGCCGCACTTCGCGCTACCGTTGGCAGCTGCTTTCGGAATTGTTCTGGCTGGAATATTAGGCGTTGTGGTGGATCGTTTGGCCTACCGGCCACTGCGCAACGCCCCGCGGTTGGCGCCTTTAATTACCTCTATCGCAATCTCTGTGCTGCTGCAAAGCGGGGCGCAAAGTATCTGGGGTGCTGAAGAGCTGCGCTTCCCGGAAAACCCGCTTTCAGAGATGGAAGTGATCGTCTTGTTCAACTCGCTCTATCTCACTGTGCCAGAAGCACTAACCATTATCGTGGCGGTTGTGGCGATGCTGGGGTTGCACCAGTTCGTGGCGCGCAGCCGCCTTGGTCGGGCGATGCGGGCTACGGCTGACAACAGCACGGCTTCAACCTTAATTGGCATCCCGGTAAACCGCATTATCGCCATCGCCTTTTTACTTGGCTCAGGTTTTGCCGCTCTGGCGGGGATTCTTTACGCGCAAACCTACGGCTTTGCCCACGCCACTATGGGCTTTATACCTGCGCTTAAAGCGCTGACCGCAGCGGTTTTGGGCGGCATTGGCAGCATTCCGGGTGCTGCGTTGGGCGGGTTGTTGCTGGGGATGATGGAAACCTTGGGTGGTGGTTACTTGCCGAACGGCAACGCCTGGAAAGACGCCATCAGTTTCAGTGTGCTGATTTTGCTCCTGTACTTCCGCCCGCAAGGCCTGCTCGGCCGGCCGGAAACCGTTGCTGGTGAGCGTGGAAGTTTGTTGGGCAACAGCCCGCAAAGCGGCTGGTTGATGGCTCGCGTTGAGCACCTGCTAGGTAAATTCGCCAGCCCAAGTCCTTGGCTGATGATCGCTCTGGTGGCTGTTGCAGCTAGTCTTGCCTTCGTCGTGACCAGCGACTACTGGCTGCGGATTTTAATCTTCGTGCTGATCTACGGGATGCTCGCCAGCGGTCTGAACGTGGTGGTGGGCTTTGCCGGTTTGCTGGATCTGGGCTATGTCGCCTTCTGGGCGGTGGGCTCCTATTTCACCTCAATCATCTTCATTCTGGTGATGCGCCAGGGCTTCGGCATTGAATCTGCTGAGGTTTGGTGGCTGATGTACGCCAACTTCATCGTCGGCGGTGTACTCGCAGCGCTGGCTGCAATGTGTATCGGCTACCCGACGCTAAAGCTGCGCGGCGATTACCTGGCCATCATGACCCTGGGCTTTGGCGAGATTATTCGCATCGTGGCTATCAACTGGGTGGATCTGACCCGGGGGCCGATGGGCATTCGCGATATCCCGTTGCCAAACCTGTTTGGTTACGAGTTGGCCAGCGCTCAGGCCCAATACCTTTATGCGTTGGCGCTGGCGGCCTTGGTGGTGTTCGTGATTGCTCGCATTGTGCGCTCCCATGTTGGTCGGGCATGGGTGGCCATACGTGAAGATGAAGACGCTGCCGAAGCCATGGGCATCCCGACCTCGCGCTACAAGCTATATGCCTACGCCTTCGGTGGCTTTATTGGTGGACTGGTTGGCACCTTTTATGCCCACAGCCAGCAGTACATCAGCCCTTTCAACTTCAGTCTGTTTGAAAACATTCTGCTGCTGATGCTGGTTGTTCTGGGCGGGTTGGGTACTTTGATTGGTCCCTTTATCGGCGCGTTGATTTGGGTGGTGTTCCTGCAGCTGGCGCTGGATTTGCCCTTTGTTGAAGCCTTCCCTGAAGCGCGTTTTGCCCTTCTGGGCCTGTTGTTGATCCTTTTGATGCTGTACCGACCTCAAGGACTTGCCGCCAAAGCGCGGGTCAAGCTGGTGGCGCAATGAACGCCCTGCTAAATGCTCAAGGTTTAAGCGTGACATTTGGTGGCTTGAAGGCGGTGGACGGGCTGGATATCAGTATCCGGGAGGGCCATATACATGCGCTTATCGGTCCCAATGGTGCGGGTAAAAGCACTGTGGTCAATGCCCTGTCTGGTTTCGTTAAACCGACAGCGGGGTCATTGACCATCAGCGGGAGTGAAGTCTGTGGGCGTGAAGCCCATGTGATCGCCCAGGCAGGGCTGGCCCGCACCTTTCAAAACATCCGTTTGTTTGGTGCGATGAGTGTCTTGGAAACCGTGTTGGTCGGTGCCCACCGGCACTTTGACGCAAACCTCTGGCACCTGCTGTTTTTACGTCGGGCGCTGCGCGTGCATGAGGCACAGATGGTTGAGCAAGCCAAAGCACTTCTGCGCTTTGTCGGTCTGGATGAAAGCTTTGATGAGCGTGCCCCCACCACCCTTGCCTACGGCCATCAGCGCCGGGTAGAGATTGCCCGCGCGCTGATCTCACGCCCCCGTCTTCTGCTGCTGGATGAGCCCTTGGCGGGTATGAACCTGGCCGAAAAGGAAGAGCTGTCGGCCCTGATTAAACGCATCCGTGACGACGGCACCAGTGTTCTTTTGGTCGAACACGATATGAGCATCATCCATGGTCTAGCCGACCGGATCACGGTGCTCTACCACGGGCAAAAACTGGCTGAAGGCAGCGTGACCGAAGTCTTCGCCAATGAAGCCGTGCAAAGCGCCTACTTCGGCAAACAAAAGGTGAAAGGAGGCAAAGCATGACTGCGCCATTAATTCAGGTCGATAACCTGTGCGTGCGTTATGGCGCCGTTGAAGCGTTGACCGATATCAGTCTGGCGGTGATGCCCGGTACGATCACCAGTCTGGTCGGCAGTAATGGTGCAGGTAAAAGCACCACTCTGAAAGCCATTTCAGGGCTGGTGAAACCGGTCAGCGGCAGCATCCGCTATATCACTCACGACCTTTTGAAATTACGCGCTGAAAGCCGCTCCGAACTGGGCATTGCCCATGTACCGGAAGGCCGGCTGGTGTTTGCCAGCATGACGGTCACCGAGAACTTACTGCTGGGCGCCTACATTCAGCGCGACAAGCGCGCCATCGACCGTGATATCGACGAGCTGCACGAGCTGTTTCCGATCCTGAAAACCCGCGCCAAACAACTCGCCGGCACCCTCTCCGGAGGAGAGCAGCAAATGCTTGCGATTGGCCGGGCGCTAATGTCGCGCCCGCAATGCCTGATCCTGGACGAGCCAACCATGGGGCTGGCGCCGCAGATGATTGACCGGGTGCTGGAAGCGGTAGCCAGTATTCGCGACAAGGGCATCACGGTGCTGATGGTTGAGCAGAACGCCCTTGAAGCAATTGCCATTGCTGACAGCGCGTACGTGCTGCGGCAGGGCCGTCTTGTCTACCAAGGCTCCGGTGCAAGTCTGGATGCCGACCTTTTAAAACAACTGTATCTGGGCGGCGGTGCCGCTACACCTGTGACTGGAGTTGCATGATGACGATCCACTCTGCGAAGTACCTCTGGAGCGGCACTGAACTGGGCGAGGCCCGTGCTCTTGCACCGCACTACTACACCAGTGAAGAAATCTTCAAACAGGAAGTGGAGCATATCCATTTAAAGAACTGGTTCTTTGCCGCGCGTACCGATGAGCTTGCCAGCTCGGGCGACTACCGCTCCATTGATACCGTGGGCGGGCCGGTGCTGCTGACCCGTGATGAGCAAGGCGAGCTGCACGCCTTTGCCAACTTTTGCCGTCACCGTGGCTCGATTCTGCTGGAAGGCTGCGGTAACCGTCGCAACATCCTCTGCCCCTATCACGCCTGGAGCTACAAGTTGGATGGCAGCATGATGCGGGCGCCCGGGATGGCTGATGTTCCGGGCTTTGATCCGGAACATAACGCGCTGGTGCCGATTCGCATGAGCGTGTGGCGCGGCAATATCTTTTTAAATTTCGACGACAACGCGCCGGATTTAATGACCCATCTAGGTGACTTTGATGAGCTGGTCGGGACCAACAAATTAGAGGATATGGTCTGCGTTTGGCGCAAAGACATCATCGCCGAATGCAACTGGAAGCTGCTTTTGGAAAACGCAATGGAGACCTATCACACCGGGATCGTCCATGCCAAAACCGTAGGCGCGCAAAATAGCCTGACCTTTGCAGCCAAAGGCGAATGGCACGCCATTCAAGTGCAGTCGTTGATGACGAGCGCAGTCCTCGACAAAACCCAGGACGCGCCTTTTCCGCAAATTGAAGGCCTGAGCGAACAGGCTAAACAAGGCACTTTCTTCACTCTGGTCGAGCCCACTACCCAATTCTGCTGCGCTCAAGATTGCATGTGGTGGCTGGTAGTAAGGCCGATTGCGGTGGATCGTACGCACTTGTCGGTGGGCGGCTGCTTCCCCAAACACTTGCTGGAGCTGCCCGACTTTGAAGAGCGCGCTCAGCCTTACTACCACCGCTGGGGCACAGTAGCTCTGGAAGATGTTGGCATCCTGGAAAAACAGCAAAAAGGCCTGAGTTCGGTTCGTTATACCCCGGGGCACTTGTCGTGGCGTGATGATGTGGTGCATGACATGAACAACTGGCTGTTGCGTCATCTGCCAATTGCCAAGGGATAAAGATGAATATCCTGATTACCCATAACCGCGACTTATTGAAAAACTTCTTCAGTGCCCGCGCGGTAACTACCCTGCAGGGGCTTGGCAATGTACGGCTAAACGATAGTGACGAGCCCTTGCGGGGCGATGCGCTAGTAGCAGCAGCCAAAGATTGTCAGGTGATTATTTCTGATCGCCTGGCGCCGGGCGAGGCCTTGGTGTTTGCGGGTCTGCCGAACCTGCTGGCTTTTTTGCGCTGCGCGGTGGATGCGCGCAATGTCGATGTGTCAGCAGCCAGTGCTGCAGGCATCTTGGCGGTGCGTTGCAGCGCAGGTTACGCCGAGGCCTGTAGTGAGCTGGCCTTGGGTTTGATGATTGATCTGGGCCGCGGTATTACCCAGGCTGCCACACTTTATCATCAGGGCGTGCATCAGCAGCCGATGGTCTTTGGTCGCCAGCTTTATGGAGCCAGTGTAGGCATTGTCGGCTATGGCGCGATTGGTAAGCGCATCGCGGCCCTTTGTCTGTGTGCGGGCATGCAGGTGTCAGTCTATGACCCTTACGCAGAGATCACCGAACAGGGCATTGAAAAGGTGCGTTTTGAGGAGCTGCTGGCCTCCTCTGATTATGTGGTTGCCGCAGCCTACGCCACGCCCGAAACCATAGAGATGTTTAACGCTAGGGCGTTTGGCCAAATGCGCAAAGACAGCTTTTTTATCAATATCGCCCGAGGCATTCTGGTTGATGAGGAAGCGCTTTATCACGCACTCACCCGCGGTCAGATTCAAGGCGCAGGCCTTGATGTGGGGCGCGGCCTTGATGAGCAGCCGAATCCAAAAATTGCCGTGCTCGCCAATGTTATTGCTACCCCTCATGTTGCCGGGCTGACACCCGAGGCCAGTGATTACCAAGCCATGGAATGTGTGGCACAAGTCCAGGACTTGTTAGCCGGGCGTGTCCCTGCCTTGGCCTTAAATCCAGAACATGCCAGCCGTTTGCGGAGTTTTCACCATGCGTAACTTACATCTACCTGGCCGTTCCCCGGTACGTGCCCAGCGCGGCATGATTTCCACTTCTCACCCGCTGGCCAGCCAAGCCGGCCTGGATATTTTGCGCCGTGGGGGCAGTGCGATGGATGCTGCCGTAGCCGCTGCTGCGGTATTGGCGGTGGTTGAGCCGCAAGCCACCGGTATTGGCGGTGACTGCTTTGTGCTGTTGGCAGGTAAAGATCAAAAGGTGCGCGCCTTTAACGGCTCGGGCCGCTCGCCAAAGGCCGCCACCCTTGATTGGTATCTGCAGCAGGGCCTTGATGCCATTCCCGGTCGCGGTGCGCATAGCGTGACGGTGCCGGGTGCGATTGATGCCTGGTGTCAGCTTTTGGATGAGCACGGCGTTCTGGCACGTGAAGAAGTCTTTAAAGACGCGATCTTCTTCGCCCGCGAAGGTTATGTGGTGGCCGACAGAGTGGCGGGAGACTGGGCGCAAAACGAGCCGTGGCTGAAAGAAATCGACAATGCGCGTCGGGTGTTTTTACCTGAAGGCCGCGCCCCCAAGGCTGGCGAAATTCATCGTCAGCCCGAACTAGCCAATACCTTGGAGGCGATTGCCAAATTTGGTCGCGATGCCTTCTACACCGGCGCTATCGCCGAGGATATGGTGGAGGCGCTGCAAGCTGGTGGCGGGCTGCACACGCTGGCAGATTTTGCCGAGTGCCGGGGCAATTATGTCGACCCTATTAAAGGTAGTTACCGTGGCTTTGATTTGTATCAGGTGCCACCCAATAACCAAGGCTTAACAGCCCTACTGATGCTGAATACCCTGAGCCACTTCGATTTGAAAGAGTTGCATCCTGAGAGTGCCGCACGCCTTCATTTGGAAGTTGAAGCCTCGCGTCTGGCCTACCGTGAGCGTGATCTGCGCCTTGCCGATCAGGCGTCTATGAACACATCGGTGGAGCAACTGCTGGCGCCTGAAGTGGGCGAAAAAATGGCCCGGGGTATTAACCTTAAAGCGACAGGCGAGCTGCCTGACTCGGTGCTGGATCACTCGGATACGGTGTATCTGTGTGTGGTGGATGAAAACCGCAACGTGGTGAGTTTTATCAATTCAATCTACAACGAGTTTGGAAGTGGTGTGGTTGCTCCAAAATCCGGTGTGCTGTTGCAAAACCGTGGCAAAAGTTTTCGCCTGAGTCCTGAACATCCGAACGTTATCGCCCCGACTAAACGGCCCATGCATACCATTATGCCGGGTATGCTCTGTAAGGACGGTCAGGTGATTGCACCACTTGGCGTGATGGGTGGAGACTACCAGCCGGTGGGGCAGGTACATGTTCTGACCAACATCATCGACTACGGCATGGATGCGCAAGAGGCAATCGATGCGCCACGAGTGTTCTTCGAGAACGGTGTGGTACAGGTGGAGGCGGGAGTCAGTGCTGATACCCGTCTGGGCCTTGAGGCGCTTGGGCATAAGCTGGTCGATTCACCCAGCTATAAGCCGCTGGGCGGCGGTCAAATTATTCTCATCGATCCTCAAACCGGCACCCTGACTGCCGGTTCTGATCCGCGTAAAGATGGTTCTGCCATCGGCTACTAGCAGTAGTGACTCACGGTGGGCTACCCCGCACTATTAACCCGGCAATCAAATACACCAAATCATGCCGCGTAGGCGATACGTGGATGCCGGAAATAAGAACGGATTCTTTGGGGGTGTAATTGCAATCGTCTCATGACCGAGCGAACACGCCCTTCCAGTTCGTCCTGATTACGCGCCGGCAAGCCCGTACGAACCTGATGTTTCAAATCACAATTCAGATACTCGTCAGGGTTCAACTCCGGGGCGTAGGCCGGCAAGAAGAACAGTTCGATTTGCTCTTTGCGGTCGCCAACCCAGGCGCTCACCTTTTTGCTGTGGTGTACGCGCAGGTTGTCGAGAATCAGGAACACCTTGCGGCCCTGAGCATCGCGAATCAGGCGACTCAGGAAGCGAATCAGCACTGGGGCTGTCAGCGTTTCCCGATACAACATGAAGCGCAGTTTGCCCCGATTGGTCACGGTGGAAATCATGTTGGTGGAAAAACGACTGCCGCTGACCAGGCGCACCGGCGTTTCGCCAATAGGGGCGTAGCTGCGGCCAGCATGGCTGTCACTGCGCATACCGGTTTCGTCGCCCCACTGAATCTCACCATTCTCAGCCTTGGCCCGCTGTGCGATGCGTGGATATTCATTATCCAGCCAGTACTGAACCACTTCAGGTTTCTGCTGATAAGCCCGATGCAGTGGTCGCAGCGGGGTGTAGCCCCAACGCTTGAGGTATTCACCAACCGTTCGAACCGGCATGAGAAAACCACAGCGCTGGCGGATCAGTTCTCGCACCGCATCACGCGTCCAGAGCGCAAAGCCGAGCTTGAGTTGGTCGGGCATCTTATCGGTCATCAAGGTGCGAATCAGCACTTCCTGGCTGGAGCTCAAACTGCGGCGATCACCCTGGCGCACACCACGCTGGCCGCCGGCTATGGCAGCCTTTTCGCCTTTATGTTCTGCGACCTGCGCCCAGTGAGCAATAGTGCGGGGGTGAACACCAACCGCTTCGCCAATAGCCTTGTAGGTGTAACCCTGCTCACGCATGCGTAGGGCCGTAGAGCGCTTTTCACGTTGTTCTTGGGGGCTGAGTTTGCGGGCATCTATTTTCATGGAGATAGATTATCCAATATGCCCTATTTATTTGCCATGTTAATAGATCGGAATGACTGGCATCTGTGTACTCAGCCCGAATCGCCTCACGGCATCAGCGCCGTGGATCTCCAGTAATTTTCCGGTCAAAAAAAATGCGTAGGGAGCTTGGAATACAAGCGTACAAGCGACCGTTGCCCGAAATGACACCCGAAATTATCTCGGAGCTCGGGGGCCTTTCCGACGCAGAGATCGCCCGACGGCTGGGCGTGTCGGTGAGCTATATCCGCAGCGCGCGGATAAATATGGAGAAGGGCAGCCAGCAATAGATGCAGGTCCGACACTGATAGAGGGATAGGCAGCCAAACGGAGTGTCTGGCTGCTTCTTACCGGCTCATGTTGTCTCCAGCGCTGCGCGCATCCATTTCGGCATTCTGCAGGCCACTATTTTGCTCAGGTCTTCGGGGCTGAGAGCTTTTTTGATTACAGCAACACACTCCGGCGTAGTACCACCTTTGCCGAGATAAAACAGAGCGCTGATGGTCATCCCCACTTTAGTTCCTGCGCACTGCATCACCATCGGAGCAGCATGCACGAGCCTGATCTCGGCCTTCCCCACAAATAGCGATCGGCTGGGGCCGCTCGTGTAATAGATCGGAATGACTGGCATCTGAGTACTCAGCCCGAATCGCCTCACGGCATCAGCGCCGTGGATCTGCAGCTTCCAACGGTTCTGCCTGGCAATCAGATTCACCAAGTCCGAAGGCCCAGGACGATGAACCCGACCGGTGTACTGGCTGTATTTCGGCCGCATGTAGATGCCACGATACACATGCTCAAGCTCGCCACGGCGAACAAGTTGGGCGACTGCCTTGGAGATGGCCGAGCTCGAACCAAGCTCTGCAAGACACCTGATGCTGAAAGGCCTCCCCTTGCGCAGATGCTTCAGCCGCTGCGCGACGAGGTGAGACACCGGCGGTTCAAAGTCTGGGCGGGACATCGCTATCGAGTCGACTCCAGCGACGAGCAGAGCAGCTGCTGGTGGAAGGCGATCACCCGCCGTCGGTATTCATCTTCAAGCGCTTCGTTTACCAGACATTCCTCAAGGCGCCCCAGCGAGAAAATCTGGTCGGCAGATGGATAGTGCCTGAGCAGGCTTTTCGCATAGCTGCGGATATCCTGCGGTAACCCCGAATGACGGGAGAGTTCACGCAGGAACTCCTCTGTTTTGACGATGGCGCGTGTTCTTTCGTAAGGGAGGGTCAATCTCGTTATCTCCTGGTCATGAACTCAAAGCCCCGGATAGCTCGCTCACCATCGTCCACCACACAGCGCGTAGTTCAGCGCTGCGGCCATTGGGAGATCCCATACGGCCCAATCCTGATCAGCACCTGCGATCCTGATCGTGCTCCGTCTCGGCCTCCTGCTGTTCCATCCACTTGGCCAGGCCCCATACCGTGGTTCCCAGCGCCAGCAGCAGCCAAAGCAACCATTGAGGAACTTGATATTGGGCGCTTAGCCAGAGACCTGCCCCACCGCAAAGCATCACCACGAAAAACCATCTCATCAGCGTGCGCTCCCGATTACTTACGAGACACACGGTAACTCGATGTTCCGCTGCGCTAACGCAGATGCCGCAAATTTCGTCAGTTCCCAGATTAGGAAATGAGGGTTCATTTGACTATTTTGGCGAAGGTGTTCCTGTGATCCAAGGCGCTCGGCAAATTCCGGTGGATGCAAAACTGGGGCGAGCGCTGGATTCCCGTCGCCCTGTAAACCGCGCAGTAAGTGGTGAATCTCCCTGTGTCGCTGTCTGACCGGAATGCTGTGCGCAGGCAGTCAACCAGCCCCGACCATACGTTCCGACGCAACCGGAAATAGCCGAGCGCTCCTGGTCGCGTCATCAGACCGGAATCTGGCGAGCGCGAGATCGCGGCTCGGCCGTGGTGCAACTCAATTGACCGGAATTTCGTGAGCGCCCCGACCTGCAGGGCTTTCAGCTGARCGGCATCCTGAGTGCSGGCAGTCACCCAGYCCCGACCATACGYTCCAGCGCAACCGGAACAGCCGAGCGCTCYTGGTCGCGTCATCAGACCGGAATCTCGTGAGCGCCCCCGACCTGCAGGGCTTTCAGCTGAGCGGCATCCTGAGTGCGGGCAGTCACCCAGCCCCGACCATACGCTCCAGCGCAACCGGAAACAGCCGAGCGCTCTTGGTCGCGTCATCAGACCGGAGTCCGGCGAGCGCGAGATCGGCTCGGCCATGGTGCAACTCAATTGACCGGAAATCCGTGAGCGCCCCGGCCTCCGGCGCTTTAAGTCGACCGGAATCGTGAATCGCCCTTAGTCTCGTCGACGAGATGAAAAGACTCGTTGCAGACCATCGCTGAAAACCGGCCGCCTAAAGTGATCAACGTTGGAATTTTCAGAGAAGGAATATCTGAAGACTGTGGTTTAAGGGTAGGCGGTCTCTGGATTACAGGGCTATTGAGCCCACCGCCAGCCGCTCTATACAGGGATCTTTCGAGCCCACTGCTCGATAGCGCGCTCAACTTGTTCCTTTGGCAGGTACTCCTGCTCAAGACGTCCTCGTTCTTGCACCAGCAGATACCGATAGAAGTCCGCTTCGTCAGCCAGCAAACCAGGCGGTGCCGAATCCAGAGCTTTGGTCGGCTCGACGACTGCGCTCACCGGTGAGTGCTGCTCAAACAGCTCTTGCTCCATCAATAGTGCTTCGACTGCTGGTTGATGGAGTCTCGCTCGCGCCAGCATCAGCAAGCCCCAGGTATCCATATCGCCCCAGTATGCGATCTGTTTCCCGGCCAGGTGCGCGGACGCTAGCCACTGCAAATCGAGTCCTGAGCCCAGCACAGCCAGGGTTTCCGGTAAGTTCTCAGGCAGCAAGTGAATGCATTGCTCATTTTCCACCACGAGCAAGCGCGAACCGGGAAGTGCGGTCTCGGCCAGTTCCGCAGTGGTGAGCCTGAGCCGCTTGAAGGGCAGCAGCCCAGGCTGAAGAGGAACGACCAGAACCCAGTGAGCGCTTTCTTCATAGGCATCCAGAAACGTCGTCAGGCCTTGTTCGGACGCCGCGCCTGCGAAGCGCTCGTCGAGGAGCCTGGTCAGCAAGCTGGCGTTGCGCTCGAAAAACTTGGTGTCCACGCCATGCTCGGCAAGCAGGCGCAGCGGACGGCCTCGGGCACAGCCTGGCGACAAGCGGGTGGCGAGTTGCGCCGTGGCGACGACTTCCTCAGGCATCTTCGTCAACCACAGGCTGCGCTGGGCCACCAGCAGCGCATGAAAGGCACTGTCGACCTGCTCGACCAGATACTCGAGTTGAGCGTATTCCTGGCTGACCGCTGGATCGCCGGTCGCGGCAATCCATTCGGTGGGGCTGCGCAAGTGCCAGCGCATCGGCAAGGAAATGGCGTCCAGCCCTGCCCGGTAGCTGACGGGCTCCCAGTCGACCGTCCCCACCTTCACGCTCCGCCAGCTCTCCACATGGCGGAGCACCGCCTGGATGTTGTCAGCGAACAGGCGTGCCGAAGGCTTGCCGATGTTGAGGCTTTGCGGCCAGCTGGCGGGATTGAGCAAGCGTTCCAGGCGCACGCTGGAACGCTGCCATTGCCTGGCCAGGTTGTGGCCGATGTCAGTGGGCGACTTCATGCATGGCCTTGATGCGCTGTTGATGATGCTCATCCAACGCTTCCCAGCTCAGGGAAACCAGACTGGATTCCACGCCGCGCCGATGAACGACGACGGCCGAACGCGTATGGTGGCGCAACAGGCGCATTTCCTTGTTGGGGGTAATGAAGACAGCGTGCAGGCCGAACTCCCTCAGCGCCGCGATGATCCGACCGGCCACCGCATGGGAGCTGCGCGAGAACGCCTCGTCGAGCACGATGGTGCCGAACAACGGCCGGCTGCTGCCGTCGGGACAGAGCGCATAGCTGAGGGAGGCGGTCAGCACATAGGAGGCGATGATCTCCTTCTCGCCACCACTGCCGCCCTGAGAACCTGTGCGGGTCTCGATGACATTCCTGCTTTCGCGATCGACCACCGATACCGCGAACTCCAGGCGGAAGCGCGGATCCAGCAGTGCCTTGGCGCCCTGATTCCTGCTGTGTTCGCAGGCGTCCTTGAGCAGCCCGACGAGCGCCTGCAATGCCTTGTAATGGCTCTCGCCTTCATCATCGATGAAACGCGCCGAGTTCAGTTGGCGCTGAGCCTGTTGCAAGGTGCGCAGGCTTTCGTGGATGACCTTTTTCGCCACCAGGCGCAGATAGCGTCCGGGCTGAAAATCGACACGCTGCATCGTACTGTTGAGGTCATCCAGGCGCTCCTCGATCATCGCGACTTCATGGTCGATATAGCTGAGCAGCTGGGTGACGCCGTCATCCGAGGAACGATTGAGGTATTCCAGGAAGCGCTTGAGTTTCTCGGGCAGGGCTTCCTCGGTCAGCACGCGCAGACGCTCCAGATACTTGGGTACGTCCACCAGCTCTCGCCCGACTTCTGACAGTGCACCGGTGTCCACCTTCAGGGCGTCGGACATGCGTTTGGCTAGCTCCGATTTCTGGTCGCCCAGTTTATCGCCGAGCGCTTTGAGCTGCCCTTGCAGCTCACGCGTATGCTGGCGCTCCAGTTCGACAATATCGCCGAGGTCATCTGCCGCCAGGGTCGGGAAGTGCGCTTGCGCCAACTCACGCTGCGTATCGCTCAGCCCCTTCTCGGCGCCGCGATAGGCCTTACGGGTAGCGGATGCGGCCTGCTCGAACTGCATTTTCAACTGACCGCACTGCTCGATAAGTCGTTGCCTCTGTCGGTCCAGAGAGTCCAGCAGCACCTCGGCTTGATCCAGCTCGGCCTTGAGCAAGGCGAGGTCGGAATCGGGGCGCGTCAGAGTCTCGAGCTGCGCACGCAGCGACTCCAGCTGACGCTCGGCGCCCGGCAGATCAATCTCCTCGAACTGCAGTTCTTCGACGCGTTGCAGCAGCGAAGCCTGACTCTCCAACTGGCGGACAGCGCCCTGGGCGGTATCCAGGGCCAGCTTGGCAGGGGCGAGCTGTTCATCGACCTCGCCAATCTGCTCAGCCAGGAAGGCCAGACGGTCGCGGTTGTCGAAGCCGGTCAGCCAGCCTTCATCCAGGCGCTTCTGGTCCTGCTTGTCGAAGAAGCGTTCCTTACCCGACATCAGCCCCTGGGCCGTCATGGCGTAAGGGGTATGACGCAATTGCTCCGGGCTTTCCACACAATGTCGGTCGTTGTCCGCCAGCAGTGCCTTCACGGCTTCTCGGTACGGATGCTCCTTGAAGGTCAGCTTGCGGGTAAAGCCATCGTCGAAGAACACGGGGCGCGACGACGGCTCCTTGACCTCCAGCAAGCGCACATGCAGGCGGTTATGCCGTTGGTTCACCCAACGCAGTGCAGCCTCGGACGCGCCCTGCGGCACCAGGATACGCAGCCGGTGGCTGCCGATTGCCCGCTCGATGGCACCCCGCCAGGCCAGTTCCTCGGGCTTGACCTGCACCAGCTCGGCGACGAAAGGCAGGGCCGCTTCATCGACGCCAAGCGCCTGCGCCAGATCTCCTCGAAAAGCATGGAAATGCCCGGGCAGGTTCGAACCTGGCCGTCTCTCCACCTCGGCACGCTCCTGCTGTAAGGCCTGCAGGCGGCCATTGAGCTCCTGCTGGACGAGACCCGCATCGAACGCCGTTTGCCGCGCGTCAGTAATCTGCTGGGTCAGTATTTCCAGGCGCGCCGCGATCTGCTGCTGATTCTCCTCGAGGGCTGCGGCCGATAATGCCTCCGCCAGTCCAAGCCCCTTGGCCAGGCGCTGGTACTGCTCGGCCTTCAGGCGCCGCTTATCGCACTCCCTGAGCCAATCCGCGATGCGCCCGCGTAATTGATCCAGCCCTGCGCCACCTACGCGCAGGTAGCGCTGACGATGTTGATCGACCACGCTCTTCTGAACCTCAAGCTGCTCCCTGCATTGCTCCTGATCCAGTTCGGCCTGCTTGTGCTCCTGCTCGAGCCTGTTGGTTTCGGCCAGCCACAGGCGATGACCCTGTTCGGCGAACCAGACCGGAAGAATGCCTTCGAGCGCCTGTTTATCCTGCAACTGTGCTTGCAAGGCCCGGTAACGCTCCCAGCCATCGGCGACCGGTTGCAAGGAGCGCTGCTGCTTTCTGGCGGTTTCCAGTTCCCGGTGGATGTCGGTCAGATCGTCGAAGCTGCTGGCGACCTCGGCGGCCCGCGCGAAGGCAGAGCGGTCATCGAGCACCAACTCGCGAAAGATCTCGTCGATGCTATTGAGTTGTTTCAGGCCGGCAGCGCGGTTGAGCAAGGTGAAGGCGTTTTCACCGACCTCGAAGTAATCCCTGAGCCTGGCCAGGAAGGTTTTCTTGCTCGGATAAGACCAGATACCCGTCCCATCCTTTTCCATCTGGCGCAGCGCCCGCATGCCGCCCGCGTGATGCTGGCCGAGCCAATGCTCCAGCGTCTGTTCGGTGGACTCGCTCAACAGCCACAGTTTTTTCAGATCGGACGCCGAAGAGCTGGTGCCCTCGAACCAGAGCACAGCGCCCAATCGAACCTGCGCACCGTCACGCTCGAGCGTGGCGGCAATGGCGGTGACCGTCTTACCCTGGCGCGCGATATGAGATTGCTCTACACCTCCGTCTCCAGGTCCGGTAACCCCGCGCACATAGGACACCAGATCACGGTCGCTTTCATGCCCACCTGTGGAAGCCAGGTTGTAGCGCGGGTTGGCGCACAGCAAGGTCATCAGCGCATCCACCAGCGTCGTTTTACCGCTACCCGTTGGGCCGATCACGGCGGTGCCTGAGGGATCGATCTCGGCACGGTGATAGCCCTGAAAGCCGCCCCAGTTATAGAGTTCGATGCTGCTGAGAATGAAGGTCTCGCTGTCACGCCAGAGCAGTGCTTGCTTCACGCCTCGTCCTCCTCAGCCGCGGCAGCCGGGGTAGTCGCGCCCTCCACCTGCTCGCGCAGCCAAACCACCAGTGCCTGCAGGTTCTCCGGGTTGGCCAAGTGGGTAATGATGGGGCGGATGATGACGCGGTCATGGGCGTCCAGAGCCGACACCAAACCATGCCCCTTGAGCTGATCCAGCAGCGTGATGACGCGATTGCGCTCCTTCGCCTCACTGCCCAGCTCGCCCAGGTAAACCTGCAATTGCGGAATCAGCTCATCAACAGCTACCAGTGCCTGAGTGGCACCCGTACCGCTTTCCTGTTCGTAGGCGATGAAATGCTGGCGCAGAATGGCGATCAGCAGGGACTGCTCCAGGTTCAGCCTTTGCCTGCGCACAAGGGGGTGCGACCAGTCATCCTGCTCGGCTACCTCGCCCTGGCGAACGGTAACAAACACCAGCCCGCGAACCTCGTCGACCCCCATGGCCAGGTCGAGGGGTTCCAGGATTGTGTCGACCGCCTCGATATTGGCAAGCGCCGAGCGATACAGATTGGGCTTGTGACTTTCTTCCAGCAGCCCGTACTTGAGCATTTCCTGTACGGCCTCACGTACCCGTTGCGGCGTCCGGCGCTCATCGACCTGAACAGCGGCGCTCATAAGAGGCTGTTCATCATCCATGCCGTCATCCAACGCTATGGCCTCCACCGTCAGCTCCGTTTCGTCGGCGCCAGAGGCGCCTGCAATTCGATCGAAGATCCCTGCCATGCTCACAACTCCCAATCGATGTCCTTGAGTGCCTCGTGGTCGAGTCCGACATAAGGCAGATTGAAGCGCCAGCGTTGCTCATCCTCGTCCACCAGCTCCACGAGCTGACGTTCCTCTGTCAGCACCTCGATACCTGCCTCGCGCGCCATCGCCAGCCAGAGCGCAAAGGTTTCCAGGTCGTGAACAGGTGGAAGCAAAGACGCAAGCTCCACGAGACTCACGGGGCGACCCTGCTCCACCAGCACAGCCAGGGTGTCATGAATCAGCGCTTCACGATCCAGCCCGTCGAAGGCATCCCAGAAGTCATCATCAATCTGCTCCAACCCCGCAGGCTTCAAACTCAGATCCAGCTCGCCCGTATCATCGTCATCCAGAGTCTTGAAGCGGAGACGCTCGATTGCTGGGACACCGGTAATGGCTACACCAACTGGTGGTAAACATGCAGGCTTACGGCGTTCTGACTGGCGTTGCCAGTCGACGCTGAGCGCTAGATTGAAGAAGTCGTTGAGTAACTGTCCGACGCGATGATGCTCGGCGGCCAGCCCCGTCTTCATGAAGCCACGAACATCGCGCTCGCTTCGGGCGCGCGCTTGGAGCACAGCCTGCGACTCCCGAACCAGGCGTAACGCCAGCCAGCGCAGCTCACGTTGCTGGGGACGATTCAGCGCCTTTGGAACCGCTGGATGACGAAGGATGGTGCGCAAGCGCTCACGCATGGTTTCCAGCTCAGCGGACTGCCTCAGTTGCTGCTGGAAACTTTCGAAGACACGCCCCTCCGGAGTGTTGAGTAGAGCATCTTGCCCGTCCAACAACCGATCGACGACTTCTCCACGGTGAGACTGCTCGCTGATGATGGAGTGTCGAAGGGCGCGATCCGCCTCGCGCCAAGAGTCTTCAACTCGTCGAAAGTCTGCGCGCAGGCTGGTGGCCAGGTTATATACCTCGCGTATGCCCTCTATCGCCTGCGCTTCATCCAGCACGACGACGTGGCCAGCTTCTACCTGCGCTAGCTCGTGCTCCAAATCCTGGATTCGGCGGCGCAGGCTGGCAATACGGCCAGTTGGGCTGGGGTTCAGACCCGTTTCCAAGTTTTCGATCTCGCGCTGAACCACCGAAAGGCGAGATGCTGTGGAAGTCATGATCCGACTATCCAGCGAATCTACGAACTGGATGGCTGACTCCAGCGCGTCGGTTGCGTAGATACGGCCCTCTCGCTCTACGACGAGGCGCCGCTTGATCCATTCACGAAGTTCACGACCTGCTTGGAGATGCGTTGCATCCGGGTCGATTTCGTAAAGCTCCTGGCTGGCATAAGCAGCCAGCATTTCGGACAGCGCTTGCAGCGCATCCTCCATGGGAATCCCATCGTGCGCCCGCTCGAACAGCGTGCGCAGGCAGCCCAATACGAGCGGAGCACGCCGTGAGGCGAGCAAAAGCCACGCAGGGTGCTGGCTGCGGGCGGATACATAGCGTTCTGAACGCTGTTGCGCGCTTTCTTCCATGACGGCCACATTGACAAAAGTTGTCTGAGAGCGAGCTTACCAAGCTAACCCGCTGCCTCATGATACGTATTTGTCCTGGCGGGTGGGCTCCGTTTAATGGTCCGCAGGGGCGGTGTCATTTGAATAGAGCGAGTGAAAGGCCAGGCCAGTCGAGGTTTAACGATTTATTCCGGGGGCGCACGCTGGGTATTGGCGATTTGGTGGAGGGTTCTGTCGTCACGAGGGTGTATTTGGCTAGTTCGGCGAAGGTGTCCCAGTGAGCACTTGTGGCGGCTCAGTGGTTTTTGCAGGACTGCCACCGACATTCTGCGGTAATCGAGTGCAGCCACGGTGGCTACAGAGCGAAGTCTCGATGACCTATCAGTGAGCTGCTGGTGGATTAGCTGAGTGCGGCATGGGGATAGTGAATTTCCCCGGTGGTATTCCGTCGTTTCCTACTCAAAAAGAGCGGCGTCAGTTTAAAGGCCCAAGTGAGCTTTCACTGGCTTGGTTGCTGTGCCGTAGGCTGGGGCGTTGTAAATCAGGGGGGACAGGTAGGGCCTGTTGTTCTGGCCGGTACACGTCCTGGTGCTACGGCTACGTGAAGAGCTGTCAAGCAATCTAAAGGCATTCACCTGAAAGACACTGCTGGCTCAGCCAGCGCAAGCCACTCAGACCTTAACGAGACGCGTATCCAGGCCGAAGCGCTCTTGGCTGATCATTCGATACCTGCCCTCGGCCAGCTCGCGACTGACAAGCAAGTTCCAAGAGTGGCGAGTGACGGCGGATGGGATGAGTACGAACGGATGCTCGGCCAGCAGGGCGTCTGCAAACTTCTGCTGGTTAGGTGAAGCGGATGCACTCGTCAGCCAGATAGGATTGGGAACATCTTCAGGCTGTACGACCTTGATAAGGCTTTGATCGAGCACTTCGAAGCATGTGAGCACATGCGCAACCGTATCCAACGCATCGAAGCCGACATGCACCGCCACCTCCAGGATGGCGGTTGAGGGATCTGCCGATGCGTACACAACGTTTCGCCCCGGAGCGTTCCAGCGGCCACCCAGCTTGTGGGCACCAATGCCACTGTCCCAGGTGTCCTTGTAGAGCTCACGGTCGAGGCGCCATGCGTACCATGAGCCAGACCAGGGAAATGGGTTCACTGATAGACCCCGTACTCGATGCGCTCCAGATAGTCCTCGACTGCCTGAAAACCCACTGGGTTGTCGATAACGTCCAGCGGCACGTCACCGTCCAGATACTTGCAAGGGCGCCCTAGCCATTCTTCGGCCAGCTTTTGAGTGCCGAATACATTGATCGCGTGCTCCAGCACCTTCGCGTACTGAAATGCCACGGCGCTCTGTTGGGAGTTGAGGTGTGCTGGTTGCTTGCTGCCCTGGCGCTGAATCGTCCTGATGGACTTGCCCACAATGCGACTCATGATCTTCTTCGTCGAATACAGATCAGAAATCGCAAGCATGTCTTGCACGTCTTTCAGGTCGAAGCCTTTGACCGTGAGCCTGTAGACCATGACCGGACTGAGCTGGTCAGAGTCACTTTGGAAAAGGTATTCCGTTGGCCTACGGGCGGCGGGTGCTGCCTTGCGGGTGCGAGTGCGAGTGTCGGCGGAAACCATAGAGCATTCCTCCAGATGCGACATATGGCATTATTGTAGCGTCATTTGGCGCATCATGCAGCGGGTAAGTGCCTGGCATCTGGTATCGCTCTGTTCGTGGTCTGAATCGATTGAGCGCATTCCTGACGCCCCATTCCGGGTGCTCGTTCCCGACTTGCGCAGTTGAGCTGCTCGGGTGAGTTTTCGTCCACCGGCAGCAATGGCTGGGTAGACGCGTTCGTTACCTCTCCCTGAGCCTGCCCGCTCTTTGCTATGCTGCCGGCCTGCGCCGCGGGACTTAGTTGGCAGCGTGCCACTGCCTCCCCCTGCGGACATCTCATCCAACCGTCTTCTGGAGCCGCGATGAAACATCACGTTGTGATCGAAGACTGGGACGGCGATGGCGCCATTCGCCTGCCTGACGACGTTCTACAGGAAATGGGCGTCGACGTTGGGGACACGCTCTACCTCCTTGAGGAATACGTGGGTACGACCCGCTGTCTGGTGCTCAGTAAGTCACCGCGCATTCCTGATCGCGTTGATGAACTGGTTGGCCACTGGGAGTCGTTTGGCGAAATCTCTGCCGAGATAAACGCCAAGGACGAGTGAGCTAACTGCTGCACTAACCCCGACGCATCTTGCACGGCTTTGGCCCCTGCGAGAGTAGAGTCTTCCACCAGAAAAGCATCGCTAACTTTAGGGCTTGCGCACTCCTGAGTTGCCTATATGTAAAGCAACAGCCGAGGGCAACAGAACAGGTTTGTGTGGACGCGGGAAAGCCCAAAGCGGCAGGTGTTACTTGATCGTGTTAATGCCCACTGCGACCTTGACCATGCTGGGCTAAGTCGCTTCCCGTAGGCCACCAGCCGCTTGTAGAAACTCAGGTTCGGTGAGAAGACGGCAGGACGAGCTAGGGGCTGGCTAGGTGTCAAAAAGCGCTGGGCCACATTTCTTTTTTTGTGCCCTAGATAACCACCCTTAGATATCGCTAAGAGCTATAAACTGCAGGCAGTTAGATAAGGCCAAAGCTTTGCGGGACGGCACTTAGAGGCATTTTTGAACGCTTGCCACCAACCAAGATTCCTGTACCGCATTACCCTCCGAAGGAGGGGTCGTGGGTTCGAATCCCGCCTGGTGCGCCATCTGCCTTGTTTCGAGTTGCCTCCGGCAATCTGCGAAACCGCCTGAAAGGCCCGCTCTTAGCGGGCTTTTTCGTTTCTGCCTGTAAAGCCTTGCGCCGCTTGCCGGCGCCCCACTGTGCGAACCGGGCATCCCGGCAGGCCCGGAGGCGAGGGTTATCCTCGGCGCCCGACGATTCCTCTTCACCACCCAAGGTTGTATAAGCCTTGCGCCATCGCGCGCGAAAAGGACAAACCGCCCCATGCTCCGGCTTCTGCTGCCAGCCCTCCTCCTGGCCCTTTCCGGGTGCGCCACCCAACCTCCGGCGCACCCCGAGAACCTCTGCGAGATCTTTCGCGAAAAGCCGAAATGGCACGAAGCGGCGCTGAAGGTGCAGAAGCGCTGGGGCGGGACGATCCAGGTGCCGATGGCGATGATGTACCAGGAGTCTTCCTTCAGGCACGACGCCCTGCCACCGCGCTATTACTTCCTCGGCTTCATTCCCTGGGGCCGGGTCAGTTCCGCCTACGGCTACGCCCAGGCCAAGGACGAGACCTGGGCGGACTACAAGAAGGAAGCGGGAGGCTGGGGCGCCGACCGCGACGACTTCGCCGATGCGCTGGACTTCATGGGCTGGTACATGAACAAGACCTACAGCGTGAACCGGGTCTCCAAGTGGGACGCCTATGCCCAGTACCTGAACTACCACGAGGGTTGGGGCGGCTATCGGCAACGCAGCTACGATGCCAAGCCATGGCTGAAGGCGACGTCACAGAAGGTCCAGGCTCGCGCCTCGCTATACGGCGTCCAGTACAAGAGCTGTGAACAGGAACTGTCGAACAGCGGCTGGTTCTAGCAACCCCGAATGTTCGCGCGACGGTGCAGGGGCGCTCAGCGCCCCATGATCCGCTGATATTCGTCGCGGTATTCCTCGTATGGCAGGTTGCGCCGCTGCAGCTCCATCAGGCGCTGCTCCTTGGTCAATGGCTGGGAGACATGGGCGACCGTTTCCGCCGCGGTGGGCGAAACCGGCTGCGGCACGGCCTCCGGCGGCTGCGCCGGCGTGCGGGCAGGCAGGCTGCGCGACGGGCGGGCGACCAGCA
Source organism: Pseudomonas sp. AU12215 (assembly GCF_001675465.2). Classification (NCBI taxonomy): domain Bacteria; kingdom Pseudomonadati; phylum Pseudomonadota; class Gammaproteobacteria; order Pseudomonadales; family Pseudomonadaceae; genus Pseudomonas; species Pseudomonas sp. AU12215. The sequence goes on from NZ_MACM02000176.1 coordinate 51,221, forward strand.
GGGCTCCGGTGATCTCTTCGACTATCTGCTCGGACACGGCGCCGACTTCGGACGAACTCATGGAACGGAACAGATCACCATCGGCTTCGCTTTCGTAGCGCCGCGAGGCGAGCAACTGGCCGGTCAGGCCATCGTGATAACGCACGGTGGAGGTGATCCACTCCTCACCGTCGCTGCTCGTGCGGTTGTTGGCGCTATGACCGGCGCCCACTTCGATCACCACCAGGGTGGACAGGGTATCGGTGGCGCGCGGTTCGCCATCCTGCTCGGTGAGCTGGTAGTCCGCCGAATCCGCCTCGTCACGCAGCGCCTCGCGCCAACTGGCTTTCAGCGCTCCCCAGCGCGGGTTGGCCGCTACCGTGGCGTCGGGCTGGAAATTCACCACCATCACATGGCGGGTGTCTCGATAGAGGGAGATGGGCGCGGTGCGGTCATCCCGGCGGACGTCCGAGGAACATCCGCAAAGCAGGGAGACGGCCAGGGCGAGCGTGACGTAGCGCATGGTGCTTTCTCTTTATTGTCTGGCCGGCATTCTGCCAGCCAATCATGACGCCCGGATATCGTCCGGAGGTCGGTCCTCTACCAGTCCTCGTCATCCAGGCCCGACTGATACTCGTCCGCTTCCTCGTCGCCGTCCTCATGATCGTCGGGCTGATCCTCGAAGAACGCCGCGTCCTCCTCCAGCAGGCCGTCGAGGTCGTCGTCGAGGTCCAGAAGATGGTCGTGTTCGGGCTCGTGGAGGTCGAGATCGTCGTCAGTCATGGCCGGTCTTTCGTGGGGGGAAACGGGGAAGGGAATCACAGTATAAGTCGCGTCGCGGGCGGATGACGCTGTCGTGACGGCGGACGCCGCTTTGCGGCCTTGCCGGATCGCGATTCGTCCACGATTCTCTATGAACCACGGGCATCGCGCCGTGAACGACGAACAGGGGGTAGGAATGAAGACTGTGGCTCAGCTGTTGAACGCCAAGGCGGACCAGCAGGTTTACACCATCGCCCCGGACGCGATGGTGGTCGACGCGTTGCGCCTGATGGCGGAGAAGAACCTCGGCGGCCTGCCGGTGGTGGAGGCCAACCAGCTGGTCGGCTTCTTCAGCGAGCGCGACTACGCCCGCCGCCTGGCACTCAAGGGGCGCAACTCGGAAGACACGCCGATCAGCGCAGTAATGACCGCGCCGGTGATCACCGTGGACACCCACCTGAACGTCGACAAGTGCATGGGCATCATGACCGAGCGCCACCTGCGCCACCTGCCGGTGGTCGAGAACGGCGAACTGCTCGGGCTGCTGTCCATCGGCGACCTGGTGAAGGCCGCCATCGCGGAACAGGCCGAGCTGATCCAGCAACTGGAACAGTACATCCGCGGCGAGTGATCGCCCGGCGGTCGCTCAGCGTGCGGCCGCCGTTTCCACGTCACCACTGCGCATGTCGACGATGCTCAGGCACCCGTCGGTATAGCCGCTGCCCGTGTCGATGTAGTGGGTGTTGCCCAGCGAGCGCACGGCACTTTGCGCGGTATGGCCGACGTACAGGCGCTCCAGCCCGGCGATGGCAGTCGCGTCCTCTTTCTCGATCCGCGTACGCGCCCACATTGCCAGGCCAACGGCGTTGCGCCGGGCGCTGTCGCCCAGTTCGCCGGCCAGCGCGGCAACGCCGCTGCTCCAATCCGGGAAGGCCGGCGAAACCGGCGCCTCCGCGTGGACGATGCCGATACGCTGGCCTTCGTCCAGCTCGACCTCGATCACCAGTGGCAATTGCAACAGACGCCGGGCGATGCGCTCACGGGTCACCGGCGTGAGCTTGTACAGCCAGGCGCCACCGTTACGGAAATGCAGGTCGAGGTCCTCGCCAGCCAGCACCACGTCGATCACCAGTTGTTCGTGGTTGCCGCGTACCGAGGCGAACCAGGGCTTGGCCAGCCAGTCGAGCACCTGCGGCGAATAGGGACCGCGGTCCACCAGGTCGCCGGCGGCAAACAGGCGGTCGGCGGATGGATCGAATCCGACCCGGTCGAGCAAACGCTGCAGCAGTTCGAAATGGCCGTGCACATCCCCCACCACGAAATCGCGCCCCAGCTGGTTACGCGGGAAGCGTTGCAGAGGCTGCTCCGGCAAATGCGTGTTCATTGCCAACTCCAGGGCTTTCGAGAGACCAGCTTATCAGCTGCAAATGGCGTTCCCGATATCGTTCGACGAAAGCCTCAAGCGCCAGCTGACTCGCTGTTGCCCAGGCAGCGGCGGCCCAGCATGCACTGCTGCCACAGCAGCACAGCCGCCGCAACGATCTATAAAAATACTTATATATCAGTACTTTAATATTCAATCAGAAAGCGGTACGGATGTTGCGATGTCCCCAGCAGCCTTCCGGCCTTCATCACGCGTGAGCCAGCACAAGAGCAACGCAATAACAGCTTCATGCCTTGCGGCGACGACCGAGCACCACAGAGCCAGCCGTCCTTTCGCCGCCCTCCTGGGGACACCATGTTCAAACGCAATACCCTTTCCCTCGCCATCCTGGCGAGCCTCGCCAGCATCACCGTGCAGGCTGCCGACGGCGATACGCAGAACAAAGAAGACAGCGGCGCCGCAACGACCCTCGGCAAGGTGGTGGTGACTGCACAGAAACGCGAGGAGTCGGTACAGGAAGTGCCGGCGCCGATCACCGTGCTGAGCGGCGAGAAGATCCGCGATTCGTCCCTGCAATCGGCCAACGAAGTCACCCGCTATACCCCCAACGCCTCCGCCGGCACCACCGACGGCCACGGCCGCCCGCGCTGGTGGATTCGCGGCCTGGGCACCGGCGACCAGGGCGCTAACACGGTGAGTCCGATCGGCATCTACGTCGACGACGTCTACATCGCCAACATCAGCGCCACCGGTTTCCCGCTGTTCGACCAGGAACGCGTGGAAGTGCTGCGCGGCCCGCAGGGCACGCTGTGGGGCAAGAACACCACCGGCGGCGCGATCAACTTCATCTCGCGCAAGCCGACCTTCAGCCCAGAGGGCTACTTCAAGGTCGACATGGGCAATTACGCCAACCGCATCGTCGAAGGTGCGGTGAGCGATGCGCTGGTGGACGACAAGCTGGCCGGCCGTGTGTCCTTCCATCACCAGGGCCGCGACGGCTACACCGAGAACAAGAACGACGGCAACGACCAGGGTGCGCTGGAAGACGACGCCGTGCGCCTGCAACTGGCCGCGCGGGTGAATGACAACCTGGACGCCAACCTCAACGTCCACGCCCGCCACTACCACGACACCGCCAGCTACAACACCGTGAGCTACGGCACCCGTCCGGACGGCACCAACCAGTTCGGCTACTCCATCGACCCGAAACTGGGCAAGGCCAACTTCAACGCCAAGTACCAGGCCGAAATCGACCAGGCCGGCAGCAACCTCAATCTCGTCTGGCAGCTGGGCGAGCTGGAGCTGACCTCCATCACCGCCTTCGAACACTTCACCCGCGACGGCTGGACCGACAGCGACAACACCCCGCTGGAACTGCAGCGCAGCTACAGCTATGCCGACAGCCAGCAATGGTCGCAGGAACTGCGCCTGGCCTCGCCGCGCAGCGACCGGCTGAACTGGGTGCTGGGCTTCCACTACTTCAACGAGGACCTGGAGTCGAAGAACGCCAACGCGGCGCTGCCCAACGTCTACGTGCCCAGTTACTACAACAACGTCAGCTACGACCAGAAGACCGAGAGCTACGCCATCTTCGGCAGCACCACCTACAACTTCACCGACGACTTCAGCCTCACCGCCGGCCTGCGCTGGACCCGTGAAACCAAGGACATCGACCTCGAGCGCCTGGTCAACCGCGGCGCGGCGAGCTTCGGCGATGGCCACTGGTGGCAGCCGGGCAACGTCGACTCGCCGCTGATCGTCAACGCCACCCAGGACGAGAGCAACACCTGGAGCGACTACAGCTGGGACCTGACGCCGGAATACCGGATCTCCGACAACGCCCGCGCCTACTTCCGCTATGCCCGTGGCTTCCGTTCCGGCGGCTACAACGCTGGCGTCACCAGCCAGGCCACCGTGGCCAAGGTCGATCCGGAATACCTCACCTCCTACGAGCTGGGCTTGAAGTCGGAATGGTTCGACGGCCGCCTGAACGCCAACGCCAGCGTCTTCTACTACGACTACAAGGACATCCAGCTCAACATCGTCACCGCGGTGAACAACCAGACCGTCTCGCGCCTGGCCAACGGCGCCCAGGGCGAGGCCTACGGCGCCGAGTTCGAGCTCGAAGCCATCCCGGTGCAGAACCTGCACGTCAACTTCGGCCTGGGCCTGCTGCACACCGAGTTCACCGACTACACCTCCGGCCCGAACGATTACTCCGGCAACCACTTCGTCCGCGCACCGAACGTTTCTGCAGTCATCGGCGCCGACTACCGCATCCCGCTCAACGTCGGCGGCGCGGTGGTACTGGGCACCGACTGGAACACCCGCAGCCGCCAGTACTTCTTCACCAACGACCAGAGCCAGAACATGCGCACCGGTGGCTACACCCTGGGCAACGCGCGGGTGACCTACGAACTGCCAGGCGAGACCACCCGCGTCACCGCCTACGTGAACAACCTCACCGACAAGGAGTACCGCAACCACACCCTGCCCACCGGCTACCAGACCGCCGCAGTCATGTTCGGTGATCCGCGCACCTTTGGCGTCTCGGTCACCACCGACTTCTGAGTGAGGACAAGACCATGAACCTTCTGCATCGCGCGCTGCGCCGGCTGCTGCCGGCCGCCACCGTGCTGCTCGCAGGCTACGCCCTGGCCGTCGAGCAGCCCACTACCCTGCGCATCGCCACCGTGGCCTACGCCAACGCAGGGCAAATCACCTTCAACGGCCCGGCCGCCGTCATCGACCGCGACAAGTGGCTGGAACAGCAACTGGCCCAGCGCAACATCAAGCTCGAGTGGGTGCCCGCGACCACCGGCTCGGTGGGTACCTTCGTCAACGAAGAGTTTGCCAACAAGCGCATCGACTTCGCCTTCTATGGCGACCTGCCGTCGATCATCGCCAACGCCTCGGGCGTACGGACCCAACTGATCGTCCCCGGCGGCATCGGCAACAACGTCTACCTCGTGGTGCCGCCGGGCTCCACCGCGAAATCCATCGCCGACCTCAAAGGCAAGCGCATCGCCCTGCACCGGGGCCGGCCGTGGGAGCTGTCGTTCGCCAAGCTGCTGGAGGCCAACCACCTGGGCTTCGAGGACTTCCGCATCTTCAACCTCAACCCGCAGGCCGGCGCCGCCGCGCTGAGCGCCGGGCGGGTGGATGCCTTCTTCACCCTCAGCGATGCCTTCCTGCTGGAAGACAAGCAGGTCGGCCACATCATCTGGTCGAGCAAGGAGGCCCCGGCCGACTGGAAGATGCGCGCCGAAGTCTGGGGCGCACGGGACTTCGTCAAGGATCATCCCGACCTCACCCAACTGGTGGTGGACGCCTACCTGAAAGCTGCCTGGTGGGTCTCCCAGGACGCCAACCAGGCGGCCTACCAGGAAGCGCAGTCGCGCTCCGGCGTGCCGCTGAGCGTGCTGCAGCGCGAGGTCTCCGGCGAACCCTGGCCCGCGCATTTCTCGCCACTGTACGACGACGCCTTGCGCCAGCATTACACCGACGGCATCGCCTATAGCCTCAAGGCAAAACTGATCCGCAACGAGGTGAAGGTGGATGACCTGCTGGAACCGAAGTTCGTCGAGCATGGTTTGAAGAATCAGCAGCTCGAGGGATTCTGGAAAGAGCAGGCAAAAACCGTCGCCAGCCAGCCCTGATATTCCTGAAGCCACTCCAAACAATAAGGCCCCGTTATCGGGGCCTTATTGTTTTGTCGAAAACTTCCAGGAACAACTGTTCATAACAAGTAGTTGCTCCAGCACCACGTTATACGCAGTTGCTGCAGCAACAGCAGAAAAACACCCAGAAACTGGCTTAAACCCCTCTAAAACGCATGGCACAGAGCTTGCTCAAGATTGCTCACAACGTATTTAAATCCCCGAGCGACCGCCATGAAGCATGCAAGAGAGTTCCGTTTCAAACCGCTGGCCATAACATTATCCAGCGCTCTTTTATTAAACGCGGAAGTTGCACTTTCCGATAATTCGAAATCCCCGGAAGGCGTCACATTGAGTACCGTGACCGTCCAGGGACAAAGCCAGGAAACCCAGGTCGGCGATGCCCGCAAGGAAGTCGCCCCAGTCTCCAAGGGCACCCTCACCAAATCCCAGCTGGAAAAGTTCGTCGGCCTCGACAGCGCCGTCACCGGCGCCCTCAAATACCTGCCCGGCGTGCACGTCAGCGGCGGTGACAACAGCGGCATCACCGAAGGTGGATTGAACATCCGCGGCTTCTCCCAGGACCAGATCGGTTTCGTCCGCGACGGCATCCCGCTCAACGACCCGCAGTTCCTCACGCCCCACGCCGATTTCATGGGCGACCCGGAAAACTACGAGTCGGTGTCGGTGCTTTACGGCTCCTCCTCGATCAACGCCCCGACCCTTACCGCCAGTGGCGGCAGCGTGCTGATCAAGTCCGTCGCGCCGACCAGGGAAAGCGGTTTGCTGGTGAAGCAGAACGTCGGCAGCGACAGCCTGTTCCGCACCTTCGCGCGGGTCAATACCGGCGAGGTGAACGGCTTCTCCGCCTGGCTCTCGGCCTCGCGCACCACCGCCGACCTGTGGGACAACAGCGGCGGCGAGCTGTCCTCCAACCGTTACGAAGGCAACCTGCAGTACGAGTGGGACGGCAACCGCATCAACGGCATCTTCTCCAGCTTCCTGATGCGCACCAACAGCTACAACCACCCGACGCTCGCCGAGTACCGCGCCAACAAGTACGACCAGGGCTACCCGCGCGACATCTACCCCACCAAGGGCAACGGCACCAACGGCGTGCCCGACGTCACCGTGCCGGGCCAGAGCGCGGCGGCCTCGCGCGCGGACTTCAAGATCCAGACGTATGCGCTCAATGGCCTGTTCAACCTCTCCGACAAGGTCCAGCTGAAGGTCGACCCGTACTTCGTCCGCGTCACCGACGGCACCGCCGCCGTGGCTGTGGTGCCGGTCAATGAGAACAAGGTCAACGCCGATCTCAACGGCGACGGCGACCGCATCGATCCCCTGGTGACCGGCGCGCTGAGCGTCTACCCGACGCAGTACCGCATCGGCTCCACCAACACCCTGGACTTCCTGGTCAACGACGATCACACCCTGCAACTGGGCCTGTGGACCGACTACACCCACGCGCGCAACCAGTTCCCGGTGGTCGAGATCAAGGGTAACGGCAAACCCGCCGGCATCGACGGCAGCCACAAGCTGCGTGACGGCAATGGCAATGCCATCTACTTCACCGACCAGCGCAACGAGATCACCACGCAGAAGCTCTGGGTGCAGGACACCTGGGACATCACCTCGCAGCTCGTCCTCACCGGCGGCCTGGCCTGGCAACACACACAGAACAAGGGCGACAACCGCCTCAGCGGCTTCAGCGACAGCGCCGACTACTACCGCTTCCTCCCAAGCCTGAGCCTGGCCTACCAGCTCGACCCGCAACAGCAGCTCTACTACAACACCACCTCGAACATGCGCACCCCGGCGGTGGCGGCGGTGTACGGCCAGGCTAACGGCGGCGACAAGCAGAAACCGGAAGTCACCTGGAACCAGGAGATCGGCTGGCGCTACAGCACCGATGACGTGCTGCTCAGCGCGGCGCTGTTCTACGACAAGTTCAAGGATCGCCAGGCGGCGTTCGAGGAAGTCTCCGGCGTCACCTCCTACTTCAACGCCGGCGACGTCACCACCAAGGGCCTGGAGCTGTCGCTCAACGGCCTGCTGCCGGCGAACTTCAACTACTTCGCCTCCTGGAGCTACCTGCGTTCCACCCAGGGCGACGACTACAGCGCCGGCGGCACCAGCCTCGACACCCAGGGCAACCAGCTCTACGACACCCCGCGCAACCTGTTCAGCGCCGGCATCGGCTACGACAACCAGACCTTCTACGCCAACTTCCTCGGTCGCCACACCGGCAGCTTCTACGGCGACCTGGCGAACAACGAGAAGATCGGCGGCTACACCGTGTTCGACGCCAACCTGGGCTACCGCCTCAAGGACCTGGGCAGCGCGCTGAAGGAAACCACCCTGACGCTCAACCTCAACAATGTCTTCGACAAGCACTACCTGTCGGGCGTGAACTCGGGGACGGTCTCTGCCGACCCGGCCGACGGCGACTTCTATGGCGCGCCGAAGTACTACAAGGGCGCCCCGCGCGCTCTGGTCGCCGGCATCTCCGTCGGCTTCTGATCACCCTGCACGCGCCCGGTGCGGGAGCGCCGGGCCGGGAGGCGACATGACCACTCCTCGCTACGACCACATCATCGTCGGCGGCGGCAGCGCCGGCAGCGTGCTTGCCAGCCGCCTCAGCGCCGACCCGCAACGCCACGTCCTGCTCATCGAAGCCGGCCCGGACACCCCACCCCACGCCACGCCGGCGGAAATCCTCGACGGCCATAACCCCTTCCGCCTGCGCCTGGAACTGCGCGATCGCTATTTCTGGCCGGACCTGAGCGTCCGCCACGGTGCGCAGCCCGAAGGCATCGAGCGCCCCGAGCGCTATCTCGAGCAGGCCCGCGTGCTCGGCGGCGGCTCCAGCGTCAACGTGCTGGTGGCCAACCGCGGTCTGCCGCGCGACTACGACCAGTGGGCAGCGCTGGGTGCCGAAGGCTGGGGCTGGGACGACGTGCTGCCGTACTTCCGCAAGCTCGAACGCGACACCGACTACGCCGGCCCGCTGCACGGGCATGACGGGCCGATCCCGATCAGCCGCGTCTCCACCCGCGACTGGACGCCCTTCACCCGCTCCGTGGTCTCGGCGCTGCAAGCCGAAGGCCTGCGCGACATCGGCGACCAGAACGGCGTGTTCGACGACGGCTACTTCGCCCCCGCGGTAAACCTGGAGCATGGCCAGCGCGTGTCCGCCGCCCGCGGCTACCTCGATGAAGCAGTGCGCGCACGGCCCAACCTGACGCTGTGGACCGACAGCCAGGTACTCGGCCTGCAACGCGACGGCACGCGCATCACCGGCGTCGAACTGCAACGTAACGGTGAGCACGTCACCGTGGGGGCTGGCGAAGTCATCCTCGCCGCCGGAGCGCTGCAATCGCCGGCCTTCCTGCTGCGTAGCGGCATCGGCCCGGCCAGCCAGTTGCAGGAACTGGGCATCGAGGTGATCGCCGACCGCCCCGGCGTCGGCGGCAACCTGTGGGAGCACAGCTCGCTGGGCACCCTCGCCACCCTGGGCGATGCCGCCCGCTCGGACGCCGTGCTGGCACGGCCCGGCACCTCGCATCAACTGGGTATCCGGGTCTCCTCGGGCGTCGATCCGGACACGCCCTCGGACCTCTACCTGGCCATCGGCGCGGACGCCGAGCGCGGCGTGGCCCACGCGCTGTTCTGGATCAACAAACCCAGCTCCAGTGGCCGCCTGACCTTGCGCGATCGCGACCCGGCAAGCCCGCCGCACGTCGATTTCAACCTGCTCTCCGACCCTCGCGATCTGCAACGCGCCCGTGTGGCGCTGCGCACCATCCAGCGCCTGTTCAAGCACCCGGTCCTGGCGCGCTACGAACTGCAATTGGCGCTTACCCCCTTCGCCGTGCCGCAACCGGGTGGGCCGAAGCTGGAAACCCTGCTGGCCGACGACACGGCGCTGGAAGCCTACCTGCGCTGGCACATAGGCGGCGTCTGGCACCCCAGCGGTACCTGCCGCATCGGCACCGCCGATGACCCGCAGGCCGTGGTCGACAGCGCCGGTCGCGTCCATGGCGTGGAAGGTCTGCGTGTCGCCGACGCCTCGATCATCCCGGTGATCCCCACCGCCAACACCAACCTGCCGACCCTGATGCTCGCCGAGAAAATCGCCGACGCCATCCTGGGCGGTGCCTGAGGAACTCGCCATGTCACGCTATGAACTGCTGATCGATGGTCGCCTGCAGGCGGCCGAGCACTACGACCGGGTGATCGACCCGGCCAGCGAAGAAATCGTTGGCGAAGCCGCCCGCGCCAGCCTGGAGCAGGTCGACGCGGCGGTGGATGCCGCACACCGCGCCTTCCCGGCCTGGGCCACCGATCTCGACGTCCGCCGCCAGAGCCTGGCCCGAGCCGCCGAACGAGTACGCGAGTATGCCCAGGCGCTGGCCGAGCTGATCACCCGCGAACAGGGTCGCCCACTGCGCTCGACCCTGGAGGAAGTGGCTGGCGTCGCCGCCACTTTCGAGCACCACGCGCAGCTGGAGCTACCCGCCGACACCCAGTTGCGCGACGACGGCGAGCGCCTGGTGCGCATCACCCGCAAACCGCTGGGGGTGGTCGCCGCGATCACCCCGTGGAACGTCCCGCTGATCCTGCTGGTATTGAAGATCGCGCCTGCCCTGCACGCCGGCAACACCGTGGTGGCCAAGCCCTCGGAGCACACGCCGCTGTCTACCCTGCTGCTGGCGCGACTGCTGGGCGATGTGTTCCCCGCTGGCGTGTTCAACGTGGTTGCCGGTGCGGGCGAGGTTGGCGAACACCTGGTACGTCATCCGCGGGTGCGCCACGTGACCTTCACCGGCAGCGTCGCCACCGGCAAGCGCCTGTATGCCGGCGCGGGGGACGACCTCAAGCGTCTTACCCTGGAACTGGGCGGCAACGACGCCGCGCTGGTACTGGAAGACGCCGACCTCGACGCCATCGTCGAACCGCTGTTCTGGGGCGCCTTCTGGAACAGCGGCCAGGTGTGCTTTGCGATCAAGCGCCTGTACGTGCATGACAGCCTGTTCGAACCGTTACTGGCGAAACTCGCCGAGCGCGCCCAGCGCACCCGCCTCGGTCATGGGCTCGACCCGCAGACGGAACTGGGGCCGCTGACCAACGCACAGCAACTGGAACGGGTCATCGCCCTGGTGGAAGACGCCAAGGCTCACGGAGCGCGCATCCGCAGCGGCGGCACGCGGCCCGACGGTCCCGGCTACTTCTACCCGCCGACCCTGGTCAGCGGCGTGGCGGCCGGCGTCGCGCTGGTGGACGAGGAACAGTTCGGCCCGGTGTTGCCGGTGATCTCCTTCCGCAACGAAGAGGACGCCATTACCCAGGCCAACGCCAGCCGCTACGGCCTCGGCGCCTCGGTGTGGACCCGCGACCTGGCGCGCGGCGAAGCCATCGCCGGGCGGCTGGAGGCGGGCCTGGCCTGGGTCAACCAACACGGCCACATCCAGCCCGGCGCGCCCAAGGGCGGGCACAAGTGGAGCGGGCTCGGCTACGAAGGCGGGCAGCGCGGCTATGAGGCCTTCAGCGAGCTGCAGGTGCTGAACATTTCGCGGCGCTGAGGCGCGGCTTATCCAGATCAAAGCCTCCTCACCCTGCCCCCTGGCTACGCGCCCCGCTCCTCAAGCGGGAAAGGGCACCGTTCGGCGCCGGATGGAACCACCGCATCAGCCGGCGCGGACTGCCCCCTCTTCTTGAGGGAGAGGGCTGGGGTGAGGGGGAAAGCGCCGGCACAGGCTTTCCCGGAAAACAGACAGCCATTCCAACCCAACTCTCAAAGAGGATTCCCCGATGCGTACCGGAAGCTGGCCCTCGATCCTGCTCACCCTGGCCTTCGCCGTGATCATTGCGGCGTGCCACGGCAAGACCATCCTGCTGGTCGCCGACATCGCCAACGCCTTCTCGGTCAGCCCCTCGCGGGCCAGCTGGGTCGTGTCGGCGGTGGCGGTGGTCGCCGCCCTCGCCTCGCCGCTGGTCAACTGGATCGTCGCGCGGGTCGGCGAACGCCGTGCCATCGTCTTCGGCCTGTTGCTGGCGGCGGCGTGCAGCTACCTGGCGAGCCGCACTGAAGATTTCACCACGCTGATCACCCTGCGTGTCATCGAAGGCGCCGGCTACATCAGCGTGGTGCTCGCCGCACTCGCCCTGCTGGTGCACACCACCGAAGGCCATCGCCGCACCACCGCGCTGGCGTTCTGGTCGGTAGCCTCGCCCCTGGGCGGCGCCATCGCCATCTTCGCCGTGGCACCCTATGTCGGCGGCCAGCATGGCGAATGGCGCAACGCCTTCAGCGGCCACGCGCTGGTGTTGCTGGTCCTGCTGCTGGCGACGCCGCTGCTGCCATCGGTGAACCTGGCGACCCGCAGTGAGCGCCACTCCCTGCGCCAGACCTTCCGCCTGTATGCCGATCCCTCCGTGCTGCGCCTGGCCCTGGCCGTGGGCGCACCACTGACCGTGGCGCTGGGCCTGGTGACCATCACCCCCGACTATTTCATCCACAGCCTGGGCGTTGCGCCGTCGACCATCGGCGTGATCTCCACCATCGGCATCCTCTCCAGCGTGCTGGCCGGGCTGCTCGCCGGCTTCGTGCTCAACCTGCGCGTCTTCGGCCCGCTGGCCGTGGTCGGCGGCGCGTTGATCGGGGTGGTGCTGGAGGTGCTGGTGTTCATCCCCGGCATCGCGGCATCCACCGCCATCGTGGCGAAGATCGTCCAGGGCTTCGTTGGCAGCTTCGTCGTCGCCTGGGTGTTCACCAGCATCCCGCGCATGAGCCGTGGCGGCGACGTGATGGGAGCCGGCGGCGTGGCCGAGCAGGCGCTGTACCTGTCGATGTTCCTCGGCCCGGTGCTGCTGTTCCCGCTGTTCAGCCTGCCCTCGCGCCTGCCGTTCTTCGCCGTGCTGATCGTCGCCAGCCTGCTGCCGCTGTTCCTGCTCCCGCTGGGGCTGCGTTGGCGCCCTGCGGAACCGCCGGTAGCCGCCTGACCGAATCGACATCGACAGGACGCTTCCTCTCGCGCTTTCCGTAGGATGGGTGGAGCTTGCGATACCCACCAGCCATGGTCGGGCGAACGCGATGGGTATCGCTTCGCTACACGCCATCCTACAAAGGCGCGCCGGAAAGCCGCGAATGTGAGCTCGCTCCTACAAAAGACGCGCAATGCGCGCAGCACCCGGAAGAATCCAGGCCAAAAGAAAAGCCCTCGCAAGAGGGCTTTTTCAGTTCAGGCGAATACTCAGGCCGCCGCGCCCAGCAGCTTCTGGCGCTGCTCCCAGAGGCCGGTCATTTTCCATTGCTGCTCCAGCACGCCGGGGCCGAATTCCTGGGAGCCGCCGAGGCCTTCGGCGAGGCCCTGGAAGTAGGCGCCTTCCTCGATCAGCAGGATCAGCTTGGACGCCTTGATCAGGTCGTCGCTCCAGAAGGTCGCGCCGCCGTTGGCTTCGAGGATGGCCGGGGTGTGCGGGTTCTCGGCGATACGGTCGAGGATGAACAGTGGTTCGGGCTGGCGGCGGTCGATGTAGATCGGCAGCTCGCGGGCCAGGGTCACACGCTGGGAAGCGGCGTAGCGGATCGGCAGCACGCGATGGGCGCTGGCCCAGCCGCCGAGGTACGGCGTGTGGACGTGGATCACCACATTGATTTCCGGGCGTGCCTGAAAGATCGCCGCATAGCGTTTGCCGTTGCCACCAGCACCACGGCCACTGAGCGGAGTCGCGCCGGGGATGCTTTCGTCGAGGATCACTTCGCCGTCATAGGTCGCAACCACCGCGCGGATTTCCTGGTCGTCGGCCCAGGGGGTCGGCGCGTGGACGGCGATCACCTGATCGCTGTCCGGCACGCGCACATAGGCCTGGTAGGTGTTGGTGGCGGTGAGGGTGCGGCTCTCCTTGAGCACGCGGAAGGCCTTGGCGAAGTCGCGGCGGACCTGTTCGAGCTGGCTGGCGAGTTGCGGATCGAGAGTGGACATGGAATGCCTCCTGGCAGTCGGGGATGGATGAACCGCGTGGCGGTGTTGCAGAGACTGAGCAGGACTTGTGCCACTTAAAAATATCCATATTAATCAGGTAGTTAAGAAATAAATTCGATCACACCAGCACACTAGCCACGGCTGAGCGGGCGAAATTGCTGCCCCCCCAGCATCCCCTGCTGACCCACTGCTGCTGTACAGACAAACGCCCTGCTGCCGTAGCAGCACACCACCCTGAAAGCCTCGCCCTGCCTGGCCTGCAGCCTTTGGGCACAGCCCTTGCTGAAGACCTTGCACGAGCAGCACGACGCTGCCCCCGCAACGTAAAGGAGCAAGGCCATGAGCACCGAATTCTTCTGGCGACTGCCGCTGGGCAGCGACGGTCCCTATCTCGCCTCGGACAAGAACAACCGCGGCAGCCACATCGATCGCCCCGGCAACATCGCCCCGGGCCGCCTGCCCAACGGCGAACCGGACGGTTTCACCTACATCGACTACATCGCCCAGGTCGCCAAGGCCGCCGAGATCGCCGGCTTCGAAGGGGCGCTGTTGCCCACCGGACCGGAGCCGTGGATCGCTGCCGCCGCGCTGGCCCGCGAGACCCGCCGGATCAAGTTCCTCATTGCCTTCCAGGCCGCCTGGACCTTGCCGGCCTACGCTGCGCAGCAGGCCGCGATCCTCCAGCACCTGTCCCGCGACCGCCTGGAGTGGAACATCATCACCGGCGGCAACCCCGCCAGCCAGCGCGCCAATGGCGACTTCCTCGAGCACGACAAGCGCTACCAGCGCACCGGCGAGTTCCTCGACATCATCGACGGCCTGTGGAAGAACGAGCAGTTCTCCTACCAGGGCGATATCTACCAGCTGGAGAACGGATCACTGCCCATCGCGCTGCGCAACGTGCGCAAACCGGGCGTGTACTTCTCCGGTTTCTCCGACCCGGCACTGGACGTCGCGGCGAAGCACGCCGACGTCTACCTGAACTGGGCCGAACCCATCGACAAGCTCAAGCCGCACCTGGAGCGCGTGCGCGAGCTGGCCGACAAGCAGGGCCGCGAAATCCGCTTCGGCATCCGCATCGACCTGTTCGCCCGCGAAACCGAAGAGGCCGCCTGGAGCGAGCTGCGCCGCCAGTACGAGCGCATCGACGCGCGCACCAGCGCCTTCATCAAGAACTTCGCCACCGGCTCGGATTCCGTCGGCGCCGCGCGGCAGACCGCCTACCACCAGAACGTCGAGCGCTTCGACGACCTGATCCTGGGCCCCAACCTCTGGGCCGGCTTCGGCAAGGCCAAGCCGGGGCCGACCATCGGCCTGGTGGGCAGCCACGAGAACGTCGCCGAGCGTCTCGCCGAATACCGCGACGCCGGTTTCTCCACCTTCATCCTCGCCGGCAATCCGCACCTCGAAGAAGCCCTGCGCATCGGCCAGGAAGTGCTGCCGCTGGTGCAGGGCAAACGGGCCGACGTCCACGAACTCAAGGCCCGCGCCTGACCCACAAGGAGCTGCACATGTCCCGTCCCCTCGATACCCTCTGGTACACCCGTTGCCCGGTGCCCACCGGCCTTGGCATCGCCGTGCAGAAAGGCTGGCTGGAAGAAGCCCTTGCCGAGCAGGGCACGCAGATCAAGTCGCTGCGCGAGTCCGCCGACCAGGCAGTGCGAGAGTCGCACTTCGACCACACGCTGCAGAACTCGGTACGCCATGGCGGCAACATCCCGGCCATCTGGGCCCGCGCCAGCGGCCGCGAGACCCGAGTGATCGGCCTGTCCTGGGCCGATGAAGCGCAGCTGATCCTGACCACCGCCGAGAGCGGCATCCGTACCGTGCGCGACCTCAAGGGCCGGCGCTTCGGCCTGCCCGACTGGAGCGGCGCGCAGATCGACTTCACCCGCGCCCAGGCGATCCGCGGCCTGGAAAACGCCTTGCGCCTGGAAGGCCTGGAAGTGCGTGACCTGGAGCTGGTGGACTTCGGCCTGAAGGGCACCTTCAGCGACGAGGCGCCGAGCAACATCGTCGGCATCACCGGCCATGGCGGCAGCCGTCGGCGCAGCCAGAACCCGGAACTGGTCGGCCTGCTGCGTGGCGAAGTCGACGCGATCTTCCTCAAGGGCGCCCATGCCGTGCAGCTGGCACAGCAGTTCGGCCTGCACACGGTGATCGACACCGGCGCGCATCCGGAGCCGCTGATCCGCGCCAACAACGGCACGCCGCGCACCCTGAGCGTCGACCTCAACCTGCTGGAGCAACACCCCGACGCCGCCACCGCGATCCTCGCCTCGGTGCTGCGCGCCGAGGATTGGGCCCACCAGCACCCGGATGACACCCGCCGCTACCTGGCGCGAGAAACCAACAGCAGCGAATTCTGGGTCGCCACTGCCTACGGCGAGGACGCCCACCTGCGCCTGCGCACCAACCTGGACGAAGGCTCGATCCTCGCCCTGCAGGACTTCACCGACTTCCTGCAACGCTGGAACTTCATCCCGGCAAGCGTCGACGTGCGCGCGTGGATCGACCCTCGCCCGCTCGAAGCCCTGCGCAGTCGCCTGGCACAGAAGACCGGCTGATCAACGTCACGAGGGCGACTCCCTCTGTTTCTCGACCTGGGCCCCCGCGCGACGGCGCGGGGGCTTTCTTACCCCGACGGACACCCATGAGCACACCGCTGGAAACCCTCTGGTACACCCACAGCCCCGTTCCCACGGGACTCGGCATCGCCGTCGAATCCGGGCGTCTGGCCCAGGCCTTCCGCCCGTTCGGCACACGCATCCAGTCGCTGCGCGAATCCTCCGAGCGTGAGGTGCGCGAGGCGCATTTCGATCACCACCTGCCCTACTCGGTACGCCAGGGCGGCAACATCCCGGCCATCTGGGCTCGCGCCAGCGGCGCGAGCACGCGGGTGATCGGGCTGTCGTGGAGCGACGAGGTGCAGCTCATCGTCAGCGCGCCGGACAGCGGCGTACGCAGCATCCGCGACCTGCGCCACCGGCGCTTCGGCCTGCCGAAGTGGGCCAACGTGCAGATCGACTTCACCCGTGCCCAGTCCCTGCGCGGCCTGGAAAACGCCCTGCGTCTGGAAGGCCTGGAAGTGCGCGACGTCGAGTTGGTGGACTACCCCTACGGCGGCACCTACAGCGACGACCCGGTGCGCCATGTGTTCGGCGCCCAGGTGGCGCTCAAGGGCAACCGTGTGGTGCAGCGCAACAACGAGCTGATCGGCCTGCTGCGCGGCGACATCGATGCCATCTTCCTCAAGGGTGCGCATGGCCTGCAGCTGGCCCATGAGTTCGGCCTGCACGTGGTGCTGGATGTCGGCTCGCACCCCGAGCCGCTGGTACGCTCGAACATCGGCACGCCACGCACCCTGACCGTCGACCAACGGTTGCTGGACGAGCATTTCGACGCCGCCGTGCGGGTGCTCGACACCATCCTGCGCGCCGAACAATGGGCCTGGGCGCACCCGGAGGAGACCCGCCGCTTCCTCGCTCGCGAGCTGAACACCAGCGAATTCTGGGTGGCCAGCGCCTATGGCGAGGACGCCCACCTGCGCCTGCAGACCAACCTTGCCGAGCGCTCGATCAACTCGCTGCGCGATCTCACCGGCTTCCTGCAACGCTGGGATTTCATCGCCCGCGACTTCTCCGTGGACGACTGGATCGACCCGCGCCCGCTGGAAGCCCTGCTGGGGAAGATCGATGTCGCCATCTGACCCGCATGGGAAGCCCGGGGCCTTCCTGCTCAACTTCATGCTGCTGGCGGCCTTCAGCGGCGCGACCATCGGCATGGCGAAGATCGTCACCACGCTCTACGCCATCAGCATCGGCGCCAACGCCATGCAGATCGGCATCATCTCGGCCATGGAAGCCCTCGGCATGGTGATCCTCACCCTGCCGGCCGGCTTCGTCATCGCCCGCTTCGGTGCGCGCCGGGTGTACTTCCTCGCCAGCCTCGGGCCGATGCTGCTGAACCTGGCCATTCCGCTGTTCGGCGGCTGGCTGTGGCTGGCCTTCGCGCGGCTGCTGATCGGCCTGTGCATCCCGTTCCGCATCGTCGCCATGAACAGTGCCTTCCTGCGCCAGCTCAAGCGCATCGGCAACGACAAGGCCGGCTGGTACCGCGGTTCGCTGACCCTGGGCATGGGCCTGCTCGGCCCGCTGCTGGGCAACTGGCTGAGCGGCGCGACGAGCTTCAGCTGGGGCTTCGCCGCCATCGGCCTGTGCTTCGGCCTGATGGCCTTCTACAGCCTCGGCTTCTGGGAAGGCGAAGCCCCCAGCGAAGACGTGCCCGTCGCGGCCGCCACCGGCGGCTTGCTGCAACAGGTCGGCACCATGCTGGCCAATGTCGAGATCGCCGAGAGCTGCCTGATCGAACTGCTCAGCGCCGCCACCAGCGCGCTGTTCGGCACCTTCATCCTGCTGCTGGCGATGGACGTCGCTGGTCTCTCGCAAGGCCAGGCCGTGAGCCTGGTGATGATCCAGGGCCTGGCCTCGGTGCTCGGCCTGTTCGGCTTCGGCTACCTGATCGAGCGCAGCGGCCGGCGCCTTGCCTACATCGGCAGCCTCAGTGCGGCACTGCTCGCCCTGCTGCTGCTCGGCAGCGCGCACAACTATTGGCTGCTGGCCCTGGGCGGCGTGCTGCTCAGCGCCGCGGCGGCGCTCATCCACCTGGTGAACATGGCCCAGTTGGGCGAGCACGCCATGGACAAGAGCAAGATTTCCGGCCTGTTCAACCTCGCCTCGATGTCCGGCAGCTTTTCCGGCGCGCTGCTGGGCGGGGCGATCAGCCACTTCGTCGGGCTGGGCAACCTGTTCCTCTGCTGGATTCCCCTGGTGCTGCTGGCTGCGCTGTTCTGCTGGCAACGCAAGCTGCGCCGGCAAACCACCGAGCCGCTGCTCGGGCAGGAGGGCTGAATGGCCACGCGTACCCTGGATCGCCTGAGCTGGTTTGTCTCGCCGCTGCTCCTGCTGCTCGCCTGGTTCATGGCCGCGCGCGCGGGCTGGTTCCCCCCGCAACTGCTGGTGCCGCCGGCGGAAGTCTGGGCCAGCTTCACGGACCTGCTGGCCAGCGGCGAGCTGCGCGAGCACGTGGTCAACAGCCTGTCGCGCCTGGCCATCGGCTTCAGCATCGGCGCGCTGGGCGGCCTGGTCTTCGGCACCGCCATGGCGCTGTCGAAAACCGTTGAAGCCTACTGCGCACCGTTGTTCCACACGCTGCGCCAGGTGCCGTCGATCGCGCTGATCCCGATGTTCATCCTGTTCTTCGGCGTGGAAGAAACCTTCAAGATCCTGATCGTCACCAAGGCCGCCTTCTTCCCCGTGGCGCTGGCCGCCAGCGAGGGGGTGAAGGGCATCCCGCGCGGCTACTTCGAGGTCGCCAGCGTGTACCGCCTGCCGCTGTGGAGCCTGCTGCGCGACGTCGCCTTCCCCGCCGCCGCGCCACCCATCGTCACCGGCCTGCGCATCAGCCTGAGCCGCGCCTGGATGGTACTGGTGGCCGCCGAGCTGCTCGCCGCCGACAGCGGCCTGGGGCAGATGATCGAGCTGAGCCGGCAGATGCTGCGCATCGACATCGTGATGGTCGGGGTGATCGTCACCGGCGCCATCGGCTTCATGCTCGATTTCGCCTTCCGCCTGCTGGAGAGGCACCTGCTGCGCTGGAGACCGACGCCATGACCCGCACGCTCAAATCACTGCGTGGCCTGGTGCTGCCGGCGCTGCTGATCGCCGCCTGGCACTGGCAATCGCAACAGGGCGCCAGCGCCGCCTATGCCTTCGTGCCGCTGGAGCGCATCGGCGCCGGTTTTGCCGAGCTGATCCGCACCGGCGAGCTGTGGCTGAGTGTCGCCGCCAGCCTGCAACGCACCTGCCTCGGCCTGCTGATCGGCGCGCTCGCCGGGTTCGCACTGGGCGCCGGGATGGCCTTGTCGCGCCCCGTGGAGCGGCTGTTCGCACCGCTGTACCACACGATCCGCCAGGTGCCGATCCTCGGCCTGATCCCGCTGATCGCCCTGTGGTTCGGCAGTGGCGAGCCGTCCAAGGTGCTGATCGTCAGCCTCGCCGCGTTCTACCCGATGACGCTGAACGCCTTCGAGGGCTTCCGCGACGTGGAAAAGCGCTACCGCGAGGTCGGCCGACTGTATGCCTTCGGCCCCTGGCAGCAGTTCCGCGAAGTGCTGCTGCCCGGCGCGCTGCCCAGCCTGAGCAACGGCGTACTGCACGCGCTGGCCTTCGCCTGGGTCAGCTCGGTGGGTTGCGAGCTGTTCCTCTCCACCGGCATGGGCCTGGGCAACCTGATGATGAACGCCGAGACCGGCTCGCGCATGGAGATCGTGGTGATCGGCGTGCTCAGCATCGGCCTGCTCGGCTACGCCATGAACCAGCTGTTCGCCCGCCTCAGCCGCCACCTGCTGCGCTGGCGCAACCTGCGCTGACCCTATTGCCATGAGTGCCTCGATCATGAACGCGATCCTTGACCCCGCCATCCTTCCTGCCCAGCAGGCGCAATCGGGCGCGCTGGCCATCCAGGGCCTGAGCAAGGCCTATTCCATCGATGGCCGCAGCCTGCCGGTGCTGGAGAACATCGACCTCACCGTGCGCCCCGGCGAGTTCGTCAGCATCGTCGGCGCCAGCGGCTGCGGCAAATCCTCGCTGCTGCGGCTGATCGTCGGGCTGGAGAACGACTACAGCGGGCGCATCCTGCTCGACGGGAAGGCCGTTGCCGGCACCAGCCTGGAGCGCGGCATCGTGTTCCAGGACCACCGGCTGTTCCCCTGGAAGACCGTGGAAGACAACGTCGCCCTGGCGCTGAAGAACCAGAAGCTCGGCCGCGCCGAAAAGCGCGAGCGGGTCGCCGAGCACCTGGAGCTGGTCGGCCTGACCGGCTTCGAGCAGGCCTATCCGCACCAGCTTTCCGGCGGCATGGCGCAACGCGCGGCCATCGCCCGCGCGCTGATCACCCAACCCAAGGTGCTGCTGCTCGACGAACCCTTCGGCGCCCTCGACGCCCTCACCCGCGTGCGCCTGCAACACGAACTGCAACGCATCTGGGTGCAGCAGCGCAGCACCATGATCATGGTTACTCATGATGTGGAGGAAGCGCTGTACCTGGGCGACCGGGTGGTAGTGATGGACGCGCGGCCGGGGCGGATTCGCCATGAGGTGCGGGTCGACCTGCCGCATCCGCGCGAGCGAGGGGAGCCGGTGCTGACGAAGCTCAAGGAGGAACTGTTGGCGGAGCTGATGCAGGGCTGATCGTTGGGTAGGAGCGGACTCCGTCCGCGATCGGTCCGCATCGCGCCGGATTCGCGGACGGAGTCCGCTCCTACGCGATCTGTCAGCTCGCAGTGATGGCTTGCCCTCTCCCTAACCCTGGCTGCGCGCCCCGCTCCGAAGGGAGAGGGGACTGTTCGGCTTCAAGCGAAACTCCGAGCACGCCGGTAACGCCGATCTGCTCCCTCTCCCTTCAGGGAGAGGGCTGGGGAGAGGGTGCCAAACCAACGCACCCAATCCTCCCGTTACTGATCCACACCCGCCGCCAACGCCGCCGGGAAATCCGGGTGATACCCGGTGCCAATCTCCTCCAGCACCCCGGCCTTGCGCAGCTTGCCCAGCACCCGCGCATTGGCTTCGCACAGCCGCACTTCGATACCACGGCGCTGCAGCTGCTCGATCACTTCCTGCAGGGTCTGCAGGCCGGTGATGTCCATGAACGGCACATGGCGCAGGCGGATGATCAGCACCTTCGGGTCGGTATGGGTCTTGGCCAGCGCGCGCTCGAAGGTCTCCGCCGCGCCGAAGAACAGCGGCCCCTCGATGCTGTACACCAGCACCCCCGGCGGCAGGTCGCCAAGGCCACGGCCGCGCAGCTCCACGTCCAGCTCGGGGCCGTCGTCGGCGTGGACTTCCACCGAGGACGCCATGCGCCGCAGGAAATGCAGCATGGCGAGGATCACACCGATGTTCACCGCGATCACCAGATCGCTGAACACCGTGAGCAGGAAGGTCACCAGCAGGATGGCCACGTCCGCGCGCGGCGCGCGCTTGAGCATGAACAGGAAATGCCGTGCCTCGCTCATGTTCCAGGCCACCACGAAGAGGATCGCCGCCAGCGCGCAGAGCGGGATGTTCGAGGCCAGCGGCGCGAGAAACAGCAGGATCAGCACCAGCGTGGCCGCATGGGTGATCCCGGCCAGCGGGCTGTTGCCGCCGTTGCGGATGTTGGTCGCGGTGCGGGCGATGGCGCCGGTGGCGGCGATGCCGCCGAACAGCGGGGTAACGAGGTTGGCGATGCCCTGGCCGATCAGCTCCTGGTTGGAGTCGTGGCGAGTGCCGGCCATGCCGTCGGCAACCACCGCCGAGAGCAGCGATTCGATGGCACCGAGCATGGCGATGGCGAAGGCCGGGCCGATCAGCTCGAGCACGCGCGGCAGCGTCACTTCCGGCAGGCTGAAGCTGGGCAGGCCCAGGGGAATGCCACCGAAAGCGCTGCCGATGGTGGCCACGCCGTCGAAATGGAACAGCGACTGGATCGCCGTCACCACCACCATCGCCACCAGCGGGCCGGGCACCCGGCGCAACGCGGCGATGCGCGGGGTGAACAGCACCAGAGCCAGGCTCAGCATCGCCAACAGGGTCGTCGCGATGTGCAGTTGCGGCAGGGCCTGGATCAGGTGCCAGAGCTTCTGGTGGAAGTGTTCGCCGGTCACCGCAGGCAAGCCGAAGAAATCCTTCCACTGGCCGACCCAGATGATCACGCCGATACCGGCGGTGAAGCCGACGATCACCGGCGCGGGAATGAAGCGGATGATGCTGCCCAGGCGACTGACGCCCAGCAGCACGAGGATCGCGCCGGCCATCAGCGTGGCGATCTGCAGGCCGTCGACGCCGTACTTGGCGGTGACCCCGGCGAGGATGACGATGAAGGCGCCGGTCGGCCCGGCGATCTGCACCCGGCTGCCGCCCAGCAGCGAGACCAGGGCGCCGGCGAAGATCGCCGTGTAGATGCCTTGCTCCGGCTTCACCCCGCTGGCGATGGCGAAGGCCATGGCCAGCGGCAGGGCGACCACCCCGACGATGACGCCCGCCACCAGGTTGCGCGTCCAATGCTCACGGCCGAAGAGTCCGGCCTTCCAGGCTTCTCGCAGGGCGATCATCACAGTCTCCGACGGGATATCGATGCTGGATGCTAACAGGCCGGAGCGGAAAACGGCCTGGCGCAGGTCATGACTGTGGCGCGCTGTCGCAGGCAAAACAGGGTGAACAAAATATTGCACAACCCTGACGGCGCGCTGCTTCCAGCAGGCTTTTGAAATGCCGGAACATCGGCGTTTCACCGCGGAATAGAGGCCGTCGATTTGCCAGGCGACCTGAAATTTGGCACAATATGTTCATTATGTTGAACATCAAGGCTCTACCTCTCCCCACTTCCCGCCTGGTGTCGCGCGAGCGCCACTGGACCGGCGACCTCTAGCTCCTCCCTTCGGCTGCTACCTGTTGGTGGTGCCAAGCGCGGCGAACACTCATAGGTGATTGCCGCCCGAGGCGGCGCCACGAAACCCGAACCGAAACCGCCGCAAGGATGCTCTTAGCGAGACTGCGCGCGGCTGCCCGTGGGAGGGCTCCACCATGCGTTCCTGGATCTATCTGTTTGCCGCCATCGGCTTTGAAGTCGTTGGCACCACCTCGATGAAATTCACCCATGCGCTGTACCCGGTAGCGGGTCTGCTGCTGATGTACGTGATGATCGGCCTGTCGTACTACTTCCTGTCGCTGGCCATCAAGCACGTGCCGGTCGGCGTGGCCTACGCCCTGTGGGAAGGCATCGGCATCGTACTGATCACCCTGGTCAGCGCCTTCTTCCTCGGCGAGCACCTGAGCCTGGACAAGGCCCTGGGCCTGGCCGTGATGATCGCCGGTATCCTGCTGGTGAAATCCGGCACCCGCACCACCCCGCGTGAGAAGAACCTGGAGGTGGTGACATGCTGAACCATGACCTGATTCCCATGGCCTGGCTGGGCCTGGCCATCGTCCTGGAAGTGATTGCCAACCTGCTGCTGAAGTACTCCGACGGCTTCCGCAAGCGCGCCATCGGCGCGGCCTCGATCCTCTGCGTACTGGGCGCGTTCACCGCGCTGGCGCAGGCGGTACGCGGCATCGAACTGTCGGTGGCCTATGCCATCTGGGGCGGCTTCGGCATTCTCGCCACCGTCGCCATGGGCTGGGCCCTGTTCGGCCAGCGCCTGGTCTGGCGCGGCTGGATCGGTCTGGCGATGCTGGTGCTGGGCATGGGCTTGCTGAAGCTGGCGTGATCATCGAATGTGAAATGAAAAAGGCGGAGCTGGGCTCCGCCTTTTTTGTTGTCTTGAGGAAGGTGCCGTGCGGTTCGCGAGCAAGCTCGCTCCTAAAGAAATCCTGACGGAGTGGATGCCCCTTGTAGGATCGAGGGGGACGCCTAGTTCTTGCGCGCGAACAGCCCTTGCGCCGGCGTATCAGGATCGCAGGGCGCATAACCTGGAACAGGTTATCCGCCGGCATGTTCGCGGCGGATAACGCTGGCGCGTTATCCGCCCTACGAAAGACCCACGCGAATCACGCCAGCAGGCTCACCACTGCGAAGCGACTGAGATTCGCCTGAGCCACCACCGTCTGCGCCGCTGCGCTGTAGTGGGTGGCACTGCGGCCCATGCGATCGAGCATCGAGGCGGCGAAGGTGTGCGCCCATTCGCGCTCATCCTCGCTGGCGTGGCGGTCGAGGAAGTCGCGGATGTCGTCCTGGCGGTGGCGCAACTGATCGCGCAGGCCGCCGATACGATCCAGCGCCGAGACCACCGAATCGAGCAACTGGCGCTGCTCACGGAAGGCATCGGTCCTGATCTCGGTGGGGAATGCCAGCAGCCCTTCTTCCTGGCTTTTCAGCCGGGTGTTCTTGCCCTTGGCGAACAGCTTGCCCTCGCCCTGCACCGCCAACTGGCCCTTGAGCTGTTGCCAGTCGGCCTCGGGCGCGGAGAATTTCAGCGCGCCGTCGCTATCGAGTTCGGCGCGGATGCCGGCCTGGCCGAGTGTCGCGTTGAAGCGGCGCAGCACCTGTTCGGTACTCATGCCATCGTCCAGGACCACCGCCGCCGGTTCGGCGAGCTGGCGGCCAGCACTGAACAGCAGGGTTTCCTTGCCGGAACGCTGGATCGCGTCCACCGATTCCAGCCCCTCCAGGCTGAAACGGCTGCGCACCGGTTCGTTGAGGCGCAGGCGGAAGTTGGCGTCGAGGCTGCCGTCCGAGCGCTGGGCGCGCTGCTCCAGCAGCTCGTTGACCTGCCGGGTAGCCTGGCGCACGCCTTCACGGTCCTGGGATTGCGGCGCGCTGAGTTCGCGGCTGAGGTTGAGCTTGAGGCCACCGAGGCGGTCCTGCAGGTCGCCCAGGTAGCTGTCGGCGGACTGCATGGACGACAACTGCTGGTTGAGCTGCAGGTTGAAGCTGCCGCTCTTCTGCGCACCGCGAGCCATCTGCGCGGCGCTCTCACCCTTGTCCTCGCCCTTGCGCAGGGCATTTTGCCGCTCGCCGGCAGCCGGCAGGATGACGTCACGGCGGGCGCTCGGGTCGAAGACGGCGGCGGCCGGCAGTTGTTTGATGACCTTCATGGTGACCTCTGCACCGATGTGCCTCCGCCCGGCGCAAGGGCCGGGCGGTGGCGGGATAAAAAGTAGGGACGATCCGCCGATTGGCGTCCAGACCTCCGTGCGGAGCCCCTACGAAGAAACTTACAGGCGGCTGAACAGCGACAGGTCGTTGAGCTTCAGGTAGGTCTTCTGCGTGGCCTGCAGCGCGAGCTGGTAGGTGTTCAGGTCGATGCTGGCGCCGGCGTAGTCCAGCTGCGACAGCTCGCCATTGATCTTCTGGTTCACCAGCGAGACTTCCTCGTTGCTCGAATTGAGCATGGTCAGGGTGTTCTGCCGGCCGCCCAGTTCGGTAATCGCGCCGAGTACGCCATCGTGGGCGCTATCGAGGCTGTCGATGGTCGCGGTGATCTGCGCGTGCACCGCCGGGTCGGTGACATCCAGCGCCGGGTCCTTGAGCATCTTCACCGTGGCGTGCAGCTGGTTGAGGAAGTCCATGTTGCTGCCGAACACCCCGAGCGCGGTGACGTTCTCTTCCACCTGTACGCCGTTGGCCACGGCGGCCTGGCGCGACTTGTCGTTGCCGGTGGCGACGTAGCTGTCGGTCAGCGGTTCGTAGGTCACGGCGGCGGTGTCGCTGAGCGTGCCGGAGAACAGGTAGCGGCCCTCTTCGTCGCGCACGTTGACGAAGCTGACGACGGTCTTCTCGATATTCTCCAGCTCGCCGGCCATGGCGTTGAGGTCGCCGCCGGTGTTGGAGCCGTTGGCCGCCCAGAGCAGCAGGTCGCGCACGTTGAGCATCGCGTCGGAGGTGGCCTGCAGGTTGGTTTCCTGGGTCGACAGGTTGCCCGAGACGTTGCCGATGTTGGTGCGGTACTGCGCCAGGCTCGCCTCCTCGCGCTGGATGCGCAGCATGCGCACGCTGGCGATGGGGTCGTCGGACGGCTGGAGGATGCGCTGGCCGCTGGACATCTGCTGCATCAGCTTGCCCAGGGCCGCCGAGTTGCTGTTCATCGAGCCGCCCATCAGCGCGGTGATCTGTGCGTTGGTAATGCGCATTCTGCTTTCCTTCACAAAGGCCCTTAAGACCTGTTTACGACCTGCTGCGCGTCGACATAACTGCGTTAACAACAGGCTAAAAAATGCTCATTTACACCGCGTAAACTCCGCTTTTTTAGCCTGTTTTTGCCTTGTTCTGCTCTAGCTCGCGAGATCGTAAAAAGGTCTTAGAAGGCCGCGAGCATCGAGTCGAACAGCTCCTTGGCGGTGCTGATGACTTTCATGTTGGCCTGGTAGGCCTGCTGGTAGGTGATCAGGTTGACCGCCTCTTCATCCAGGCTGACCGCGCTGACGCTATCGCGGCTGGCTTGCGCCTGGGCCGCCACGGTGGTGGCGGTCTTCTGGTCGGCCTGGTTCTGCCGGCTGGCGCTGGCGACCTTGCCGAGCAGCCCGGCGAAGGCATCGTTGAGCGTCACCTGGCTGCCGGAGAGGGTGATGTTCCGGCCCTTGAGGTCGAGCAGCTTGAGCAGGTTGACGTTGTTGCCGGACTCGCCAGCGGTGTCGGACAGTGCCAGCTGCTCGGGCTTGAGATCGTTGAGCGAGAGCATCGCCGTGGTGCTGCCGGCGTTGTAGGTCAGCAGCGCCTGGCCGGGGTTGCCGTCGAGGTCGAAGCCGCCCGCCAGGGTGTCGTTGACCAGCTGGGCGAACTGGCCGGCCATCTCGTGCAGGGCGGTCTGGTTCGGGCGCAGCGAGTCGTACTCGGTGTCGTACAAGGCGCCGAGTGAGCCGCCCATGCCGTCCTGGGCCAGCGGGAAACTGGTGCCGGCGAAGGTCAGGGCGATTTCCTGCTCGCCGCTGGCGGTGCGGCTGATCGCCAGCTGGCCGGCGGAGTTGCCGGCCACCAGCGGCTGGCCATTGGCGAGCGACACGGTGAGCGAGCCGTCGGCTACTTCGTTGACGCGGATCGAGGCGTATTTGGACAGGTCCGCCACCAGGCTCTCGCGGTGGTCGCGCAGCGCGGTGGTGTCGCCGCCGGAGGAGCCGACCTCGACGATCTGCTTGTTCAGCGCCGCCAGATTGTCGGTCAGCCCGTTGATCTCCCCGACCATGGCGCCGCGCTGTTCCTGCAGGGCGCGCAGCTGGCTGTCGATGTTGCCGGACAGGCCGTTGAAGCGCTGGGCGAGGTTCTTGGTCTCGTTGATGATCTGCTGGCGCAGGGCAACCGAGCCGGGCGTGGCGGTAGCCTCGCTGAGCGCGGCGAAGAAGTTGTCGAGGCCGACGCTGATGCTCGAACCCTCGCCGCCCATCAGTCCTTCCAGCGCGGACAGGTACTGCTGGCCGCTGTCGTAGTAGCTCTGCTCGGTGGTGGCGCGCCACAGCTGCTGGTTCTGGAAGTCGTTGGCCATGCGGCGGATGCTGGTCACCACCACGCCGCCGCCGACGTTCAGGCCGCCTTCACCGGCCAGCGAGGCAAGGATCGGGCTCAGCCGGCTGAAGCCGGGGGTGTTGGCGTTGGCCACGTTCTGCCCGGAGGTGGCCAGGGCAATCTGTGCCGCACGCAGGCCGCTGTAGCCGATCTGGCTCAACATACTCAAGACGCACTCTCCTTCGACTCGATGCGGATCGGCTGGGCGAACGCTGCCGAGGCCGGTCGGGAAACAAATTCAGGCTGTTGCCCCTGATAGGCGACGGAATCGGCGTGGCGCTTAAATCCTTCCTGCGGCGCGTGCTTCAGGCCGCTCTCCGGCGACAGGCCGCTGCCGGGGATATGCGCCGGCGCCTGGGCCTCACGCACGCGGCGGAGTACGCCGAGGGTGTAGTTGCGGGTTTCGTCGTAGGGGATGCTGCGCACCCAGTCGGCCATGCCGATCTGCCCGCTGCGCGGGTCGCCGTTGCTCTTCAGCCACTCGTCCACCTTGCCGGGGCCGGCGTTGTAGGCGGCCAGGGCGAGCACATGCTGGCCGTCGTAGCGGTCGAGCATCTTGCCCAGGTAGGCGCTGCCCAGCGCCTTGTTGTAGGCCGGGTCGCTGGTCAGGCGCTGCTCGTCGTAGGGCAGGCCGAGTTCGCCGGCGACTTCGCGGGCGGTATCGGGCATCAGCTGCATCAGGCCGCGCGCGCCCTTGGGCGAGACGGCGGCAGCGTCGCCGCCGGACTCCTGGCCGATCACGCTGTCCACCAGCGTGCGGAAACCGGCGCTGCCCTGCTGCCAGGCGTGGGCGAGACGGTCCACCCCGCGCTGCCAGGTATCCACCAGCGGGTTGCGGCTGGACACCGAAGGCCGGCGCAGCGCCTCGCCGCCATCGGCAAGCGCGACGGGCTCGGCGGTATCGGTCGGCTCGGCGGAAAGCTGGCGCACCAGCAGGTCGGCGATGCCGGTCTGCTTGCGCGAGGCCAGGTGCTCGGCCAGCACCTCGTCGTAGAAATCGCGCATCGTATCGAGGTCGCGGCTGCGCAGCGGGCTGCCGGCGGAGAGCACGTCGCCGGCCTTGCGCATCTGCTTGAGGATCTGTTGCAGGAACATCGCCTCGAACTGCTCGGAGGCCGCCTGTAGCTGCTCGCGGCGGATCGCCTCGGGCGACTCGCCGGGCTGGCCGGTCGGCACGATGGGACGGTTGAGCGAGGTGATGCTCATCAGATGACCACCAGCTCGGCGTTCAGGGCGCCGGCCTGCTCCAGCGCCTGGAGGATGCTCATCACGTCGTCCGGCGTCGCGCCCAGGCTGTTCACCGTGTTGATGATGCTTTCCAGGCTGGTGCCCTCGGGCCACTTGAACATCGGCTTCTTGTCCTGGCTGACCGACACGTCCGACTGCGGCGTGACCGCCGTGGTGCCGTTGGAGAAGGGCCCCGGCTGGCTGACCTGGGGGTTCTCGCTGATGGTCACGGTAAGCGTGCCGTGGGCCACGGCGGCGGCCTTCACGCGCACGCCCTGGCCCACCACCACGGTGCCGGTGCGGCTGTTGAAGACGACCTTGGGCCGGGTGCGGCCTTCCTGCACCTCCATGCCTTCGAGCATGGCCATGAAGCTGGTGCGCTGGGCGCTGCTGACCGGCGCGCGCACCGACACCCTGGTGCCGTCCAGCGCAGTGGCAGTGCCGGAGCCGAAGCGCTCGTTCACCGCGTTCATCACCTGGGTGGCGGTCTGGAAACTGGGCTTGCGCACGCTGAGCATCACGTCCGGGCGCTGGGTGAAGTCGCTGGGAATCATCCGCTCGATGGTCGCACCGTTGGGGATCAGGCCGCTGTTGGCGCTGTTGATCGACACGCTGGAGCCGCTCTGCCCCTGCGCATGCAGGCCGCCGACCACGAGATTGCCCTGGGCCAGCGCATAGACTTCGCCATCCACACCCTGCAGCGGCGTCATCAGCAGCAGGCCGCCGCGCAGGCTCTTGGCGTCGCCCAGCGAGGACACGGTGACGTCGATGGTCTGCCCGGCGCTGTAGGACGGCGGCACGCTGGCGGTGACGCTCACGGCGGCGACGTTCTTCAGTTTCGGGTCGACGTTCGGCGGCAGGTTCACGCCGAACTGCTTGAGCATGTTGGCCACCGACTGGTTGGTGAACTTCACCTGGTTCTTGTCGCCGGTACCGTCCAGGCCGACCACCAGGCCGTAGCCGATCAGCTGGTTCTCGCGCACGCCCTCGATGTCGACCAGGTCGAGCAGCGGAATGGCCAGCGCCTCGGCCTGCCAGAACAGGCAGAGCAGCGCCATCAGGCGGGAAAGATTTCTACGCATGGAGTGCTCGCCTGCTTACATCGGGAACAGCGGATGGGTGAAGAAGCGCGTCAGCCAGCCGGCCGAGTTGCTGTCGTTGAGCACGCCGCGCCCGGCGTAGGAAATCTTGGCGTTGGCGACGTTCTGCGAAGACACCTGGTTGGCGCGGCTGATGTCGTCCAGGCGCACCAGGCCGGTGAGGCGGATGAACTCGTCGCCCTGGTTCAGGCGCAGGGATTTCTCGCCCTTCACCAGCAGCACGCCGCCGGGCAGCACCTTGTGCACGGTCACCGCGATGGAGCCGGTGAGGGTGTTCTGCTGCGAGCTTTTCGCCGAGCCATTGAAATCGCGGTTGGCCGTGGCGGAGGTTTCCAGGCCGCCGTACTCCTTGGTCAGGATGGTCGGCACCGGCACGTCCAGGCTGGATTTCTTGCCGAAGCTGGTGCCCGCGCTCTTGCTCGACTGGGTGGACTCGCTGAGTACCACGGTGACGATGTCGCCGACGCCGATGGCGCGCTTGTCGCGCAGCAGCGAGCCGCCGTAGCCGGAGCGGAACAGCCCGCCGCTGGTGGTGGGCGGCAGGCTGTAGTCCAGCTCCGGCGGCTGGTAGAGCGAGGAATCCTCGTCCGGCAGCATCTCATTGAAGCTCTGGCAGCCGGCGAGCAGCGCCAGGACGAGCAGCAGGGCAAGGCGCGTCATGGTCAGACCGTCTGGTTGAGGAACTGCTGCATGCCCGACGCGGCGTCGAGCACCTTGGCGTTGGCCTCGTAGGCGCGCTGGATGGCGATCATGTTCACCATCGCTTCCACCACCTGCACGTTGGAGCCTTCCAGTACGCCCTGCTTGAGCGTGCCCAGCCCCTCCTCGCCCGGCGTGCCTTCCTGCGGCTCGCCGCTGGCGGCGGTTTCCTTGTAGAGGTTGCCACCGAGGGCTTCCAGACCGGCCGGGTTGGTGAAGCTGACGAGGGTGATCTGGCCCAGCTCGGTAGGCAGCGTCTCGCCGGGAAGGATGGCGGTGACGATGCCGTCGCTGCCGACGGTGAAGCGGCTGGCGCCGGCCGGCACTTCGATATTCGGCGTCAGCGGCAGGCCCTGGGCGTTGACCACCATGCCTTCGTTGTTCAGCTGCAGCTGGCCGTTCTCGGTGTAGTAGGTGTCGCCGTTGGGCGCCTCGACCTGGAAGAAGCCGCTGCCGACGATGGCCAGGTCCATGGGCTGGCCGGTGGTCTGCATGCTGCCTTCGGTGAACACCTTCTGCGTGCCGACGACGCGCACGCCGCTGCCCAGCTGGATGCCGGACGGCACGGTGTTGACCTGGTCAGCCTGGGCGCCGGGTTGCAGCTGCACCTGGTAGAACAGGTCCTCGAACACCGCGCGGTCGCTCTTGAAGCCGACGGTGTTGACGTTGGCCAGGTTGTTGGCCACGGTGGACATCGCGGTGTCCTGTGCCGCCAGGCCGGTCTTGCTGACCCAAAGTGCCGAACTCATGTTGTGCTCCTGTCTGCGCGCCGCGCGTTAGCCGCCACGGATCATGCGGTCGCCGGCCTCGGCGAGATCCGAGGCGGCCTTCATCATCTTCACCTGGGTCTCGAACCGCCGGTTCAGGCTCATGGTGCCCACCAGCTGGTCGATGGCCGAGACGTTGCTCTGCTCCAGGTGCCCGGAGACCAGGCGCACGTCGTCGCTGGCGGCGACGTTCTGGCCGTCCTTGCTGACCAGCAGGCCCTGGGCGTTCTTCACCAGCGACGCGGCCGGTGCGTCCACCAATTTGAGGCGGTCGACGTCGGTCATCATGAAATCGCCGCGCGGCATCACCGAGATGGTGCCGTCGCTGCCGATGGCGATGGCGTCGTACTCCGGCAGGGTGATCGGGCCGCCCTCGCCGAGCACGGCGCGGCCGTTGATCATCAGCTGGCGGTCGGCGTCGATCTCCAGGTTGCCCTGGCGCGTGTACGCCTCGCCGTTGCCGCTCTGCACGGCGAGCAGGCCCTGGCCCTGGATGGCGACATCGAGGTCGCGCCCGGTGGCCATCAGGGTCCCGGCGCTCATGTCGACGCCGCTGCTCTCGATGCGCGCCAGGTGGCGGCTGTCGTAGCCGGCGCCGCTCACGTCCACGGCGGTGGCGTGCTCCAGGTCGGCACGGAAGCCGGGGGTGTTGACGTTGGCCAGGTTGTTGGCGCGGATGTCCAGCGCAGACATGCTGCGGCTGGCCGCCGTCATCGCGGTGTAGCCGAGACGATCCATGGGATTTCCTTAGATAGCCGAGAACAGCACTTGGGTGAGTTCCTTGTCGGTGGTCATCACCTTGGTGTTCGCCTGGTAGTTGCGCTGGCCTTCCATCAGGCCCACCAGTTGCTGGGTGATGTCGACGTTGGAGCCTTCCAGGTTGCCGGCCGAGAGCGAGCCGAACTGGCCGATGCCGGGCACGCCGATCAGCGGGGCGCCGGAGGCGGAGGTCTCGGTCCAGGCGGTGCCGCTCTGGTTCTGCAGGCCGCCGCTGTTGACGAAGTTGGCCAACGCGACCTGGCCCTGCAGCATGCGCTGGCCGTTGCTGTAGTTGACGTAGACCTTGCCGTCGTTCTCCACCGCGATGCCGGTCTGCTCGCCGGCCGCGTAGCCGGTGGTGCGGTTGGTGGTGACGACGAAGTCCGAGCCGTACTGGCTGGTGCCGGTGTAGTCGAGGGCGATGTTCATCGGGTTGACGCCCGGCAGGTTGAAGCTCACCGGCACCGCGGCGATCGGCGCGGACAGCGAGCCGTCCGGGGCGAAGGTCAGCGACTGGGTGGCGCCCACGGCATTGCCATCCACTGCGTAATGCGCGTCCCAGGTGTTGCTGCCGGTCAGCACGAAGTACTGAGTCAGCGTGTGTTCCTTGCCCTGGGAGTCGTAGATCTTGCTGGTGTAGGTGGAGTTGTAGGTCGCCACGTTCTGCGGGTCGAACGGCGCGACGGTCGGCACCTTCTCGTTGGAGTCGAGGTTGGCGACGAACTCCAGCTTGTCGGTGGCCTTGGCCGGCAGGTTGGCGGTCTTCACCTGCAGGTCGGACACGGTGCCCACCAGCAGGTTGCCGGCCGCGTCGGTCGGGTAGCCCTGCAGGCGCTGGCCGGTGGCGTTGATCAGGTAGTTGGCATTGTCCTGGCTGAACACCCCGGCGCGGGTGTACTGGGTGTCGCCGTTGCCGCTCTTGACGACGAAGAAGCCGCCGCCGGAGATGGCCAGGTCGAGGTTGCGGTTGGTCGACACCAGCGAGCCGCCCTGGCTGATGCTCTGGGTGGTGCCGGTGACTTCCACGCCCATGCCCTTGGTGTCGGCGTAGACGCTGCCGAACTCGGTGCGCGAGGACTTGAAGCCGACGGTGCCGGAGTTGGCGATGTTGTTGCTGATGGTGTCCAGCTGCTGGGTCACCGCGTTCAGGCCGGTCAGGGCGATGTTGAAGCTCATGGCGTTAGCTCATCCTAAGTGGGGGGGAACAGGCGCTCAGGCGGCCTGGCCCTGACTGAATTCGACGATCTTGTAGAAGGGCACGGAACCGGCGCCCGCGACTTCCAGGACCGGGCCGTCGGCGCTGACGCGGACGTTATGGACCAACCCGGACACTTCGATGCCCGGCGTCTCGCCGCTCTCGGTCTTCACTGCGAGGCTGTACTTGCCCGGCTTCAGGCCGAGCGTTTCGGGGTCCACGGTGAAAGGCACGGCGCCCGGCTCCTGCGGGCCGAGGGTGATGTCGGTGCGCACGCCGTTGGCATCGGTGAGTTGCAGCACGGTGGTGGCCGAGGCGTGTTCCAGGTTGATCTGCCCGCTGACCTTGTCGCCGTCCAGTTGCAGGCTGTCGGCGCTGACCTTCACTTCCTGGCCGACCAGGCCGGCGGCGGTGAGGGTCTGCAGGTTGTCCATCAGCACCAGGTTGTTCTGCTGCAGGGTGGTCATGTTCTGCATGCTCTTCACCTGCGCCATGGCCGAGTACTGGTTGATGAACTCGGTGCTGTCCACCGGCTTGGTCGGGTCCTGGTACTGCACCTGGGCGACCAGCAGGGTGATGAAGCTGTTCTCCATGTCGCCCATCTCGCCGAGATTCACCGCCTGCTTGGGCGTGCCGGACGACGTGCCGTTGGTGCTGGTACCGCTGGTGTCGTTGTTCACCGTGCTCATCAGGCGTCTCCCAGTTTCAGCAGGCTGGACTGCATGCTCTTCACCCGGTTGAGCACTTCCACACCGGTCTCGAAGCTGCGGGTGGCGGACATCATGTCGGTCATCTCTTCGATCTCGTTGACGTCGGGGTAGTAGACGTAGCCGGTGGCGTCGGCCAGCGGGCTGCCCGGCTCGTAGCGGCGCTGCGGGGCGCGGCCGGAGGTGACTACGTCGAGCACCTGCACGTGGGCGCCGCCCATGCCGGCGCTGCGGGTGAGCTGGTCGTTGTCGTAGACGGCGGCGAACATCGGCTTGCGCGCCTGGTACACGTCGTCGGGCCTGGCGGCCGCGGAGTCGGCGTTGGCCAGGTTGCTGGCCACGGTGTTCAGGCGCACGGTCTGCGCGTTCATCGACGAGCCGGCGATGCGGTAGATGGAATCGAATGCCATGGCGTCAGCGTCCCTCGATGGCCTGCTTGAGGCCGCGGAATTTCATGGTCAGGAAGGTCAGGCTGGTCTGGAAATCCATCGCGTTGCGCGAGAACTCCGCCTGCTCGGTGGCCAGCTCGACGCTGTTGCCGTCCTGGGAAGGCTGGTTGGGAATGCGGTACTTCAGCTCCATCGATTGCGGGCCTGCGCTGGCCAGCACTGCCGACGGGTTGCCCTGGCGCTGCATCTCGGCGGCGAAATCGATGTCCCGCGCCTTGAAGCCGGGGGTGTCTTCGTTGGCCAGGTTGGAGGCCAGGATTTCGCTGCGCTGCATGTGCAGCGAGAGGGCTCTCTCGTGGAGACCCAGGGTCTCGTCAAACCGTATACTCATTCCCGCAACCCATTCTCATCGTTCGGCGTGCGTGGCCATTCAGCACAAAGCATGCCGACCCCTGAAGGTCGCTTCATGTCGTTGATTTACAAGGCGTTTATTGAAACCAAAAAACGCGGGCGCAACGCGTCGTTTCCGCTTTTCGCGCGCCACAGCGGGGGATGCGGAAAAGCGCTTTCCGCCTGCTTCCTCGTCCTCCTTCCCGCTCTTGCGCAAGCGCAGGATGCCCGCGCGCAACTCGACGCCGCCGCACAGCGACTGATCGCCAGCGAACTGAAGAGCGAAGCGAAAAAACAGGGCTGGAACGGCATGACCTTCAGGGTCGCCAACAACCTGCCCAACAGCCTGGCCAAGCTGCCGGCCTGCCCGAGCGAGCCGCAATTGCGCGAGAGCGAAGCACCCGCCTCGGCCACCGCCCGGCGCCGGCTGGAGGCCGATTGCGCGGGGCAGCCCGGCTGGCCGCTCTACTTCACCAGCCAGCCCGCGGTGTTCCTGCCGGCCGTGGTCGCCAGCGGCGAGATCGAGCGCGGCCAGACGCTGGAGCCGGGGCAGCTGAAACTGGCACCGCTGGAGATCGGCAAGAGCGCGCGGGGCTACTTCACCCGCATCGATGAGGTCGCCGGCAAGACCGCTCGCCGGCGCATCCGCGCCGACCAGCCGCTGAGCCCGGCGCTGCTCGACGGCGCGCTGCTGGTGCGCCGCGGCCAGCAGGTGAAGATCGTCGCCAGCCAGGACGGCATCCAGGCCAGCGCCGCCGGCGAGGCGCTGGCCAACGGCAAGCAGGACGAGGTGATCCGGGTGAAGAACCTGCGCAGCCAGAAGGTCATCGACGCGAAGGTGCTGGCCTCGGGAGAGGTGAGTAGCATCTTCTGAGTGCCGCGGACCGTTTTACGTTGGATGAGCCCTGCGTGACGGTGGCTAACCGCACGGCAGACCGTAGGGCGCATAACGCGCCAGCGTTATCCCCGCAGAGTCGCTGGCGGATAACCTGTTCCAGGTCATGCGCCCTACGGTCCTACGAAGGTAATACCCGCCTCAGGTCCACCAATACCGCACGAAGTGGAAGAACACCGGCGCGGCGAAGCACACCGAATCCAGGCGGTCGAGCATGCCGCCGTGGCCTTCGATCATGTGCCCCCAGTCCTTCACCCCGCGGTCGCGCTTGATCGCCGACATCACCAGCCCGCCGAAGAAGCCGAGGATGTTGATCATCAGCGCGATCAGCAACGCCTGCCAGAAGGCGAACGGGGTGATCCACCACAGCGCGCCACCGATCAGCGTGGCCAGCGCCACGCCTCCGACGAAGCCTTCCAGGGTCTTGGACGGCGACAGGTTGGGGGCGATCTTGCGCTTGCCGAAGAGCTTGCCGCAGACGTACTGCAGCACGTCCGACAACTGCACGACGATCACCAGGAAGGCGATCAGCAGCAGGTTGCGGCCCTCGTAACCCTCGATGTTCAGGGTCAGCAGCGCCGGCACGTAGGAGATGCAGAACACCGCCAGCATCAGCGCCCACTGCACCTTCGAGGCGCGTTCGAGGAAGTGCTTGGAGTCGCCGCCCAGCGAAGCGAGGATCGGCAGCAGCAGGAACACGTAGACCGGAATGAAGATGGAGAACAGTCCGTACCACTGGATGCCGATCAGCAGGTACTGCATCGGCAGCACGAAGTAGAAGGCCGCGACCAGCGCCGGGTAGTCGCTGCGCCGGGTCGGCATCAGCGTGAGGAACTCGCGCAGGGCGTAGAACGACACGCCATAGAACAGCAGGATCACCGCCCAGTAACCGAGGGCGAAGGCGCAGCCGATCACCGCGACCATCACCCACCAGGCATTGATCCGCGCGTTGAGGTTGTCGATCACCGCGTGCGGTCCCGCCGGCGCGCGCCAGCGCAGCACCGCGCCGACCAGCGAGGCGAGAACGAGGATGCCGCCGATACCGGCGAACAGCAGCCAGGTCTGGTTCATCTCAGCGACCCTCCGGCGCGGCGAGTTTCAGCAGCGCCTCGCGGGCGCGTTCGAGGAAGGCGTCCTTGGCCTCGCCCTCCTGCACCGCCAGCGGCGCACCGAAGCTCAGGGTGCACAGCAGCGGCAACGGCAGTGCGCGGCCCTTGGGCATCACGCGGCTGAGGTTGTCCAACCATACCGGCACCAGCTCGACCTGCGGATGCGCCTTGGACAGGTGATAGATGCCGCTCTTGAAGGGCAACAGGCGCACCTCCTCGTCGAGGTTGCGCGTGCCCTCGGGAAAGAGGATCAGCGAGTCGCCGTCGGCCAGTGCCTGCTCCACCGGCTCCAGCGGATTGCCGCCTTCTGCGCCGCGCGTGCGGTCGATCAGCACGCCGTGGAACACGCGGTTGATGATGAAGCCACGCAGGCCGCCCTTGCCCCAGTAGTCCATCCCGGCGACCGGGCGCGTACGCGCGCGCAGTTCGGGCGGCAGCGAGGCCCAGAGCAGCACGAAGTCGCCGTGGCTGCTGTGGTTGGCGTAGTAGATGCGCTGCGCCGGGATCGGCGTGGTGCCGATCCACAGGCTGCGCAGGCCGGTCACCGCGCGGGCACCGGCGATGATGGCGTAGGCGAACAGTCGTTCCAGCATTGCGGGGGCGTTCCTCAGGATTGGAAAGTCAGGGCGATCAGGCACAGCAGCGCAACCAGCCACTGCACCGCACACAGCATCACCTGCCGACGCAGGAGTTTCAGTGCGCCACGGCTGCGCTCGCTCCAGGTGCGGCCGGACATTTCCGCGGGCACACCGACATGGGTGGCCAGGGCGTCGTCCAGTTGCCGGGTTTTCTCCGGCAGCGCCTCTCCGGCGTTGGCCATGGCCTCGAACAGATCGGCGTCCAGCGCCACACGCATGGCGTAGAACTTCTGCACCAGGCCGAGCAGCACCAGCAGCGCCATGCTCAGGCTGAACGCCAGCGTGGCGCTGGCCATCAGCGCGCCGTAGAAGCCCAGCGCCAGTGCGAGCACCGTCAGCGCCGAAGACAACCCATTGAGACTGCTGCCGCGGCGCAGCAGGCTGGCCACCAGGATCAGGCCCGGATCAACCGACATGACTCACCTCCCGTGATAGTTGCGGCTGACCGGCGACCTGCGCCAGCACCGCCAGTTGTTCGGCCTTGAGCACGATGCGTGGACGCGCGCGGCGAATCTGCGCCACCGCGTCCTCGACCGTGGCCGCCTGGCCGGATAACAGCAGCCACGCGGCCAGGACCGTCGCACTGCGCGAATAACCCAGGGCGCAGCAGACCAGCAACGGGCCACGCGCGCGAAGTTCGTCGATCAAGGCGGCGCCCAGTCGACACTGATCGACGCTGGGCGCAATCAGGTCGAGCAACGGCAGGCTCGCGTAACGATCGTCATGCGCAGTGCAGGGAAGCTCCGCGCACAGGTCGAGCACTCCCAGCTCGGGCCGCGCCTTGCGCTCCGCCGCGCCGGGCAGGCGGCCCAGCCAGAGCCCGGGCAGTACCTCATCGGGCTGCGGGTGCTGGCGTGTCCAGGCGCGGGAATTGATCCAGGCGGCCAGCCGATAAGGCGCCAGCAGCCAACAGACAGCCAGCGAGTGGCGGCCCTCCGCGCGCTTCTGGTAGCCCTCCGCGCCGATGCCCAGGTAGCACAGCGCAACCAGCGCCAGCGATACCGCCGGCCAGCACAACCAGAGCCAGATGCCACCTCCGCTCAGGGCCAGCATCCCGCCAAGCGCCGCGCCGATGGCGTAGAAGACGGCTAGTCGAAGTCGTCGCGGATCGCTGCTCAGCGTCCAGGCGGCCAGCGGCGAACGCCCTTCCCGCGGCCACAGCCAGAGGCAGAAGAAACCGGCCAGGGCACCCGTCGGCACATCGATGAAGTGGTGCTGCCAGGTGGTCAGTACCGACAGCCCGATGAGCGCGAACCAGCCATGCAGCAGCCAGCGCCAGACTCCGCTGGCGTAGCGCCCGTAGGCCGCCCAGAGCACCACCAGCAACGCGATATGCAGCGAGGGCGCCTGGTTGAACGGCTTGTCGAAGCCCATCAGCACATCGAACAGCCAGCCGAACAGGCCGTCCAGCGCCGGGCGCTCGAAGCTGAAGCGCAGCGGGAACAGCAGGAAACAGCTGACCGCGATCACCTGCGCCGTGAGCAGCCGCAAGCCGTGGCTGTCCAGTTCGCGGCGGGTGCGTGGCAGCAGGAAGGACAAGCCGTAGAGCAGGTCGATCGACCAGTACGGAATGATCGTCCATGGCCACAGCGGCATGCCGCGTTCCCAGTCGAACACCAGCACGCCGACCGTCTCGCGCTGCCCCGTCACCCAGTTGGCGAAGCCGTAGCTGGCGAAGAAGAACGGCGCGAGGCACAGCAGCCAGATCACCGCCCGGCGAAACACGCCGGGGTCGCGCGGCGGCATCGCTGCACCCATCAACGGAGCTCCCGGCGCGCCAGCGACACGGTGAAGATGCCGTCCTCGTCGATGCGCTGGGCCAGCTTGCGGAAGCCCGCCGCCTCGACCAGTTGGTCCATCTCCAGTTGCGTGCGGCGGCGCATCACCCAGGCCTGCCCGGCGCGGTGGCTGGTCAGGGCGCGGGCGATCAGCTCCAGCTGCGGGTGCCAGGGCTGGCCGGTGTAGATCAGGTAGCCGCCCTCTTCCACCGCTGCGCCGAGGCCTGCCAGCGAGCCGCTGACCATGGCGTTGTCGGCGAACAGCTCGTAGAGACCGGACACCACCGCCAGGCTCGGTTTCGGCTCTACAGCGGCCAGGTCAGCGCCATCGAAGGCATCGCCCTGGACGAAGCGCGCATGCTCCTTCAACCCCAGGCGCTCGATCAGCGCAGAGCCTTCGCGCACGTTCAGTTCGCTGTAGTCGCGCAGCAGCACGCTTTCCGGCAGCGGCTCGACGCCCTGCAGCGCTTCGAGAATGTAGCGTCCGTGGCCCGCGGCGATATCGAGGATGCGCACCTCGCGGCCCTGCTCGCGCAGGCTGGCCATGGCCAGGCGCAGCAGTTCCTCGATGTGCACCTTGCGCTGGCGGATGCCGCGCCAGCCGGCGGACTCCAGGTAGGTGCGGTCGATCATCCGCCCCACGGGCCCCGCGCCGGCGGGCTGGTTGCGGTAGACGTAATCCAGCGTGCTGCCGGAATCGAAGCCGGTCTGGAAACCGAGGTTGATGCCGTCCGACAGCAACCGGCCGAGGCGCATGTTGGCGCGGGTCGCGCGCCAGTAGAGGTCGCGGATCGACCAGCTGGGCAGTGGGGTCGCCAGGGCTTCTGCTTCGGCGCAGGTGTAGCCGAAGCGATCGGCGTCGCGCAGGTCCGG
The DNA here is from genome assembly GCF_001675465.2 of Pseudomonas sp. AU12215. Taxonomy (NCBI): domain Bacteria; kingdom Pseudomonadati; phylum Pseudomonadota; class Gammaproteobacteria; order Pseudomonadales; family Pseudomonadaceae; genus Pseudomonas; species Pseudomonas sp. AU12215. Next base: position 91,553 of record NZ_MACM02000176.1, read on the forward strand.
GCGCTCCGGCGCGCGGGCAAAGCATTCGAGAATGAAGCGCCGGGCACGGGTCACCGCCTGCTCGCGGTTCAGCTCGCCGAGGGTGTCGTGGAAGAAGCCGGGCAGGATGTGCAGTTCCTTGCGCGCCGTGCCGAGGTTGTCGAAAAAACGTTGCTGCGGCTTGCGGTGCACCACGAAGTCCGAACCGGAGATCAGCAGCTGGGTTGGCACCTGGATCGCCTGGGCGTCGGCGACCACACGATCAGCCGCTTCGTAGAGGCCCAGCAGCACGTTCACCGAGATCGCCTTGGCGATCAGCGGGTCACTGTCATAGGAGGCGATCCGCTCGGGATCGTGGGTGAGGAATTTCGCCTTCACGTAGCTGTTGACGAAGAAGTTGCCGCGCCACGCCCTTGCCAGCTTCAGGCCCGGCCGGGCGAAGGGCACGTAGAGCTTGACCTTGAACGCCGGCGAAGCGAGCACCAGGCTGCGGATCGGCGGGGCGTAGTCGTGGACCCAGGTGGACGCGACCACCGCGCCGACACTCTGCGCGACCACCGCCATATCGCTGATGGCGATGCCGTGGGTGGCAGCGATGTGCTCGACGAAGGTCTGCACGTCGCGAACGCTGGTGCCGAAGCTCGGACTATCGCCCCGCGCTCCCGGCGACTGGCCGTGGCCGCGGGCGTCCCAGGCGAAAACATCGAAGCCGGGCAGATCGAGCTCGTCGGCCAGGTGGCCGATGCGGCCGGAGTGTTCGTGGCCCCGGTGGAACAGCACGACCGCGCGGCGCGGCTCATCGTTGGCGGGCACCGCCGGCCAGTGGCGATAGAACAGCTCGACGCCGTCGTGGGTGATGAAATGGTGATTCGAAGACTCGCGCATAACTTCCTCTGTTTCGATGGCTTGCGGGACAGTCCTGTCCCCTTCCTGACACGACAGGCCCTTATTCAGCCGGCCCGTTGTTCCTTCTGTTCAGCCAGCCCCTGGCGTACCCGGTTGACGATAGTCAGCACCAGCAGCAGCGCCAGCAGCACCAGCAGCGGGTCGAGCCAGGACAGCGGCAGCAGTCCACTGGCCACGCCTGCACCGAAGACGCCGAAGCACAGTGCGCGGTCGCTCTTGCCCATCGGCCCGTCATAACGCCGCGAGGCGCCGACCATCACGCCCAGCACCCCGGCGTATTCGCTGATCATCGCCAGCAGCACCACCAGCACCACCAGCGCTGGGGTCACGCCCGGCAGCAGGGCGAACGGCAGGTACAGCGCGCTGTCGGCGATCACATCGGTCAGTTCGTTGAGGTAGGCGCCCAGCTTCGACTGCTGGCCGAATTCGCGGGCGAGCATGCCGTCCATGGCGTTGAGCGCCATGCGCAGGAACATCCACAGGGGGATCAGCAGGAATATCCAGGCGTGGCTGGCGAGCAGCGCGACGCTGAGCGCCACCAGCAGCGACAGGCCGCAGGCGGCCAGCGTCACCTGGTTGGCGGTGACGCCGCGCTCGTGGAGACGGGTGACCTGGGGGCGAAGCAGGTTCTGGAAACGGGACTTGAGCTGGTAGACGGAGATCATGAGGTTCCTTTCTCGGGGTTCGCACTGAGCGGTTCACACGAACTATCCACAGCCTTGTGGACCTGGGGAGCTTAGCTGCACCTCGGCGTCGGGGCTGTCAGACATGTCTCAACAAGATAGATGATCGATCCCTGGCAAAAGGACACATGACCGTGTACGACGATGTTGGCAGCGTGACTGCCGGTAGCGTCGGAATCCCCGCGCCAAAAAATTTTCCAACACCCTTAATCCTTCCCCGCGAGCTGTCGCCTTACCCCTTCAGCAGGCACAACGCCGGCTTCATTCAGCTCATACAGGAAGTCCACCATGGCCTTGTCGATTCAAACCAACTATTCCTCCCTGATCACCCAGACCAACCTGGGCAAGACCAACAGCCTGCTGGCCACCAACCAGCAGCGCCTGGGTACCGGCCTGCGGATCAACTCCGCTGCCGACGACGCCGCCGGCCTGCAGATCGCCACCCGCCTGAACGCCCAGTCCCGCGGCATGGACGTGGCCATGCGCAACACCAGCGACGCCATCTCCCTGATGCAGACTGCCGACGGCGCGTTCAGCGAGCTGACCGACATCACCCAGCGCATGAAGGACCTGGCTACCCAGGCGGCGAACGGCACCAACTCCACCGACGACGGCAAGGCGCTGTCCGCCGAGTTCAACGAACTGGGCAAGGAGCTGACCAACATCATCGCCAACACCAAGTTCGCCGGTGACGCCCTGTTCAGCGTCGACGCGGCTGCCGGCAAGTTCGGCTCCACCGCAGGCGGCGTAACCTTCCAGATCGGTGCCGACAAGGCCGAGACTCTGGACGTCGATGTCAGCACCCAGCTCAAGGGCGTGACCGATGCCTTCACCGCACTGACCAAGCAGTTCGGCGCCTCCCCTGCTGCCGGCACCGAGCTGGAAACCATCACCGACGCCAACACCGCCATCGACAACGCCGGCAAAGCCCTGGACGCCATCGGCACCCTGCGCGCGCAGTTCGGTGCAAACATCAACCGCCTGCAGCACACCTCCAATAACCTGGCCAACATGAAGGACAACACCGACCTGTCCAAGGGCCGCATCATGGACGCCGACTTCGCCGTCGAAAGCGCCAACATGAGCAAGAACTCCATGCTCATGCAGTCCGGCATCTCCATGCTCAAGCAAGCTGGCCAGATGCCCAGCATGATCATGGGCCTGCTGGGCTAAGGCCCGGCCAGCGCGAGGCCCCCGCCTCGCGCGCCCTGATTCTGCAGCGCCCCGCCTCGGCGGGGCGTTCTGCTGTCTGCGGGTACGCTGACAAGCGGTGTTACGACGTGCGGTCGCGGCGCAACCCGCCTGCGCCAGCGGTTTCGAGACTCGTGTGAAAATTGCAAGCACGAGTGTGCAAAATTCAGAACTTGCACCCACATTTTTCTGACGTCAAAATAATGCCTCTGCCTCCATGGACAAATGGAGTTTCCCCGCGACCGCCAAGGGCGCGGCTGGCAAGGGCTCGATGAACACACTCATTTCACCGCTACCGGACGGACGGCCGATCGCCTGCCTGAAGCTCCGGACTGGCCGTTCCGATTGCATCGCGCAGTTCTATCCCGCGCTCTATCAACTCGACCTCGACCGTGACGGCCAGGTGGAGCGGATCGACCTGGGTTTCTCCGGCAGCCGGGTACTCGAACGCCTGTTGCAAAGCCCCGGAGACGTGGTCGCACGCGACGAGCTGCTGACCCACGCCTGGTCCGACCGCGTCGTCGGCCAGGGCAGCCTCAACCAGCAGATCTACACCCTGCGCCAGGTGCTGGCGGACGAGAAGCAGCGACAGATCATCCAGACGCTGCCGCGCCGCGGGTACATGTTCAACCCGCAGTATCTGGTGGGCCAGGCGAGCGAGTCGGAAGTGGAAGCAGAAGTGGTCGATGCCACGCCGGAAGTGATTCCACTGCAGAGCCCCGCAGCCGCGCCGCGAACGCCGAATCTGCGGCGCCTGAAATTCGCCGCAGCCAGCCTCTGCATCCTCGGCCTGCTGGTCCTCTCCGGCGCCTTCTACTACACCCAGTTGCGCAGCCCGGTCCTTACCACCGAACAGAACCTGGGCTCGCTGCAGATCACCTACGTCGAAGACAACGAACAGGACCTGCAACGCCTGATCCGCAACACCCGGCCGCTGGCGCACCAACTGGCCGACCTCGCCACCCGCCCCATCGGCCTCATGCTGCACATGACCTCGGGCTTCTACGAACTGGTCTGCGTGCAACCCGAAGGCCACTCCAACTGGTTGCTGATCCACGAGAGCCAGGTCGCCCGGATTCCCCAGGAGCAGTTGCGCAAGTGCCTGAACTGAACCTACGCCGCCAGGCCGGCGTGGCGCGCCGCTGCCTGGTGATCTCGCTTTTCGGTATCGCCTGCCTGGCGCTGGCGCTGGGCATGCTGTGGAAGCACGCGCGCAGCACCTCGGCTATCGACGGCCGCTACGCGTCCTCCGGGCAGGTGCTGCTGGGCAGCGGCAAGGTGCTGGAAATCGCCCAGACCACCATGTTCCACGAAGGGCGCTTCTACTCGATGATCCAGCAGGACGCCAACATCCTCGAGGTCTCGGGCAACGTCGGCAGCGACCTCGGCGGGCGCTACCAGTTGCAGGTGGAAGAGAACAGCATCAGCAACCTGCAGGCCGACAGCGGCCTGGACAGCGAACTGATCTTCAACCTGCTCTACGGGCGCCAGCGCGGCGCACGCATCACCCTCGAACCCCTGGGCGAATGCCTCTACGGCGTGGAAACGCGCCAGGTATTCTGTCCGCGTCACCCCCGCGATCGCTGACCCGCTCACAACTGCAACGCCGGCTTGGCCGCTGCCGCGGGTGTCGACGCCTCGACGGCCGCAGAAGCCGGCGCCTCGATCTTCTCCGGTTGTGCTGGCTGCGGCTCGACCAGCTTCGCGCCGGAGGCCGAGTAATGCACCTGTGCGTAACTCTCGCCGAAGATTTCCCGGTAGAGGCTCTCCGCCCTGTGGGTCAGCAGGAGGATCTCGATGCGCCGGTTGGCGCCGCTCTCGGGGTCCTCCGGGCGTAGCGGCATGACGTCGGCCTGGGCCGCCACCTGCAGCACATGGCCTGCCGGCAGGCCGCTGTCGACCATCACGTTGCGCGCGCGCAGGGCGCGGTCGCCGGAGAGGTTCCAGTTGTTGTAGCCATCGGGCCGGCGGTACTGCACCGCATCGGTGTGGCCGCTGAGGATCAACTTGTTCTGCACCTTGGACAGCACGCCGGACAGCGCGCCGAGCAGCGTCTGGAAATGCGGATCGAGGGTCGCCTGGCCACGGGCGAACATGAAACGCTGCTGGTCGTCCTTGATCAGGATGCGCAGCCCCTGCGGCACCACCGTCACCTCGATGTTGGCCAGCGCATCGACCTTGCCGGACACCTCGCGGATCAGCTCGGCCAGCTCGCGCAGGTCCTCGTTGCTGTCGTACTGGCGGCCGTCCTGCTGCGTGCTGGCGTCCTTCGCCTGCTCGCCGGCCTTGCCCTGCTTGCCGGCGTCCAGGGCGAGTTGCGGCGCCGGTTTCTCCGGCGTCTTGATCGGTTGCGGCATGCCGTCGAGCTCGACGGGCGTGCGGCTGGCACCATCGAACACGCCGGCGCCGCCATCTACCACCGGGTTGGCATCCTGGTCGCCCACCGCCACCGGTTGCGGCTCGGTCTGCGGGTGAACGATCCACAGCACCATGAACAGCGCCATCATCGCCAGGGTGAAGTCGGCAAAGGCGACCTTCCAGGCGCCGCCGTGCTCGTCATCGTGGCCCTTCTTGCTGCGGCGCTTGATGATGACTTCGCTGTGCTTGTCGGCACGTTTCTTCATGCTGCGTCCCGCTCTTCCTCGAAGCGGGTGACCCAGGTCTCCAGCTGCTTGAAGGCCGGCTTGACGTCCTGCTCGATCAGCTTGCGGCCGGCGTCCACCGCCAGCAGCGTGGGCTTGCCGGCGACGTGGGCGACCAGGGTGGTGCGCACGCATTCAAGCGCCGACAGTTCGGTCTTCACCCGCTGCGCCATGGCGTTGGACAGCGGGTCCATCAGGCAGTAGCAGACGAAGATGCCGAAGAAGGTGCCCACCAGCGCGGCGGCCACGTGGGCGCCGATCTCGGCCACCGAGCCGCCGATGTTGCCCATGGTGATGATGATCCCCAGGATCGCCGCGAGAATGCCGAAGCCGGGCATCGCCTCGCCAACCTTGTGCAGCGACTTGGACGGCTGCAGCAGGGCGTGCTCCATGGCGTCCAGTTCCTGTTCGAGGAAACCTTCCAGCTCGTGGGCGCTGATCTTGCCCATGGCCATCAGGCGGAAGTTGTCGGCGATGAATGCCATCAGGTTCTTTTCCTGGAGGATCAGCGGGTAGCGGGCGAACAGCTCGCTCTGGTCCGGCTCCTCGATGTGCGCATCGAGCACCTTCAGGCCGCCGACGTCGACCATCTCCAGCAGCTCGTAAAGCAGCATCAGCAGCTGGCGCTGGAATTCCTCGCCGCGGCGCTTGAAGACGAACACGCCCTTGATCTGCGAGCACATCTCCAGCAGCACTTCGCGGGGGTTGGCGACGACCAGGGTGCCCAGGCCCGCGCCGAGGATGATGATCATCTCCGCCGGCTGCCAGAGCGCGCGCAATTCGCCGTGGGCCATGGCGTAGCCGCCGAGCACGCAGGCGATGATGATCAGGGCGCCGATGATTTTCTGCATGGTTTGGGATTCTTCAGGGAGTGTCGGGGGTGTTGAGGAAACGGCTGCACTTGCCGATCGCCTGCTTCATCAGCTGGCAGATGCGCGCATCGGTCAGCTCCAGCACCAGGGCGATTTCCTTGAGGTTCAGTTCGTGCTGGTAATACAGGTTGAGGATCAGCCGCTCGCGCTCATTCAGGCGCTCCAGCGCCTGGGCCAGCAGGCGTTCCTTGAGCACGCGCTCTTCCAGCGCATCGCCGCTGGCCTGCACGCCGTCGTGGCCGCTCTGCAGCAACGCGTCGAAGCTCTCGAGGGCCTCGGAGGACTCGGCGCGCAGGTAATCCTGGTAGCCCGCCTCGTCGAGGCCGGTGGCGGCGAGCACTTCCTCGTCGCTGGGCACGCGACCGAGTTGGCGCGCCAGCGCGCGGATCGCATCGCGCACCTTGTGCGCCTGCTGCCGCACCTGGCGGGGGCGCCAGTCCTGGCGGCGCAGTTCGTCGAGAATGGCGCCGCGGATGCGCAGCGCGGCGAAGCGGCCGAACTGCTCGTCCGGCTCGCCGTAGCGACGCAGGCCTTCGAGCAGGCCCATCAGGCCGATCTGCTCCATGTCCTCGCGGTCCAGCACCTGGTTGGCCTGCAGCGACAGCTGGCTGACGATGCGCCGCACCAGTGGCAGGTACTGCATCATCCAGCGCTGCTCGGCCGCCGGCGACAGGCGCGCATGGCCGCCCTCGGGGCTGTCGTAGCCGCCGACGCCACTGGCATAGCCGTGAGCAGGATCGCGAAGGGCGTGCATGGCGGCCTACTGGACGATCATCTTGCTGAGCAGCACGTGCTCGAAGGGCACCACCACCTTGCGCGCGGCGAAGTCGTCGATCACCGCCTTCTCCAGGCGCGTCTGCACCTCGCCGATGGGCATGGCGCGCAGCACTTCGAACTTCTCCGGCGTCAGGTTGGCGACCACCGAGCTGCGCACCATGGGCGCGACGCTCTCCAGCTTCTTGCGCTCCTGCTCGGCCCTGGCCTGCAGCACCAGGTCGATCACGAAGTAGTGCTCGCGGTCTTCGCCGCGGGAGCTGACGATGATCTTCTCCACCGGCACGAAGAGGTATTCGGCGCTCTCCTGCTCCTCCTCCGTTGCATCTTCCTTGGCTGCCTCCTTGTCGGAAGCGGCGGCGGCCGGGGCGAGGCTGGCGGACTTGATCATCTTGTAATTGACGAACACGCCGCCCAGCACGACGGCGATATTCACGATGAGCATCAGTAGAACGAGACGCGGCGTGGACATGGGGTTTCTCGAAAAATCCTGTGGGGGTGCGGGCCGCGGGCGGCCTACACGGTAATCAGTACGTCGCTGTCGCCACGCGGCGCGGAGCGCTCGCCCACCTGCGCATCACGCGGGTTGGCGGCGACCGCGAGCGGTTCTTCGGCAAAGCGCTGGCGGTTCTGCTGGCCCTGCTGGCCGGACTGCGAATCGGACGAAACCTGCACGTTGACCTGCAGGAAGTTCTGCCCGACCAGTTCCTGGCGCAGGCGCTCACTGGTGTTCTGCAGCAGGCGCACGACGTCGCCGCTGGACGCGGAAATCTGCACGTTGAGCTGCCCGGCCTCATGGCGCACGAGGATTTCCATGGCGCCCAGCTCTGGCGGATCAAGGCGGATCGTGGCGTTCTGCACGCGCTGGCCGAGTTGCAGCTCGACGTTGTCGCGCAGGGCGCTGACCATCTGCTCGCCCCAGTGGGCCTCGTTGCTGCCCTTGAGGTGCAGCAGCTTGTCGAACAGCGGCGACGCCGGTGCAGTAGACGAGGCGGGCGTGCTGCTGTCGGTCATCGGAAGACGCGCGTCGAGCGCGCCGGCGGGCAACGTCGGTACGGCGGAGTCCGGGGTCTGTGCGGCAGCAGCCAGGTGCTGTTGCAGCAATGCCTGCGCCTGACTCTGGGTCGCCTCGCGCGGTGCCGGCTGCGTGGGTACGGCCGGCTCTTCGGGCAGGTCGGCGGGCGGCAGCAGCACGTCTTCGGGCTTCACTGCGGCGGGCGCCGGCTGCGCCTGGCCATCCACCGCCTGGGTGGCGAAACCGGCCACCTGGGCGTGGGTCCGGGCCGCCGGGTTATCCCGCGCCTGCACCACCAGCCCAGCCTGGCCAAGCATGCCGGCGAGCCAGTTTTCCGCGCCGGAGGGCGATGCTTCTTCGCTTGCCCGGCCCTGCGTATCGTCGTCGCGGGTATCGACGGGCAACTCCTCCGGCGGCAGCGCAGCCTCGGCTTGCTGCACCGGCTCCTCGGCCTGCGCGGTATCGAACTGGGCGAGGAACGACTGCACGCTGATGGTTCGCTCGCCGGCATTCGACTGCGCCGGCGGCTGCGCACGGAATCCCGCCACAGCAGCAGTGTCGCCGCCGTCGCGGCGCGAGTCCTGCGAACGCGCCTCGGCCACCGGGCGTGTAGCACGGTCGGTGGTCGGCAGCGCTTGGGTCGGCAACTGGATCACGGTCTATCGACCCTCCTGGTACGTATCCACCTGCATGTACGCCGAGCGACCCTCGGCGTATTCCAGGTGCGAGAGCAGCAGGCGGCGCAGGCGCTCGCACTCTTCGGCACAGGCCTGTGACGCCTGCTCGTGCAGACGTTTCAGGTGCTTCTTGGCCAGCAGCACGTCGGCGGCCAGCCCGGTCTGCGATGACATCGCCACCAGTTGCGCGCGGATCGCCAGGTCGACCTGCCCCATGGCTTTCCAGTCCTTGCGCTGCAGCGCCGCGCCGAGCCGTTCGTACAACTCGAGCAGGCGCCGGCGATCATCCACGGGCGGCACTCACGCCCTCCCAGCCTTCACGCAGGATGCCCAGCAGGCGCACGACCTCATCGATCCCGGCGACTTCCAGCGACACACTGACGTCGGAGAGCCGGTAGATGCAGTAGTCATACAGGCGCGCCAGGCCCTGCACGGTCTCGCCGCCGTTCTCGTAGTCGAGTGCGCCGTTGAGGCCGTTGAGGATGTTCAGGCACTTCTCCAGGGAGCGGCCCTTCTGCTGGTAGCGCTTGTGCTCGATATGCCCGCGGGCGCGGGCCAGTTCGTCGAGCAGGCCGTCGAACAGCACCAGCACCAGTTCGTAGGGCGAGGACGAGGCGGCCTTGGATTCCAGGTCGATCATCCGGTAGCTGTCGTAGCTTTCGTTCATGCCGTAGGCGGTCATCCGAACATCCCGCTGGTCTGGTCCATCGACTGCATGGTCTGCATCATCGAGGTGTACTGCTTGAGGTAGCGCGCGTAGTAGGTGTCGTACTGCTTCTGCAGGTTGTCGTAGTCATCGTCGACGCGGCGCAGGCTGTTGTTCAGGGCGTCCTTGCGGTTCTTCATGACGCCATTGGTGCTGTTGGTGTAGACGGCGACACCCTTGTCCAGGCTGTCGAGCAGGTTGCCCTTGCCCATGAACAGCTTGTCCAGGGCCTCGGGTTCGCTGGCGATGGCTTTCTCGAAACGAGTGGCGTCGAGGGTCAGCTTGCCGCTGCGGTCGGCGCTGATGCCCAGGGTGATCAGGTTGGCGCCGCCGAAGCTGGTACGGACCATCTGGTTCAGCGCGTTCTCGATGGCACGCACGCTGGAGTCGCCGGCCAGGGCGCCGCGGGCGTTGCCGTTCTGGTCGCCGGCGGCGGTCAGGCTGTCGATGGTGCTGGCCAGGGCGTTGAAGGCGTCGATGAAGGTCTGCACCTTCTTCTTGGTTTCGCTCTGGTCCTGGGCGACGGTCAGGCGGATCGGCTGTTCGCCGGACTTCTGCGCCTGGGTGAAGGTTGCGCTGACACCATCGATGATGTTGTCGAAGGTGTTGCTGGCGTTGGTCAGCAGCATGCCGTTCTCGCCACCCAGGCGGACGCGGGCGTCCTGGGCCTTGGACAGCTCCTGCGGGTTGCCGATGGCGTTCTCGAAAGCGCTGTTGGCGCTGTCCGTGCCGCTCAGCGACAGGCTGATGGCATTCGCCGCACCGGACTTCTCCGCGCCCAGCACCAGCGAGACCTGGCCGTTGCTGCGCACCAGGGTGGCCTTGACACCGGTGTTGTCGGTGGCCTTGTTGATTGCGGCGGCCAGTTCGTCCAGCGAGTTGGCGCCGTCGCCGTCGGTGTCGATCTTGCTCAGGTCGATGTCGAACGACTTGCCGTTCTGGCTGAGGGTCAGGGTGCCCTGGGTGTCGATGTCGCCGGCCTGCAGGCCGGAGAACGACAGCTGGTGGCTGGTGGCGAGCTGCTCGACGAAGAAGTCGTAGCTGCCGGGCACGGCGTTCTTGTCCACCTTGGCGCTCAGGTAGCCGTCCTTGCTGGTGGTGGCGCTGTTGACCAGCATGCTGGTGTTGCTGCCGGTCACGCCCTGCAGGCTCTTCACTGCCGAGGAGAAGGTCTTGAGCGCCGACTCCAGGGAAGTCACCGCGGTCAGCTGGGACTGGTACGACGACTTGTTGCGATCAGCCTTGTTCAGGCCGTTCTGCACTTCGTACGTGGCCAGTTGCTGAGCCATGCTTTTGACGTAATCGGAATCTATGGTCGCCATCTGAATCCACCTCTTTGTGCCCCCTCTGCATAAGGTCAGGAGCAATTACGATGCCAATGCCGTAAGGCCCGCCGCTCAAGGCTTTGCATGCTTTCCGGGGAGAAGGCGAACTTCCGCCCGGCGTGGTTTGGCGCGCAGCGGGAAGCGGCATTTCCGCCTGCCGGGCGCGCACCCTGATGCAGAGGAAGGGCGACCGTGGGGAGGGATTCGTTAAACCATTTCGGCAGGTTGTTTTTCGAGGGAATCCTGCACGGGGGCTGCCCTCTCCCCCGCCCTCTCCCTGAAGGGAGAGGGCGCCAATCAGCGTGGCCGAGAGGCACGGAGTTCCGCTTGATGCCGTACGGTCCCCTCTCCCGCTTGCGGGAGAGGGCTAGGGTGAGGGGCTTTGTGCGCTGCACAGAGGCACAGGAGTCCGCTCCTACGAATTCGGTCAGTACAACTGCCGCGAATACACCGGCTGCTCGCGCGGATCGCCCATCAGTTGGCTGAGAATGTCGTGGTGCATCGCCAGCAGCTTGCCGTTGCGCTCGTTGAGGCGCTTGCACTGGGCGGTGAGCTGGCCCAGCTGCTGCCACTCCTGCTGGAGCTCCTCGCGGCGCGGCGGCTGGTAGCTGGACAGCAGCGTACGCATGCCTTCAGCGTCCATCGGCAGCTGGAAGGCGCGCAGCACGCGGCTACGGCGCTGCGCACGGCCGGCGACGGCATCGAGCAGCGCCTGGATATCGGGATTCAGCGCTTCGATCTGCGCACTGTCCCGCGCCAGCAGGTGGCGATACAGCTCCTGCAGGCGCTCGCGCAGCGCCAGGCAATCGCGGCCATCCTGCTGGATGTCCTGCTCGATCACCTGCAGCAACCGCGCGCGCTGGGTCATGCGTCGCTGCCGCGATGGTAGGAAAGAATGCTGGTGGCGAGCAGGCGGGTGTCGTTGGCCAGGTCGCCATTCATCAGGGCACGGCGGATTTCGGCAACCCGGTCCTGGTCCACGTCAGGCATGGCGCGCAGGGTTTCCTGCATCTCGTCCAGGCGCAGTGAATCGCTGACCGGCGCGCTGGCGCCGGCCTCTGCCACGGGAGCGGCGCGCTCGCTGCGTGCGCTCTTGGCGGACTCGCTGGTGGCCAGCGCGACGCTGGTCAGTTGCCGGGTGATTTCCATGGTCGGTATCCGAGTATTTCTGGGGCTTTCCCTCAGAGGGCGACCGCCCCGAAGGAAAACTTAAATGCCGTGTTCAGAGTTCGCCAAACGGCCGGCGCATAACGCGGAACGGGTTATCCGCCATGTCCGCAGGCCAGACTCAAGCCCTGGCACGCCACCAGGACTGCGCGGCGAGGCCATCCTGGATTTTCTGTTCCTGCTGCGCAAGCTGCGTCTGCCACTGGCCGACCTTGGCCTCGATCACCTGGGTCAGCACCTTCTCGCTGCGCATCGCGGCCAGCAACTCGCCCTGGATGCGCGCCAGGGCCTGCTCGGCGACCTCCAGCTCGCGGCGCTGCAGCTGCAGCATCTTGTGCAGCGTCACCTTGTACTGCTGCTGGTTGTGCCGCTGCAACGGCGTGCTGGTGGCGACACTGAAGCCGCACAGGCGGTCGAGCCCGGTGATGTTGTTGCGGTAGCGCTGGCACAGCGTCTGCTGGTAATTCACCCGGCCCAGCAGCTCGCGGACCTTGCCGCCGCGCACGTCGGCGAGGCGCCCAAGCATGTCGATCTGCGCCTTCATCAGCGGCTACCGACGATGCTTTGCAGGGTGGCGACGCTGTTGCCGAGCTCGGCGCCGTCCGCCGTTTCCTGCCTCAGGTAGCGCTCCAGCATCGGTGCCAGCTGCACCGCGCGGTCGGTCTTCACGTCCATTCCTGGCGTGTAGCCGCCCAGCGGGATCAGCTCCTTGATGCGCTCGTAGGTGCCACTGAATTCCTTGAACTGGCGCGCTGCAGAGAGATGCACCGGGTCCGCCACCTGGCTCATGCAGCGGCTGACCGAGGCACCGATGTCGATGGCAGGGTAATGTCCGACATCCGCCAGGCGCCGCGAGAGCACGATGTGCCCGTCGAGGATGGCGCGGGCGCAGTCGACGATCGGGTCCTGGTGGTCGTCGCCCTCCGCCAGCACGGTGTAGATGGCGCTCAGGCTGCCCATCTCACCTTCGCCGTTGCCGGCGCTCTCCACCAGTTCCGGGAGCATGCCGAACACCGACGGCGGGTAGCCCTTGGTCGCCGGCGGCTCGCCSAKGGCCAGGGCGATCTCGCGCTGGGCCTGGGCGTAACGGGTCAGGGAATCCATCAGCAACAGGACGTTCTTGCCCTTGTCGCGGAAGTACTCGGCGATACGGGTGCAATACTGCGCGGCGCGCAGGCGCATCAGCGGCGCATCGTCCGCCGGCGAGGCGACGACCACGGAACGCTTGAGGCCTTCCTCGCCGAGGATGTGCTCGATGAACTCCTTCACCTCGCGGCCCCGTTCACCGATCAGCCCGACCACGATGATGTCGGCCTTGGTGAACTTGGTCATCATGCCCAGCAGCACGGATTTACCGACGCCGGTACCGGCGAACAGGCCCAGGCGCTGGCCGCGGCCGACAGTAAGCAGCGAGTTGATCGAACGGATGCCGACGTCCATCGGCTCGTGGATCGGGTCGCGCGCCAGCGGGTTGATGATCGGGCCATCCATCGGCACCCAGTCCTCGGCGCGCATGCCGCCCTTGCCGTCCAGCGCACGGCCGACGCCGTCGAGCACGCGGCCGAGCATCGACATGCCCATGGGCAGACGGCCGGAATCCGGCAGCGGCACCACGCGGGCGCCGGGGGCGATGCCGACGAGGCTGCCCACCGGCATCAGGTAGATCTTGCTGCCGGCAAAGCCCATGACTTCGGCCTCCACCTGCACGGGATGATAGCCGCCGTCGTTGATCACCTGGCAGCGGCTGCCAACGGCGGCCTGCAGGCCTTCGGCCTCCAGCGTCAGGCCGACCATGCGCAGCAGGCGGCCCTCCACCACCGGCTGGGTCGGCAGGCTCACGGCATCGCTGTAGCCTTGCAGGCGGCGGGCGAAGCTGACGCGATCAAGGCGCATCGAGGTCGCCCTGGCCAGCGTCGAGGTCCACATGCAGGTCAGGCTCCAGCGCGTGGGTCGCCTGGTCGCGCTGCTGCTCGAAGAGTTGCTTCACGGCCTGGGCCAGGCGCGTCTCGACAGAGGCGTCGATGCGCGAATGTTCGGTCTCGATACGACAACCGCCGGGCAGCAGGCCGTCGTCCTCGATGATCTTCCAGCTTTCCTCGTGGCGATCGCGCAGCGCCTTCACCAGTTCGAAGTCCTGCGGGTTGACCTGGATACGGATGTTGCTGGCGCCCATGGGCAGCAGCTTGAGTGCCTCGCGCAGCACCAGGCGGATCTGGCTGGAATCGGTGGCCAGTTCGCGCTGCACCACCTGGCGCACCACGTGGGTCACCAGGTTGAGCATGCCTTGTTCGAGCATCTGGTCCTGCTCGGCGATGGGCTCGAGCAGGTGCGACATCAGGGTTTCGAGATTCTGCAGGCGCGGTTGCAGAGCCGCGTCGGCTTCCTGGCGCGCCTTCAGCTGGCCGGCGTGGAAACCGTCCTTCTCGCCGGTGGAAAAGCCCTCGTTGTACGCCTCCTGGCGAATCGCCTCGAGCTCGTCCAGCGTCAGTGGCTTGACCTCTTCCTCCGGCACCTCTTCGATCTGCGGTTGTTCGTCGAGCACCGGCTCGGGTTCGGGCTCGGGTTCCGGGGCCGGCCGGGCCGGGTCGAAACTGGGCAGCGACCAACGATCGAACCCCACGGTATCGCGGGCCCGGATCAGCTCGCTGAGCTTGTCCTCGTCCTTGACCAACTTAGATCATCTCCTCGCCGCCCTTGCCGCCGAGCACGATCTCGCCGGACTCGGCCATACGCCGGGCAATGGTGAGGATTTCCTTCTGCGCGCCTTCCACTTCGCTGACGCGCACCGGGCCCTTGGCCTCCAGGTCGTCGCGCAGCAGCTCGGCGGCACGCTTGGACATGTTGCGGAAGATCTTCTCGCGGATCGCCTCGTCCGAGCCCTTGAGGGCCAACACCAGCACGTCCGAGGAGACCTCGCGCAGCAGCGCCTGGATGCCGCGGTCGTCGACGTCGGCGAGGTTGTCGAAGACGAACATCAGGTCTTCGATCTGGCCCGACAGGTCCTCGTCGACTTCGCGGATGGCGTCCATCAGCGCGCCTTCGACCGAGCTGTCGAGGTAGTTCATGATGTCTGCCGCGCGCTTCACGCCGCCCATGGTGGTGCGGGTGGAGTTGGCGTTGCCGGCGAACTGTTTCTCCAGGATCAGGTTCAGTTCCTTGAGCGCGGACGGCTGCACGGTGTTGAGCGAGGACACGCGCAGGATGATGTCCAGGCGCACCTTGTGGTCGAAGTGGCTGAGCACTTCGCCGGCCTGGTCCGGGTCGAGGTAGGCGACCACGATGGCCTGGATCTGCGGGTGCTCATAGCGGATCACGTCGGCCACGGCGCGCGGCTCCATCCACTTCAGGCTGTCCAGGCCGCTGGTATTGCCGCCCAGCAGGATGCGGTCGATGAGGTTGTTCGCCTTGTCCTCGCCCAGGGCCTGGGTGAGCATCTTGCGGATGTAGCTGTCGGCGCCCACGCCCAGGCTGGTCTGGTCGCCGACGATCTCGACGAACTCGCCCATCACCTGCTCGACCTGCTCGCGGTGCACATTGCGCATCTGCGCCATGGCCACGCCGACCTTCTGCACTTCCTTCGGGCCCATGTGGCGCAGCACCTGCGCGGCATCGGTCTCACCCAGGGAGAGCAGGAGGATGGCAGCCTTGTCGACCTTGTTCAGTTTGGCGCTCATGCGGGCTTCACTCATCGGAATTGATCCAGTCCTTCACTACCTGGGCTACACGCCCCGGGTCCTGGGCGACCAGACTCTTGATCGCATTCAATTGTGCATCGTACCCCTCGGAGGGGCTCGGCAGCAGGATGCTGGCCGGGCCGCCGAGGCTCACGCGGTCTTCGGACAACTCGCCCTCCAGACCACCCAGCTCGCCCAGGCCGCCTTCGCCTGCGCCGCCGGCCACCAGAGCCTTGCTCTTGTTGCCCGACAGGTTGTTCAGCACCGGGCGCAGCACGCCCAGCACCAGCACCAGGATGAAGACGATGCCCAGCACCTGCTTGACCACATCCCAGAACCAGGGCTGCGAGTAGAACGGCGGCGAGGCAATTTCATCACCCAGTTCCGGGGCGAACGGCGCGTTGATCACGCTGACGCTGTCGCCACGGCTGGCGTCGTAGCCTACCGCGTCCTGCACCAGACGGGTGAAGCGCCCCAGTTCGTCGGCGGTCCAGGGCTGGTGGCTGACTTCGCCGGTTTTCGGATCGGCGATCACGCGGTCATCCAGCACCACCGCGACGGAAAGCCGGCGCAGGCGACCCTGCTGCTGCTTGGTGTAGCTCACCGAGCGGTCCAGCTCGTAGTTGCGGGTGTTCTGCTGGCGCTTGTCGGTCGGGTACGGAGCCAGTTCCGGCTTGCCGGTCTTCGGATCGATGATCGTCTGGCCGTTGGCGTCCTTGAGCGGTTGACCCGGAGCGACGAAATCCGCGCCGGCGTTCTGACCGGTGGTCTGCGGCGCGCTGGCCGGGTTCGGCGGCTGGTTCGACAGCGCACCCGGCACGCCCTGCGGGCCGTTGCTGTTCTGCCGTTCCTCGTTGTTCACCTGTTCGCTGCGCAGGGCCGGCTGGTCCGGGTTGAACGACTCGGAGGTGGATTCCACCGCGCTGAAGTCGACGTCGGCGGACACCTCGGCCTTGTAGCGGCCATTGCCCAGGACCGGCGCGAGGATGCTGTGCACGCGCTGGGTGAAGTTGCTTTCCATGCGGCGGGTGAAGTCGAACTGCTTGCCGGCCATGGTCAGCTCGGAGAGCTCCTGCTGGTCGGAAAGCAGATTGCCCTTCTGGTCGACCACGGTGACCTGGGACTTGTCCAGTTCCGGCACGCTGGTGGCGACCAGGTTGACGATGGCCAGCACCTGGCTTGGCTCCAGGCTGCGGCCCGGGTACAGCTCGACCAGCACCGAGGCGCTGGGCTTGCGGTCGTCACGGACGAACACCGAGCTCTTCGGGATCGCCAGGTGCACGCGGGCACCCTTGACGTTGTTCAGGCTGGCGACGGTGCGCGCCAGCTCGCCTTCCAGGCCGCGACGGTAGTTGGTCGCTTCCATGAACTGGCTGGTGCCCAGCGCCTGCTCCTTGTCGAGGATCTCGAAGCCGACGTTGCTGTCTGTCGGCGCCAGGCCCGCGCCAGCCACTTTCATGCGCGCACGGCCGAGGTCATCGGCTTTCACCAGCAGCGCGCCGGAGTTGGGCTCGATCTTGTAGCCGATATCGGCGGCGGACAGCGCCTCGACCACCTTGTTCGCGTCGACGCCATTGAGGCTGCCGTAGAGCGGCTTGTAGTCCGGCTGCTGCGACCACAGGACCATGCCGAAGCCGACGGCGATGCTCGCGGCCAGGCCGACCAGCAGACCGACCTGGCGCAACACCGGCATGTCCGCGAGGTTCTCGAGGAAGGCCAGGCCCAGCAGCGGCTTTTTCGGCGCGTCGGCGCCGACCTTGGCCGGAATCTGGCTATCAACAACGGAGGCTTGGGACATTACCTACGATCCTCGCCGATCAAACCGGCATCTGCATGATGTCCTGGTACGCCTGCACGAGCTTGTTGCGTACCTGGGTCATCGCCTGGAAAGAAACACTGGCCTTCTGCGAGGCGATCATCACGTCGGTGAGATCGACCCCTTTCTGCCCCATCTCGAAGGCGGAGGCCATGTCGGAGGCGGCCTGCTGGGTACCGTTCACCTTGTCCACGGCCTGGCCGAGCATCTGCGAGAAGCTCGGCGCCCCCGCTTCGACCGGCGCCGCCTGCGTCGTCTTCGCCTTGGCCATGGCCTCCATTTGCATGGAGCGCATTTCCAGCAGCAGACGATTGAACTCGATACCCTGACTCATCACTTACCCCTCCGACCGGCCGCGGTTTTTTGACACTGCGCGGCGCTTTGCAGAGGTGATTGCAACTTGGGTGCCAGGTTTTCGGGGCGTAGGAAAAATGCGAGAGATGGCTCTGGAATGGGGACTGCAGGCTGAGTGACCGGGTGTTGCGGGCAGAGGTACTGGCGTACGGTCAAGGGCCCCTCACCCCGGCCCTCTCCCAGAGGGAGAGGGGGCAGGTCGGCGTGGCCGGTTGGGCAGGCATTCAGCCGGACATTGCGCTACAGCAGAACGGACGCCAATTTTCCAACCGGCAGAGGACATCCCCCTCTCCCTCTGGGAGAGGGTTGGGGGTGAGGGTAATCATCCCGCACCGGATTCGACCGCCAATCGAAGCGCTTCCAGCACAGCATCAGTCCCCACCAAGACATCGTGATTCCAACAGCGCAAAACGCGAATCCCCTGCCCTGCCAGCCAGACGTCACGCTCTCGATCATGCGCAGACTCCAGATGCTGCCCACCATCCAGTTCCACCGCCAGCCGCAGCGCATGGCAATAGAAATCCAGCACATAGCGCCCGCACGGCACCTGCCGGCGAAACTTCAGGCCAAGAAAACGCCTATCTCTTAACGCTGCCCACAAGCTCAGCTCAGCGTCGGTTTGCCGCCGCCGTAGCTGCCGCGCAAATGCCACCTCGTCCATGGTTCGCTCCCAGGTCGATCGACCTGGGAGAAAGGTCCGACATTCCCATGCAGGAGGCAGCCAGACGAGAACACCAGCGCTCCACAGAAACCACCGAGCCCAACCAAGAAAAGGCCCGCACGAATGCGGGCCAAGAGGGGTTGTCCATTCGCCATTCAACTGGCGTAGAGATAAGCCTCCACATCCATGCCGGCGTCTCGCATTTGCGCGAGCTTGTAGCGCAGGGTGCGCGGGCTGATGCCCAGGCGCTCGGCGGCTTCCTTGCGGCGGCCGCGCTCGCTGCGCAGGGTGTCGATGATCATCTGGAACTCGCGGCGCTTGAGGTCTTCGCCCAGCTGCCCGGCCTCGGTGGAGGCGACTGACGGAATGTCGACGCTGGCAGAAACCGGCGGCGGCGCCGATGCCGGCACTGCCGACAACACCGGGCGCGGTGCCAGGCCGATGGGCGAGGTCAGGCACAGATCAGCGGCCAGCACCTGGCCGCCCTGCTGCAGGATCAGCGAGCGCTGGATGGCGTTGTCCAGTTCGCGCACGTTGCCCGGCCAGGGGTGCGTCAGCAAGGCGGCGCGGGCGCAATCGGCCAGGGTGACGGGTGCGTGGTTCATCTTGCGCGCGTACTTGGCCAGCAAGCGTTCGGCCAGCGGCAGGATATCGGCGGGACGCTCGCGCAGCGGGCGCCACGCCAACGGGAATACCGACAGGCGATAGTAGAGGTCCTCGCGGAAACGCCCGGCAGCCACCTCGCCGAGCAGGTCGCGGTTGGTGGTGGCGAGCACGCGGATATCCAGGCTGATCGGCTTGCGCGCGCCGACACGCTCCACCTCGCGCTCCTGCAGCACGCGCAGCAGCTTGGCTTGCAAGGCCAACGGCATCTCGGAAATTTCGTCGAGCAGGATGGTGCCCCCGTCAGCCAGTTCGAACTTGCCCGGCTGGGCAGCGATGGCCCCGGTGAAGGCCCCCTTCTCGTGGCCGAACAGGGTGGCCTCGAGCATGTTGTCCGGAATCGCCGCGCAGTTGATTGCAACGAACGGCTTGCCGACGCGGGGCGACTGCTGGTGGATGTACTGCGCCAGCACCTCCTTGCCGGTACCGGACTCGCCGGAGATCAGCACGGTGGAATCGCTCCGTGCAACACGGGCAGCCAGCTCCAGCAATTGCTGGCTGGCGGGCTCCAGGGCTACCGGGCCTTCGCCGGCACTGGCCGATACGGCCCCGAGCGCGTGGCGGGCCACCAGCTCCAGCAGCGCACGCGGCTCGAACGGTTTGACCAGGTAGTCGGCAGCGCCCTGGCGCATGGCATCCACGGCGCGGTCGACGGCGCCATAGGCGGTCATCAGCAGCACCGGCAATTGCGGGTAGCGCTTGCGGATCAGGCCGAGCAACTGGTGCCCGTCCATGCCCGGCATGTTGACGTCGCTGATCACCAGGCTGAAGGCATCCTTCTCCAGCGCTGGCAGCGCCGCTTCGGCGCAATCGACGGCAATGAAGTCGTGCCCGCCGAGCGACAGGGTGTCGCAGAGGGCTTCACGAAGGGCGCGGTCGTCTTCGACCAGCAGGACTTTGGCGGCCATGGAAATCACTCCTCGTGGACGGCGGATTGAGCCAGGATCAGCGGCAGGACCAGGGTGGCGCAGGTACCGAGACCCGGCCGCGAGCGCAGAAGCAGTTCACCCTGGTGAGCCTTGGCGACAGCTTTCACCACCGCGAGGCCGAGGCCGGTGCCGGTGGTCTTGGTGGTGAAGAAGGGTTCGCCGAGACGCGCCAGGGTTTCGGCGCTCATGCCCGGACCGTTGTCGCTGACGCTCAGGCGCAGGCTGTTGCCACGCTGGTAGAGGTGCACCTTCAGGCGCACTTCGCGGCCAGCGGCCTGGATGGCGTTCTCCACCAGGTTGAGTACGGTGCCGACCAGCGTGTCGCGGTTGCACAACAACTCGCCCACGCGAGCATCGCACTGCCAACGCAGATTGAGGCCGGCGACGTGGGATTCGGCCGCCGCGCGAAGGCTGCTGAACAGTTGGTTGGGGGCGAGACGGTCCGGCAATGGCAGCTCGCCGCGAGCGAATACCAGCATGTCGCGCACCTGGCTTTCCAGCTCGTGCAGGCGCTCCTTGATGCGGCCGGCAAAGCGTTGCTGCTGCTCGACCGGCAGCTCGCCTTCGCTCAGGTGGCCGGCGTAAAGCATGGCGGCGGACAGCGGGGTGCGTATCTGGTGAGCCAGGGAAGCGACCATGCGGCCGAGGGCGGACAGGCGCTCGTGACGGGCAAGCTGGTCCTGCAGACGACGGGTTTCCGTCAGGTCGTTGAGCAGGATGAGCTGGCCGGGTTCGCCGTTCAGCGGGCGGATGGCGATGGACACACGGCGACCATCGCGCAGGGAAACTTCGTGGCCGTCGTCGGCACGCGGGGCGAAGCTACGGGAGATGACCTCGCGCCAGAGCATGCCCACCAGCGGCTTGCCGAGCAGGGCGACCGCCACCGGATTGGCGTCGCGTACCACGCCCTGGCCGTCGATCATGATGACGCCGCCGGGCAATACGTCGAGCAGGCTTTGCAGGCGGTTGGCCTGGCGTTCCTTCTCCGCCAGCTCCTGCATGCGCTGCGCGCTGACCAGGGCCAGTTCGCCCTTGAGCTCGGTGACGCGGGCTTCCAGCAGGCTGTAGGACTGGTTGAGCTGGCTGGACATCTGGCTGAACAGTTCGAAGGTCTGCTCCAGATGGGCGCGGCTCTGCTGCTCCACCGGCACCTGCTCGGAGGGCCGGGAAGCGAGTTCAGTCTGGCGATGGGTGGCGGGCATCATGCGGTTTTTCCTCATCCGTCCGACGGCGTGAATCTGTCGGTCGGATGAGTCTTAGCAAACCGCGTGCCTAAAAATTACTCGTTATATTTCAATAACTTGAAAAAACGAGTGTGACGGAGGCGTCAATCCTCCGCCATTTCCTCTTCGCGGCGGCTCATGCCGTACTTGCGCATTTTCTCCACCAGGGTGGTCCGGCGGATGCGCAGGCGTTCGGCGGCTCGGGCGACGACACCACTGGCGTCGTCCAGCGCCTGCTGGATCAACCCCTGCTCCAGGTTGGCCAGGTAGTCCTTCAGGTCGATGCCCTCGGCCGGCAGCATGGCCGGCGAGTCCAGGCCCGGCAGGCCGGCGGTGATCGCCGCGCGCTCTTCCAGTTCCTCGCGCAGGCTGGTCGCCAGTTGCTCGTCCTCGTCGTCGACGTGACGGAATTTCTTCGGCAGCTCGCCCACTCCGATCACGCCGTAGGGATGCATGATCGCCAGACGCTCGACGAGGTTGGCCAGCTCGCGCACGTTGCCCGGCCAGTCGTGACGGCAGAGCGACATGATGGCGGCCGAGTTGAAGCGGATCGAACCGCGCTTCTCGTGCTCCATGCGCGAGATGAGTTCGTTCATCAGCAGCGGGATGTCCTCGACGCGCTCGCGCAGCGGGGCCATCTCGATGGGGAAGACGTTGAGGCGGTAGTACAGGTCCTCGCGGAAACTACCGTCCTCGATCATCTTCTCGAGGTTCTTGTGGGTCGCGGCGATGATGCGCACGTCGACGTTCTGCGTCTTGTTGCTGCCCACGCGCTCGAAGGTGCGCTCCTGCAGCACGCGCAGCAGCTTGACCTGCATCGGCAGCGGCATGTCGCCGATCTCGTCGAGGAACAGCGTGCCGCCGTTGGCCAGCTCGAAGCGGCCCGCACGCGTGGTGATGGCACCGGTGAACGCGCCCTTCTCGTGGCCGAACAGTTCGCTTTCCAGCAACTCCGCCGGAATCGCGCCGCAGTTGACCGGCACGAATGGCGCATCGCGGCGCTTGGAGTGGTAGTGCAGGTTGCGCGCCACCACCTCCTTGCCGGTGCCGGATTCGCCGAGAATCAGCACGCTGGCATCGGTATCGGCGACCTGCTGCATCATCTGCCGCACCTGCTGGATGGCACGGCTGGTGCCCACCAGGCTGCGGAACAGGTTGGGTTCGCGCTGGCGGCCACGCTCACGGGCCTGGTCGTACATCTCACGGTAGACCTGGGCGCGGTGCAGGGAGTCGAGCAGCTTGTTGTAGCTGGGCGGCATCTCGAGGCTGGCCAGCACGCGGCGGCGCAGTTCCTCGGGCCATTCGTTGGGCACCGGCTCGCCCATCAGCAGCACGGGCAGGTATTCGTCCCAGGCAGCGAGCTGCTTGAGCAGCTCAAGCGCCCCGCCCTTGCTTTCCACAGCGCCGACCAGCACGCAGAGCACGTCGCGGCTGCCATTGGGCAGCGGGTCGACGATCTGCCGCCAGTCGCGGCTGTTGCAGGAGAGCTGGTCTTCACCCAGGAAGCTGATGATCACCGAGAGGTCCCGGCAACGGTCCTGGTTGTCATCGATCACGAGGATTTTGGTTTCGCGCCACATCTTAGCTTGTCATCCCGGGCTTGAAGGCCGTACTACGGCGGCTGACACGATCTGGCCACAGCACAAATTCCTCATGCTAGCCAGCATTTGGCCACTAGTTAAGTCAAAATTGTGGCTAGAGTCAAATTTATGGCGTGTTTTTTTTGATGAAGCCCGACGAAGGGTGTTGATCCTTGTCATGGCAATCGAACTGGAGGGTAGTTCGAAGCGCGGAAGGCGGCCAACGGTACCTGACCGATCACCGCCCGAAGAGAGCCGATCCGAATGGATCAGCCGAACATCTGGTAAACCTTGGCGCCCTGGTGGGAGCGATTGACGCGGACGATTTCGCCTGCCACCTCTTCGCGCTGCCGAGTGACAGCCTGGACCAATTCGCGGTAGAGCACCAGCAATCCTTCCAGGCTGCGCTTGAGTTCGCTGTCATCGTCCATCGGCTCGACCATCGCGGCATCGACGTGCTCGCGACACTGAAGGTCGAGCTGGGCGACCGCTTCCCAGTCTTCCTGGGCCAGTGCGGCCCCGAGAGCGAGGCGGGTCTGTTCGATCTGCTGGACGGCGAGAGTCATGTTCGGTATCTCCTGGCAGGCCGCAATCACGGAGCGATGGCGTCCCAGCCTTCCTTGAGGGTGCGCAGCAGACCCGAGACTTCGTCGAGCACCTGCACTTCGTTGCTGCGGTTGGCGTCGCCCAGGCGACGGCTCATGTAGTCGTAAAGGTTGGCATAGTTTTCCGCCACCTCGCCACCCGCCTCGAAGTTCAGCGCTTCGCGCAGACCGGCGATGATCGCGGTGGCCTTGGCGATCAGCATGCCCTTCTGCGCGAACTGCTCGCGCTCCATCGAGCCGCGCGCCTGGGCGATGCGGCTCAGGCCACCTTCCATCAGCATCTGGATCAGACGATGGGGAGAGGCGTCGTGCACCTGCGACTGGTTGTTCACATTCTGGTACTGGCGCAGCGCTGCCGAAGCGTTCATCTGATTTCCCCTTGATTCGCTGAACGATCAAATCGTCGATATTCAAAGTATCGGCGCAGGCGGGAAAACCTTTAGGCAAAAATCAGCACGGGCGTACGGCCCCGCAACCCGCCACAGAGCGGCGGGCCGCTCAGGAATCAGCTGTCGGAACTGCTGGTCTTGTTCAGCGCGTTGAGCGTGGTCAGCACACTGGACTTGGTGGCGTTGAGCTGGGCGACCAGGGAGTCCATGGCGTTGTACTTGGCCATCAGCGTGGTCGTCAGCTTGTCCATGCGATCGGTCAGCTTGGTCTGCTGATCCGCCAGGTCGCTGAGGGTGCCGTTCAGCGCCGAAGTGCGTTGATCGAGCAGGCCATTGGTCTTGGTATAGGCGTCGAGGTTGCCGCTCATGCGCGAGAGCAGGCCGCCGGAGCCGGTGAAGAACCCCTGCACCGAGGCGAAATTCTGCTCCAGCGCCTTGTCCAGCTTGTCGCTGTCTACCGCCAGGGTACCGTCGGTCTTGGTCGAAATACCCAACTGCGACAGCAGCTTGATGCTGCCGCCTTCGGTAGAGGAGCCGACCAGCTCGCTGCGCATGGTATTGAGCAGCGTGCGCGTCATGGCGTCACTGGCCAGCGATGCCGCCGAGGTGGTCGGATTGCCGTCGGCGTCCATGGTGTTGGTGATCTTGGTCAGCGAGTTGATCGAGGTCATCAACGCGTTATAGGCATCGACGAAAGACTGGACCGAGGTCTTCAGGCCATCGGTGTTGGTATCCACCGTGACGGTGGACTTGCCCACATCGACCAGATCGAACTCGACGCCACTGATGGCGCTGGTGATCTTGTTCACCGAGCTGCTCATCTCCAGGCCGTCGATGGTGTAGCTGGCGTTCTTCGCCGGCTCGTCGACATAACCGCCGGTCGTGGCGCTGGCCTTGGTGCCGGCGCCGTCGATCTTGAGCACACCGAGACTGGAATCCCCGGTGGTGGCGATGCTGATGTCGCTGCCAGCGCCGGTGACGCTGGAACCCAGCACCAGGCGGGGGCCGTTGGAGTCGGTGATGATGTTCGCGGTGATGCCGCTGGACTTGAGCTGACTGTTGATGCTGTCGCGGATGTCCGACAGGCTCGCGCCGGCAGCGACGCTGACCTTATAGGTGCTGCTGCCCTGGGAGATGCTCAGGGTGCCCGCGCCGAAGGTGGCCGCCTTGTCGATGTACTGCGTTGCCACCTTGGAGCTAGTGGCCAGGTTCTTCACCTCGATCTTGTATGTGCCCGCTGCAGCCCCGGTGCCCAGGGTGGCAGTCAGCGCATCGGCGTTCGAGCTTTTCACCGCCAGACCGGCAAAGGAGTTGGAGCTGGAGTCGTTGAGCTTGCTCAGCGCTGTCTGGAAAGTCGACAGGGCGCTCTTGAGCGAACCGATACCGGAGAGCGTGGTATTGGTCGCGGTCTTCTGATTGGTGATCTGACTCTGTTTCGGCGCCTTCTGCGCGTTCACCAGCGAAGTCACGATGGAGTCGATGTCGTATCCCGACCCCACACCATTGATCGAAGTCCCGGCCATTTGCCTACCCTCCTGTCCAAATTTCTGGCGGAATTGACTTTACCGCCTGCGTCTACCAACGCCCCATTCAAGAATCGCGCCAGATCTCTCGAAATCTGGGATCAGGCGCGTTCGCTGAACAGCAGATTACCCGCTTCTTTCAGGCTTTCTGCCAACTTGAGTGCAACTTCCGAAGGAATCTGCCGAATAACCTCGCCAGTATCCGCGGCCACAACCTTTACGACGGTTTCGCCACTGGCATCATCGACCGAGAATTCCAGGTTGCGCTGTACCGACTGGGCCTGTTCACGCAGCCGGCTGACGGCTTCGTTCAGGCTTCGGCGGTTATTGGCCGGCGACTCCTTGGCGCTCTGCGGCAAGCTGTTGCCGCTGGCCGGCTTGCTGCCCGCGGCGGCGTTGTCGGCCGGTCGCAGGGTGTTGATTCCGAGGCTGGTATCCATCAGGTTTCCCCCTCCACACGCAAAGCAAGAAAGGGCGCTGGGCGCCCTTCCTTCCATTTATAGCCTTTCGGCAATCCCTTACTGGAGCAGCTTCAGGACTGCGGACGGCAGCTGGTTGGCCTGGGCCAGTACCGCGGTGGCGGCCTGTTGCAGGGTCTGCTGCTTGGTCATCTGCGCCGTTTCCGAAGCGAAGTCCACGTCCTGGATGGTGCTGCGTGCGGCAGTGGCGTTCTCGGAGACGTTCTGCAGGTTGGAGATGGTGCTGTCCAGACGGTTCTGGATGGCGCCCAGTGCGGAACGCTGGGTATCGATCTGCTTCAGCGCGGCGTCGATGACCTGGGTGGCCTTCTGCGAGTTGGTCGAGTCGGAGATGTCCAGTTTGTCGACGCTGCTGTAGGAGGTGATGGCAGTCGCGGCAGCCAGACCCAGGGTACTGGCGAGGTCACCACTGGTTGCAGCGCCAGTAGTGACGTCGATGTCCTTGCCGGAGGTCAGGATCAGCTTGCCGGAGGCGTTAACGTTTGCAGACACGCCGGTGACGTTGGTGTTGATCGCTGCGGCGATATCGTTGGCACTGGCGCCCTTGGCGATGCTGACAGTGGTGCCGTTAATGGTCAGGGAGCCGGCAGCAGATACGGTACCGCCACTGCCGTTGGTGTCGGCGGTGATGGCGTTGCCACCGGTTTCGCTGGCCAGGACCGAGGTGCCCTTCAGGGCCGAGGCGCTCATGTCGCCCAGGGTGAAGCTCACGGTTTCGTTGGCGTTGGCGCCGACCTGGAAGGTCAGGGTACCAGTGCCGCCAGCGGTGCCGTCGAGCAGCTTGATGCCGGAGGTACCGCCACCGAAGGTGGTGGTCTGGGAAATACGGGTCAGTTCAGCGGTCAGCGACTTGAACTCCTGGTTCAGCGACGCCTGGTCTTCGGTGCTGTTGGAGCCGTTGGCGGACTGCAGGGACAGTTCACGCATACGCTGCAGGATGTTGGTGGACTCCTGCAGGGCGCCTTCGGCGGCCTGGGCGATGGAGTTGGCGTCCTGGGCGTTCTTCACAGCCACATCGAGGCCTTTGACCTGGCTGGTCAGACGGTTGGATATCTGCGAGCCGGCGGCGTCGTCCTTGGCGCTGTTGATACGCAGGCCGGTGGACAGACGGGTCATCGAAGTGGTCAGGGAGTTGGAGGCCTTGGTCAGGTTCTTTTGAACCGACAGCGAGGCGATGTTGGTATTAACGGTAAGAGCCATGACGGATTCCTCGTATTAGGGCTAGGTGGCCTCTCCTTGCCGCTATCAGATCCGAAATGGCGTGGAGAACCTTCGTTAGGGTTATCGTCGTCTTCGTCAATCGCTTTAGCCCTTTTTTCAAATTTCTTTTCATCTCCCCGAAATTTCCCGGCTGGCCCCGTTCTTGCTGGTAGCTACCACGTCGTCAAATTTGCGCCACCACTTGCTACAGGCCCCGTCTCACTATGCACAACGCAACTCGCCAGAAACTCCAGCGAATCGTCGATGCCCTAAAGATTGCCGAGGACCGGCAGGACATCGCTCAGCAAATCGCCCTCTACGAAGAGTTGGTCAAGGAAAAGCCCGACCTAGCTCTGGGCCAGGCGCAGCTCGGCGTTCTCTATTGGGACAAAGGGGACGAGGAGCGCGCCCGAAACCATTTCGATCAGGCTCTGGCTTTGCCACAGACCGATCACATTGACAGCCTGCTCTTCGGACGCATGGCCAAATCTCGGCTGTACACCGGCAACCTGGATCGTGCGCGCGCCTGGTACAACACCAAGCCAAATCTGTGGCGCCTTCGTCTGTACTTCGAGAGCCTCAATCAGGCCGAACGTTTCGAAGAAGCCGAAACTCTGCTGCTGAACCTACTGGGCGGAGAGTTACCCCGGGAAGGCCAGTTGCTGACCCTGCACATGATGGCCCAAGTCTATCTCTATACCGGCAGGACCCACGACAGCGTCGCTGCCTGCCAGGCCGGCCTGGAAATCGACCCGACCTGTGAACCATTGATCTTCAATCTCGCAGTAGCCCAAGAAATGATCGGCCGTTACCAGGAGGCATTCCAGGGCTACAACCGTGTCCTGCAACTGGACCCGCAGAACAACGAGACCCACAACAACCTGTCGCACCTCATGCTGCGCCTCGGGGAATTCGAGAGCGGCTGGCGCCATTACGAATGGCGCTGGGGCAGCGCACTGAAGGATCAGCATGTGGACTTCCCCCTACCCCGCTGGCAGGGGGAACCGCTGGCAGGGCACTCGCTGCTGGTCTGGCGTGAACAGGGTATCGGCGACCAGATCATGTTCTCCAGCATGCTGCCCTCACTGCTGGAGCGCGGTGGTGCACTAAAGTACGAAGTCGAAAGCCGACTGGTCCCTCTGTTCCAACGCAGTTTTCCCGACGTTGAACTGGTCCAGCGTAGCCCCATGAGCATCGAGGAAAATGGCCAGGAGGTATCAAAACTGGCCTGGCCGGCGACCGACTATCAGATTCCAATGGGCAGCCTTGGGCTGCAATTGCGCCCGTCCCTGGAAAGCTTCCCCAACCAGGCGGGTTTCCTGCTGGCGGACCCGGAGCACAGCAAGCAATTGCGTCAAGAGTATCAGCAACTGTATCCCCACAAGCGACTGGTAGGTGTTTCCTGGCGAGGCGGGAACAGCGTCGGCAACCAGAAGCAGAACCGTCGCATCGGCATGTCCGAACTCGTCAAGCTCAATGCTTTGTCGGACGTCCAGTTGATCAATCTGCAGTACGGCGACACCGTCGCTGAGATCGCGGAAGCGGCCGCACTCGGTCTCCACATCCATAACGATGCGCGAATCGACCCATTGCGCGACATCGATGCCCAGGCTGCGCAGATTGCAGCCCTCGATGCAGTGATTAGCGTGGATAACACCACCGTTCACCTGGCTGGCTCCTTGGGCACTCCCACTCTTGCCTTGCTCCAGCTCAATCCCAACTGGCGGTGGGGCCTGCAGGAAGGCCCTAGTTACTGGTACCCAAGTGTTCATCTGATTCGCAATCATCAGATCAGTACGTGGGCCCCTGCCCTGGACAAAGCCATTGCGGCCCTGCGCACTGCTGGCCAACTCTGACCTCTCGACTTTCAGGACAAGAATCATGAAGTGTTGCGTAATCATTCCGGTAGGACCTGGGCACAAGGAGCTGTCACAACGCGTGATCGGCACCATTGAACAGGCCATAGCCCATGGTACCGGCGGCTTCAGCGAAGTTGAGATCCTGCCTCAGGACGATACTCTTGGACTGGGTCGTTCTCGGGCCAGGAACCTCGGCGTCGCCGAAGCTGGCCAGCGAGGGGCGGACTGGATTTTCTTCATCGACGCTGATGAGCTGATGGCGCCCACTGCCTTCGCCGATGTGGAGCACCTGCTGGCGGATCACGACGCGATCTGGGGGGCGATCTACGAGGCCAACCTCGCCACCCAGCAAGCCAGCCGTCGAGCCAATGACGTGGCGCCTATCACCACTCTTGAGCAGGTTCTGATCAACCACCCCTTCCTGACGCTGCACAACGGCCATTTTGTCCGCCAAGAAGTTGCCGAAGCTCACCCCTTCAATACGGAAATGGACTGCGGAGAAGACTTCGAGTACTACCTGCGCGTCTGGCGCGATGCACGCTGCATCAAGATCGAAAAGCCTCTGTTCCTCAATGTTCGAGGCCAGCATTCGACCGGTCCGCGCGCAGCAACGGGCAAAGACTGGAACGAAGCGATGCCGCGCGTTTTCGCAAATTTCTGCAGCGAAAATGAAGTTATCGCCAGCGTTCCATTCGCCGATAAACAGGTCAGGTTCCGACTGAGTAACACCCTGGACCTCATTCAGAATCAACTGGCCCGCGAACAGTTCTTCGAAACCAATGAGCTCAGCGAAACACTGCTGGTGTTGCCGCGCAATCCGATCGTATTCGATGTAGGCGCGAACATCGGCAACCATGCCCTGTTCTTCGCATGCATCGGTCAGGCCGCGGAGACTCACTGCTTCGAACCCACCGATGCGGCCGCCGACCTGCTCGAGGAGAACTTCGCACTGAACGGCATCTCCCCATCCAGTGCAAAAATTCATCGCATCGGCATAGGTGCAAAAGCCGGCAAAGCCAGCTTCGACCATCTGGAGTCCACCAACCTCGGGGCCACCAGCATCAAGTGCGACGACTCAGGCGAGATAGTCATCGACTCACTCGACAACCTCTACCCTGAAACCATTCCCGACCTGCTGAAAATCGATGTGGAGGGCATGGAACTGGATGTATTGCAAGGTGCGCAAGCCCTGATTGAACGCTCACGACCGGCCATCCTGATCGAAGTTGCCAATGCAAACAAAGGACATTTTCTCGCCTGGGCGGGAGCCCATGACTACCGGATTCATCGTGCATTCGAACTGGTAAATGCCTCCAACTATCTCCTATTGCCCCAAGCCACTCGGCCGGGCTTCTATGACGGAGGAGTCGCTGCCACTCGCGAATGGACCTCGCGCATGCCTCTGGCCAAAGAGCAGCCGCCATGCGGCTGGTCGATCCAGGACTATCTCGTGTCGTCAATCGGAACGCAGCCGACACTTGAGTTGATCCTGACCGAAGGCCGGCTCGCAGCAAAAGACATCACCAATCGTCAGGAGTACACCCTTGGTGACAACGCCCTTGCTGACCTGAGCCAGAGATTTGCAGGAAAGAGTATTTTCCTGGGTGAGCTGCTCGGTACTCTGAGCGCAGAGCAATTCAGCATGATCCTCAAAGGTTTGAAGCACCACCAAGGCGATGTCCTATTGTTGGACCTGATGGACTCTCGCTGGAACAACGCCTTCAACGAAAGCCATCGCTATCGGGATGCCGAGTGGTACCTGACCCAGGCTAACCAGCATGGTTTCCAACTCCACCGTTACCAGAAGCTGCCGCACAAAGCAGCCTCTGGTGCCCACGAACAACTGGACAGCCGCCTCACTTTCCTTCATCTCAAACACGCTTAAGCCACGGAGCGACAAATCAAAAGGGGATGTCCATAGACATCCCCCTTTTTATTTGGCCTCGCTGCTTGCCCCTCAGAGTTTGTTGAACAGACTCAGCTGACTGATCCGCGCGAACGCCGCCTGGGCGGCTTCGAGCATGGTCTGCTGCAGCACCAGCTGCGAGGTCGCCGCGGCCATGTCGGTGTCGCGGATCGACGACTGCGTGGTGGTGTTGGTCAGCGCCAGGCTCTGGTTTTCCTGGTCGAGCACATCGATGGTATTGAGCCGCGCACCAATCGACGACTGGGTCGCCAGTACCTGGTCGCTGGCCTTGTCCAGGTTGGTGATCGCGCTGGCCACCATGTTGCGGATGGTCAACTGCGCCTGCGGGTTGTTGGCGGTGGAGGTGTCCAGCGCCTTGCGCAGGTCGCCGATGGTGTTGAGGATGTTCTGCCGCTCCGGCGAGCTGGCGGTGACGGAGAACTGGTCACCGGTCGCTGGGGCGGCGCTGATGGTCATGTCCACGCCGGCCACGGTCACCGTCTGCGGGAAAGTCGCCCCCACCGTCCCGGTGGACAACGGCATCGCGCCCTGGCTGGTGGGTAGCGCGTAGACCTCGTAGGCGGTGGCGCTGGTGAACTTGAGCTGCACGCCACCGCTGGGGAACTGCGTGGTGTAGCTGGTGTTGTTGCTCACTGTCGCAGAGGTGATCTGCGCGGTCGACGTATTGGTGGCGCTGCGTTTGACCGACAGGGTGTCGGTCGCCGCGCCGAAGCTGAAGCTGTAGCCGCTCACCAGGCTGTCCATGGTGCTGGCGTCATCGGTCTTCTGCAGCGACACGTCGAGCTGGAACTGCGCGCCGCGGAAGTTGATGGCATTGCTGTCAGTGGAGGTCGCGTCATAGGTGCCATTGGTGGTGGCATCGCTGGTGACGTCGTTGCCGTCCTTGTCGAGGATCTGGTACTGCGTACCGCTGAGCACGTTCAGCGTGTAGGGCGCGCCGTCGCGGAAGCTCGCGCTGTAGCTGCTGTCGCTGGTCACCGTGCCCTGGGACAGAAACGCACGCTGCACTCCATCGGCATTGGGATTGCTGGTCAGGGAGCTGGTGGTGCGGCTGGCGTTGGCCGCCATCTCGAAGATGCTCCAGCCGTTGTCGTTGGTCGACATCGTCAGGTTGTCGGAGATCTGCAGCTTGAGGGTGCTCTGGTCGCCCTGGTAGCTGAAGCTGCCGTCGGCATTCTGCACGAAGGGCTGCACGGTGCTCTTGCTGCCGGAGAACAGGTAATTGCCGCCGGCGTCCTTGCTGTTCATCAGGGTCAGCAGCTGGTTCTGGATGGCGCCCAGTTCATCGCTGATGGCGCCGCGGTCTTCGTCGGTCATCGAGCCGTCGCCGGCGCGCAGCGTCAGTTCACGGGCGCGCTGCAAGGCAGTGGTGATGGAGTCGAGGACGCTCTGTTCCTGGTTCAGGCTGTTGGTCGCGCTGGTCATGTTGCCGCTGTACTGGGTCAGCAGCGCCTGCTGCTGTTCCAGTTGCAGCAGACGCGCGGCGCCGACGGGGTCGTCGGCGGGCGTCTGGATGCGCGTGCCGCTGGAGATCTGCTCCTGCAGCTTGGACAGGGTCGCGTAGCCGCGGTTGTAGTTGTCGATGTTGGAGTTGAAGATCTGCGGGGTGGAAATTCGCACTACCATTTCGGCCTCCTCAGATGTTGTTGATCAAAGTGTCGAAGAGCGTCTGCGCGGTCTTGATGACCTGCGCGGAGGCCGTGTAGTACTGCTGGAACTTGACCAGGTTGGCCGCTTCCTCATCGAGGTTCACCGCCGACAGCGAATCGCGCGTGCCTTGTGCCTGGGTCAGCACCGCCTCGGTGGCGGTGGCGTCGAGCTTGGCCTGGTTGGCGGTGGCGCCGACGGTCTCCGTCAGGCTGCTGTATGCGCCGGTCAGGCTCATGCCGCTACCACTGCCGGTGCCGCTGCCAACGGTCTTGGCACTCTGCAAGTCGATCAGCTTCTGCGCGTTGGTGTTGTCGGCGTCGCCGTCGCTGTTGAAGGCCACGGAGAAGCTGTCGCCCTGCCCCGGATAGCCGGCGATGGTGGTCTCGAAGGTGAACGACGGCGTGCCCGGCACGGTAATGCTGAGGTCGTTGCTCTGCCCCGGCACGATGTTGCCGGTGCCCAGCGGATTGCCGGCCGAGTCGTAGATGGTATAGCCCTGGGTGCCGCCGCTGGCGGCGTCGAACACCAGCTTGACCGGCAGGCCAGCCTTGATTGCCGCCGACATGGCCGCGCTGTTGGTCGAGTCCAGCTGCGAGGTTAGGCTGGTGCCGCTGATGGTGCCGCTACCGATGTTGCCGGTGGTGGTGCTGGCGGTCACCGCCGAGGCGAAGGCCAGGCGGTTGGAGTCGGTCATGGTGACCGAGATGTCCGCTGCGGCGGTGCGGGTCGGGATCACGGTGAAGCGGTCGCCAGCCTGCACCGTGCCGACGCTCTGCTGGCTGATGCTGAAGCCGTCGAATTCCTTCGGCGGGTTGTCGGTCAGGTCACCGCTGCCCAGCACCGCGCCATCGGAGGAACGCTTGATGGTGTAGCCGGTGGCAGAGGTGAAGGTCACCTCGTAGTCACTGGTGGTCAGCGCGCCGCTGTCGGTGATGTTGACGTTGAGGTTGCCGGTACCGGTGTTATGGGTGTTGGCCAGGCTACGGTTGCCGATCACGCTGGCGTCGTTGATGTCCTTGAACAGCTGCGCGCCGAAATTGCCGTTCAGGTCCAGGCCCTGGGCCAGCTGGCTGTTGAAGGTGTCGGCGAGGACGATGGCCATGCGCCCGAGTTCGTTCTGGGTCGTGTCGAGCACATCGCTGCGGTAGCGCAGCAGGCCGCCCATCTGGCCGCCGGTGACCACCGAGGTGACGTCCATGGTCGAGCTGCCGGAGCTCAGGCTCAGGCTGAACTGCGACGGGTTGTTGGCGCTCGGCCCGGCAGTCAGGGTGGAGGAATTGGCGCCCACCACCAGCGGCTGCCCGGAGCCCAGGTAAAGGTTGAGGCTGTTGCCCTGCTTGACCACGCTGACGCCGATCATGCCCGAGAGCTGCAGCACCGCCTGGTCGCGCTTGTCCTGCAGGTCGTTGGCGCTGGCTCCGCCGGCCTCGGCGGCAATGATCGCCTGGTTGTACTGGGCGATGGTCTTGGCCAGGTCGGTGACCTGCCCGGCCAGGCTGTCCATCTGGGTGTTGACGTAGCTGTTCTGGGTGCCCAGCTGGGTGGAAATCGAATTGAAGCGCTGCGCCAGGTTGTTGGCCTGGGTCAACACCAGCTGGCGCGAGGCGGCGTCGGTCGGCGTGGCCGAGGCGGTCTGCAGCGAGGCGAAGAAATTCTGCATGACCTTGGACAGGCCGGTGGTGCTGTCGGACAGCAGCGAGTCGATCTGGTTGACCTGGGACAGGTAGGTCTGCGCATCGCTGTCCACCGAGGTGGCGCCGCGCAACTGGTTGGCCAGGAACTCGCTGTACATCCGGCGCACGTCCTGCACCGTGGTGCCGGTGCCGACGTAGTACTGCCCGGCGAACTGCTCGGCAGAGGTCACCTGCGACGTCGACTGGCGGGTGTAGCCGGCCGTGTTGACGTTGGTGATGTTGTTGCCGGTGGTGCTCAGTGCCGCTTGCGAGGCATTGAGTCCGGACAGTCCGATGGATAGTAGGCTCATGGGCTTTCCTTAGAGCGTTCCCTTGAGGTGGGCATCAAAGGGCGCGGGTCGGGGCGTCGGCCATCGCCACGGTCTGGTAGACCTGCATCTGCTTGGCGATCTGGTTCACCTTCCGTGCGTACTGCGGGTCGGTGGCGTAGCCGGCGCGTTGCAACTCCTTCATGAATTGGTCCGGGCGCGCGGCGGAATCCAGCGCGCCCTGGTAGCGGTCGTTGTTCTGCAGGAAGCTCACGTAATCCTGGAAGCTCTGCTCGAAGGAGTTGTAGGCGCGGAACGACGCTACCTCCCGGACCTGCTTGCCGTTCTCGAATTCGGTCGTGGTAGCGCGGGCGGAATCGCCCTTCCAGCTGGAGCCGCTCTTGATGCCGAACAGGTTGTGGCTGCTGCTGCCGTCGCGCTGGG
The DNA here is from genome assembly GCF_001675465.2 of Pseudomonas sp. AU12215. Taxonomy (NCBI): domain Bacteria; kingdom Pseudomonadati; phylum Pseudomonadota; class Gammaproteobacteria; order Pseudomonadales; family Pseudomonadaceae; genus Pseudomonas; species Pseudomonas sp. AU12215. The sequence goes on from NZ_MACM02000176.1 coordinate 126,408, forward strand.
CGATCATCTTCTTGCCCCAGCCGGTTTCCAGCGCGGCCTGGGCCACCAGGTAGCGCGGGTCGACGCCAATGCGCTTGGCGGCGCGCTCGGCCATGGGCAGCATGGTGCTGATGAAGTCGTCGGCGGAGGCGAACATCGACTTGCCCGGCTTGGTGGAGATGGCCGAGGTGTCGACGTCAGCGACCGGCACGCGGGTATCGATCTGCTGCGTGTAGGCGCGGTTGCCACGCCAGTCGTTGCTGGCCAGCTGCGCCGGCTGGCCGGCGCTGGAAGCCACGGCGTTGCCGCTGTCGGCGCCCGGCACGATACCGGCGGCGATGCGCTGGGCGAGCTTGCCCGGCAGGGCCAGGCGACGCGAATTCAGGGCCTGGCGATCATCGCGGCCGGCTTCGGGCTGGGGCAGGTCCTTGCCGTTGGACGACCACAGGCTGCGGGCTTTCTGGCGGTCGGAGGCGGCCGCGGTGGCCGTCGCGCTCGGCGTCGCGCTCGGCGTCGCGTCGGCAGCGGCCTGGGCACCTGCCTGGGCGAACGGGTTGTTGCCGGTGTGGCGCACGCCCCGCATCTTTTCCATCTGCTTGACCAGCACGTCGGCCAGGCCGATGCCATGGCCCTGGGTGGCCAGCGACACCGACAGCTGGTGGTCGTACATGTCCTGGTACTGCTTGGAGGCCTCGCTGTTCATCGGGTTGTCCTTGGCGAACACCTCGTTGGCCGAGCGCATGGACTTGAGCATCTCGTTCATGAACAGCGATTCGAATTCCTGGGCGACCTTGCGGATGTTGCCGGCGCTGTCGCGGGCCGAACCGGTCTTCATCGCCGACAGGCGATTGAGGTCGGTGTAGGACCCGCTGTCGGTGCTGGAAGTGCTGGAGGAAAGCAGTCTGGCGTCCACGTCGGCGTCCTCAGATCACGATCAGGTCGGCTTGCAGTGCGCCGGCCTGTTTCAGGGCTTCGAGGATCGCCATCAGGTCGCTGGGCGCGGCGCCCACCTGGTTAACGGCGCGGACGATTTCATCCAGCGTGGTGCCCGGGCCGAACTTGAACATCGGCTTGGCTTCCTGGTCGGCGTTCACCCGCGAACGCGGGACCACGGCGGTCTGGCCGTTGGAGAACGGGCCGGGCTGGCTGACGATGGGGTCTTCGGTGATGGTCACGGTCAGGCTGCCGTGGGTCACGGCAGCCGGCGACACGCGCACGTTCTGGCCGATCACGATGGTGCCGGTCCGCGAGTTGATGATGACCTTGGCCACCGCTTCGCCGGCCTGCACGTCGAGGTTTTCCAGCACCGACATGTAGTCCACGCGCTGGTTCGGATCCAGCGGCGCGCTCACGCGCACCGAGCCGCCGTCCACTGCCTGGGCGACGCCCGGGCCGAGCAGTTCGTTGATGCGGTCGACGATGTGCTTGGCGGTGGTGAAGTCCGGGCGGTTGAGGTTCAGGGTCAGGCTGTTGCCCTGGTCGAAGCCGCTCGGCACGGCACGTTCCACCGTGGCGCCCGCCGGGATGCGGCCGGCCGACGGAACGTTGACGGTGATCTTGGAGCCATCGCGGCCCTCGGCATCGAAGCCGCCGACCACGAGGTTGCCCTGGGCGATCGCGTAGGTCTGGCCGTCGATACCCTTGAGCTGGGTCATCAGCAGGCTGCCGCCACGCAGGCTCTTGGCGTTGCCGATGGAGGAGACGGTGACGTCGATGGCCTGGCCCGGCTTGGCGAACGGCGGCAAGTCGGCATGGATGGACACCGCCGCGACGTTCTTCAACTGCACGTTGCCCGAACCGGCCGGGACCTTGATGCCGAACTGCGCCAGCATGTTGTTGAAGGTCTGCAGGGTGAAGGGCGTCTGGGTGGTCTGGTCGCCCGTGCCATTGAGGCCGACGACCAGGCCGTAGCCGATCAGCTGGTTGTTGCGCACGCCCTGGATGGTGGCGATGTCTTTCAGCCGCTCGGCCTGTGCCATCGGCACCGCCAGCAACGCACAGAACGCCACCAGAACGTAGGAGCGGACTCGGCCCGCAATCGCCACCAGCGTTTTTCCAGAGAAGGCCATGCTCATCATCCTCAGAACGGGAACAGCGGGCTGAGGAAGAAGCGATCGAACCAGCCCGGCTGGCTCGCATCGGCGAACGCACCGGTGCCCGAGTAGGTGATGCGCGCGTCGGCTACGCGGGTGGACGGTACGGTGTTGTCGGTGGCGATGTCGTCGGCGCGGACCAGGCCGGCGATGCGCACCAGCTCGTTGCCGGTGTTCAGGGTCATCCACTTTTCGCCGCGCACGGCGATGATGCCGTTGGGCATGACATCGGCGACGGTGACGGTGATCGAACCGGTCAGGCTGTTGCTCTGCCCGGCCTGGCTGTCGCCCTTGCTCTCGCGGTTGCCCGAATACTCGGCGGAGAGGCTCAGGTCACCGCTGCCCACCGGGTTGTTGGTGGTCAGGCTGCTGCCGAACATCGAAGTCAGGCCGAGCTTGTTCTTGCTGTCCTTGGAGATGTCCGAACTGGCCTTCTTGCTCGCCTGGGTCTTCTCGTTGAGGGTGATGGTGATGATGTCACCCACGCGGAAGGCCTTGCGGTCGCCGTAGAGGTTGTTCTCGAACCCGGCCTGGTAGATCGACCCGTTGTTCTGCGCAGCCGGCGCGGGCGTGCGCGGCAGCACCGGCGCGTAATAGGGGTCGTCCGGCTTGGGCGGCGGGCTCACGCACCCTGCCAACGCGGCGATGGCCAGCAGCGGAAGGAGGTGGGAACGGTTCATCTACAGCTACCTCTCGGGGAGAGCGACTACGGGATCAGGACTTACAGGTTTTGCGTCACGAACGAGAGCATCTGGTCCGCGGTGGAGATCACCTTGGAGTTCATCTCGTAGGCGCGCTGGGTGGTGATCATGTTCACCATCTCCTCCACCACGCTGACGTTGGAGTTCTCCAGGGTGTTCTGCAGCACGGTGCCCAGGCCGTTCAGGCCGGGAGTGCCAACCTGCGGCGCGCCGCTGGCGGCGGTCTCCAGGAACAGGTTGTTGCCGGTGGCCTGCAGGCCCGCCGGGTTGATGAAGTCGGCGGTCTGGATGTTGCCGATGATCTGCGGCGTGGCGTTGCCGGCGACGGTGACCGAGACGGTGCCGTCGTTGCCGACGGTGAAGGTCTGGGTTTCCGCCGGGACGACAATGGCCGGCTCCAGGGCGTTGCCGTTGGAGGTGACGATCTGCCCGTCGGAGTTCAGGTGGAAGCTGCCGTCACGGGTGTACGCGACGGTGCCGTCCGGGGTCAGCACCTGCAGGAAGCCACGGCCGTTGATGGCCATGTCCAGCGGGTTGTCGGTGGTCTGCAGGCTGCCGGCGGTGAAGTTCTTCTGGGTGCCGACGATGCGCACACCGGTACCCAGTTGCAGGCCCGAGGGCAGCTGGTTGTCCTGGGTAGTGTTGGCGCCGGGCTGCCGCTTGATCTGGTAGAGCAGGTCCTGGAACTCCGCGCGGTCACGCTTGAAGCCCGTGGTGGACACGTTCGCCAGGTTGTTCGAGATGGTCGTCAGGTTCATGTCCTGGGCGGACAGACCGGTCTTGCTGACCCAAAGTGCCGGAAGCATGTTTTCTCTCCTCGGGCGCCGGATTCATGGCGCCTCGAACGGGTAATCAGGTGTTATCAGCTGAATTGCAAAACACGCGCCATGGCCTGGGAGTCATCCTCGGCGGTGCGCATCATCTTCACGTGCAGTTCGAACTGGCGGGACAGCGCCAGGATCGAGGTCATCTCTTCGACGGCGTTGACGTTGCTGGCTTCCAGCACGCCGGACTGCAGGCTGGCGTTGGCATCGGCCTGCGGCGCGGGCTGCCCGGCCTTCAGGCGGATCAGGCCATCGGCGCCCTTCTCCAACTGCTTGGGATCGGGAGTGACCAGCTTGATGCGGTCGACGGTGGCCAGCGCATTGGGCTGGTTGCCCAGACCACGGACGGTGATGGTGCCGTCGTCGCCTATCTCGATCTTCTCTTCCGGCGGCACGGCAATCGGCCCGCCATTGCCGATCACCGGCATGCCATTGCCGGTGCGCAGCTGGCCGAGGGCGTCGATTTCCAGGCTGCCGGTGCGCACGTAGGCTTCGCCGCCGTCAGGCGCCTGCACGGCGATCCAGGCGTCGCCCTTGGCGGCGACATCGAGGTCACGGCCGGTTTCCTGCAGGGCGCCGGCGGTGAAGTCGGTGGCCGGGCGCTCACTCATGGCGTAGACGCGCGCCGGAAAGCTGTCACCGAAGACCGGCATCGCGCGCGCCTGTTCGAAGTCGCGACGAAAACCGCTCGTGGAAATGTTCGCCAGGTTGTTGGCGTGAGCCTGCATGGCCAGGGTGTTCTGGCTCGCTCCGCTCATGGCGACATACAGCATTCTGTCCAAGGCATTCCTCCAGTGCCGGGTCGGATTCCCGGCGGTGCTGGAGGGACTTCAGCAAGGGTTGTGCCAGAACGCTGAAAACAAGCGCAAGACGCTGAAAGAGAAGGATTTATCAAAAAACAAAGGCTCCCGAAGGAGCCTCGATGAGCGTCAGGCGGCGAAGGACTGCCGCCTGCGGCAAAGGACGATTTGCCGACGGAGAGCACCGTTGCCGGCAGACCTCATCAACGCAGGTTGATGATGGTGTCGGAAATGGTGCTCTCGGTCTGTACGGTCTTGGCGTTCGCCTGGTAGTTGCGCTGGGCGACGATCAGGTTCACCAGCTGCGCCGTCAGGTCGACGTTGGATTCCTCCAGCGTGCCCGAGCCCACCGAGCCGAGGGTGCCGGAGGTCGGCGTGCCGATCACTGCCTCGCCCGAGGCCAGCGACTGCTTCCAGCCGGTATTGCCGACCGGGGTCAGACCCTGAGTGTTGGCAAAGTTGGCCAGAATCACCTGGCCGATCACCTTGGACTGGCCGTTGGTGTAGGTGGCGTACATCTGGCCGTCCTCGGCGAACGACAGGCCGGACATCTGGCCGGTGGCGTAGCCGTCCTGGGTCACCGCGGTCACGGCGAAGGAGCCGTTGGTCTGGGTGGTCTTGGTCAGGTCGATGCTGATGCCGCCGGTCGCCCCCGCCGCACCGTTGGCGCCCCAGGTCACCGGGCTGGTGGTGGAGTCGGTGACAGCTGCCGGCGTCCAGCCCGTCAGGGTCATGGTCTTGTCGGCGTTGACGGTCATGCCGGTGGAGGTGATGCCCGTCAGTTGGCCGGCGCTATTGAAGGTGATGTCGCTGCTCAGCGGCGTAGTGCTGGTCGGCGTCTGCGGGTTACGGCCGTCGACCAGGGTGTACATGCTCCAGTTGTTGGCGGCGTCCTTGACGAAGTAGTTCGTCATGGTGTGCGAGTTGCCCTGGGAGTCGTAGATGTCCACGGAGGTCGACCAGTTGTAGCTGTCCGAGTCGGTGGCATCGAACGGCGTGGTCTTGGGCGTGGTGGCGTTGGAGTTCAGGCTCAGGGTCGAGGTGATCTTCGAAGTCGGGCTCGGCGGCTGGTTGGCGGTATCGACCTTCAGGTCGGTGATCACGCCATTGACGATGTTGCCGTTGGCGTTGACGCCGTAGCCCTGCAGGCGGTTGCCCGAGCCATCGACGATATAACCGCTGGCGTCGGTGTTGAAGGTACCGTTGCGGGTATAGACGCGGCTGCCGTTGTCGCTGGTCATGAAGAAGCCGTTGCCGCTCACCGCCAGGTCCAGGCTGCGCCCGGTGGTGCTCAGGTTGCCCTGGGTGAACTGCTGCGAGACGGACTGGGTGACCACCCCGTTACCCACGGCGATGCGGCCGGTGCCGAGCATCGAGGAGGCATAGAGGTCGGCGAACTCGGTACGCGACGACTTGAAGCCGGTGGTGCCGACGTTGGCGATGTTGTTGCCGGTGACGTTCAGGTCCATCGACGCGGCGTTGAGTCCACTCAGGGCGGTGTTGAAAGACATGTGTTGCTCCTGTGCCGAAACGCGGCGTTATTTTCCGATGGTCTGAATGCTGGAGGCGGAAACGGCGCCGATGCCCGCCAGGTTCAGGGTCATTTCCCCGCCGTTCTGGCCCAGCGTGACGCTGTTGACCGTGGCCGGCAGGTAAGTGGTCAGGGCGGTGCTGGTGCCGTCCAGGGTCGCGGTGGCCTTGACGGTGTAGGTACCGGCACTCACCAGCTCGCCACCGTCGTCCTTGCCATCCCAGGTGAAGTCGATGTTGCCGGCCTTCTGGCTGCCCATGTCGACGGTACGCACCAGATCACCGGAGTCGTCATAGATTTTCAGCGTCACGCCATCGCCTTTGGACGGCATCACCAGCGAACCCTTGACGCCAGCGGACGGGTCGTCGACTTGCACCTTGCTGGAATTGACGATCACCGAGCGGCCGACCAGCGACGAGGCCTGCAGGGCCTGCGAGGACTGGAACGAGGAGTAGAAGGTCCCCAGGGTGGTGTCGAGGTTCTGCATGCTCTCCAGGCTGCTGAACTGCGCCAGCTGGGAGACGAACTCGGTGTTGTCCTGCGGGTCCAGCGGGTTCTGGTTGTTCAGCTGGGTGACCAGCAGTTGCAGGAACGAGTCCTTGCCCAGCGCACTGGTGCCGGTCTCGGTGGTGGACGACGAGTTCTTGGAGCCTGCGTTCAGCGAAGACAGGATCGAGCTCGTGCTGTTGTCGGTATTGATGCTCATGGGGCGTCCTCTGCGCTTACTGACCCAGGGTCAGGACCTTCTGCATCATCTGCTTGGCGGTATTCATCATTTCCGCGTTGCTCTGGAAGGAACGGCTGGCGGAGATCATGTCGGCCATTTCCTGCACCACGTTCACATTCGGGTAGTAGACGTAACCGTCCTTGTCGGCAGCCGGGTGGTTCGGCTCGTAGCGCGGCACCAGCGGGCTCTGGTCCTCGACCACGCCCAGCACCTGCACGCCCGAACCCGCCTGGTCGGTCTCGCCGAACAGCGAACCCTGGTCGCTGCCGCCCTGCGCCTGGTTGAGCATCGCCGAGAACACCGGATGGCGGGCACGGTAGGTCTGATCGATGCTCGAGGACACGCTCTCGGCGTTGGCAAGGTTCGAAGCGGTGGTGTTCAGACGGGTAGTCTGGGCACTCATGCCGGTACCGGCGATGTTGAAGACACTGGCGAGGGACATGATTACTCTCCGCGCAGGGCGTTCATCAGCCCTTTGAACTTGCTGTTGAGGAAGGTGAAGGAGGCCTGGAACTGCACGGAGTTCTCCGCATAGTTGGCCTGCTCGATCTGCGCATCCACGGTGTTCTGGTCGATCGAGGGCTGGTTCGGAATGCGGTACTTCAGCGATTCGTCACCCATGGCCAGGCCATCTGCCTCGATGTGACGAGCGTTGGTCAGGGCGGTGCTGAAGGTGCCGTTCTTCAGCTTGTCGGACTGCGCCGCGAGCACCGAGGCGAAGTCCAGGTCACGCGCCTTGTAGTTGGGCGTGTCGGCGTTGGCCAGGTTGTTGGCCAGCACTTCAGCGCGCTGGGAGCGGAAGCTCAGTGCTTGCTGGTGGATGCCGAGGGCTTTGTCGAAGCTGATGCTCATGGTCGCGAACCTGTTTGCCGGTGTGGGCTTGCCAACACTTCAGCAAGGTGCGTGCCAAACATCTATTTCCTTGATATTCAATGGCTTGAGTAGCCACCAAGGGCGGCAAGGAGCGGCAAAAGGCGGCAAAGCGGCAACCGATTTCCTTGCCGCCCGCCTCCCGCCGTTGCCGCTCGACGCATCCCGCGGCAACAAGCCGGCTCACTCCAGCGAAAGGTTCCTACGCTTGCGCCAACGCCAGGAACGCGCTCGGCAACCGTGCCTGCCGCCGATCCTTCAGGCAATACAGGTACTCGTCGATCAGGCTCGCGCCCTTGATCTCCAGTACACACAGCTGGGGGTTATCCGGTACTTCCTGGCGGGCAATGATGCTCACGCCCAGGTTGCGGATCACCGCCTCGCGAATCGATTCACGGCTGCCGATTTCCAGCACCGAGGCGGGTACCACTCCGGCCTGCTGCAACATTGCCTCGGTCAGTTGGCGAGTGGTCGAACCCGCCTCGCGCATCAGCAGGCAATGCTGGCGCAGTTCGCCGAGGTTCACCGACTGCATGGCCGCCAGCGGATGGCTGCGGTGCACAGCCAGCACCAGCGGATCGCTGCCCAGCACCACGCGGGTCAGGCGCGCATCATCCACCTGTTGCGAAGAGGCGGCCAGGTCGACCCGGCATTCGATGAGCGATTCGAGCACCTGCTGGGAGTTACCGATCTCCACCGACACTTCTATCTGCGGGAAGCGCTCGCGGAAGTCCTTTATCAGCCCGAGCACATAATAAGGAGAGGTGGCGCCGATACGCAGGGCGCCCTGCATCTGCCCGCAGTTGCGCAGGTAGAACTCGATGTCGGCTTCCTGCTGCAGCAGCGCCTCGACCATCGGCAGCAGGCGCGCGCCCTCGTCGCTCAGGGTCAGGCGCCGGCCGCCGCGATAGAACAGCTCCACCGCGTACTGGCTTTCCAGGTGGCGGATCTGGGTAGTCACCGTTGGCTGGCTGAGGCCGAGCTTTTTCGCCGCCTGGGTGATGCTGCCCAGCTTGGCAACGCGGTGAAACGCCTTCAGTTCAGCGCTGAGCATCGGCGACCCACCTCTTCGAAAAATTCATCAACAGTTTTTCTCAACGCTGCCGGCAAACCGGCGCCAGCCCACTGGCGACGCGGCCTTCAGCCGAGCGACAAAAGCCCTTAAAAGGTCAATGTACCTGACCTGTATCACTGGCATCACCAGTTGGCGCTGGACAGCCCGGAGTTGAGCGACTTTCATTGCCCTTGGAAAAATCCCACCTGGAACCCGAAGGCGGCCTCACAAGGGTGCGCCCAAGGAGCAATTGATGAAGTACAAAGTCACCATGGTTTTCGGCACCCGTCCGGAAGCCATCAAGATGGCCCCGCTCGCCCGCGTCCTTCGCCGTACCCCGGAAATCGAACTGCGCATCTGCTCCACCGGCCAGCATCGCGAAATGCTACAGCAAGTGCTGAACTCCTTCGAACTGGAGGTCGACGAAGACCTCGACGTCATGACCCAGGGCCAGACACTGAACAGCCTGTCCCTGCAGATGATGGGCAAACTGGATGACAGCTATGACCGTCATCGCCCCGACATCGTGCTGGTCCACGGCGATACCACCACCAGCTTCATCGCCGCCCTCACCGCCTTTCACCGGCAGATCCCGGTGGGCCACGTCGAGGCAGGGCTGCGCACCGGCAATATCCACCAGCCGTGGCCGGAAGAGGCCAACCGCCGCCTCACCGCGGTGATCGCCGACCTGCACTTCCCGCCGACCAAGGCCGCGCGCGACAACCTGCTGCGCGAAGGGGTGAACATCGACCAGATCGAGGTCACCGGCAACACGGTGATCGACGCCCTGCTGTGGATGCGCGAGCACCTGCACGAGACCGATTGGAAGCCCGCCGCCGATTCGCCCCTGGCCAAGTTCACCGGCGACCGTCGTCTGGTCTTGATCACCGGCCACCGTCGGGAAAACTTCGGCAAGGGCTTCGAGCGCATCTGCCTGGCCCTGGCCGAGCTCGGCCAGCGCTTCCCCGACGTGGACTTCGTCTACCCGGTGCACCTCAACCCGCAGGTGCAGAACGCCGTCTACGGCCTGCTCTCGGACAAGCCGAACATCCACCTGATCGCCCCGCAGGACTACCAGCACTTCGTCTGGCTGATGGACCGCGCCTACATCATCCTCACCGACTCGGGCGGCATCCAGGAAGAAGCCCCGGCACTGGGCAAACCGCTGCTGGTGCTGCGCCGCGTGACCGAGCGCCCTGCCGTGCTGGAGGGTGGCACCGTGGTGCTGGTGGGGACCAACACCGGCCGCATCGTCAGCGAAGCCAGCCACCTGCTGCGCGACGACGACGTCTATGAGCAGATGAGCCGGGTGTTCAGCCCTTACGGCGACGGCCACGCCAGCGAGAAGATCGTCGCCCGGCTGCTGTCCTGGTTCGGTGAATCACGCACGCGTAGCGAGTTCGAATGAGCCTCGAACTGGTCGATATCCTCACTTACGTTCTCTATGCCCTGAAGTACCTGGCGATCATCCTGGCCGCGCTGATGTTCCTGCTCGGTCTGGATGACCTGTTCATCGACCTGGTGTACTGGGGCCGGGTGCTGGTGCGGCGCTTCCGCATCTACAACCGCTTCGATCGGGCCGACGAGGAACGCCTGTTCGCCGCGCCGGAAAAGCCGCTGGCGATCATGGTCCCGGCCTGGAACGAAGTCGGCGTGGTGGGCGAAATGGCGCGCCTGGCGGCCTCGACGCTGGACTACGAGAACTACCAGATCTTCGTCGGCACCTACCCCAACGACCCACAGACCCAGGCGGACGTGGACGCGGTATGCCTGCATTACCCCAACGTGCACAAGGTGGTCTGCGCGCGCCCCGGCCCCACCAGCAAGGCCGACTGCCTGAACAACATCATCGACGCCATCCTGCGCTTCGAGGCCGATGCCCGCATCGAGTTCGCCGGCTTCATCCTGCATGACGCCGAGGACGTGATCTCGCCGCTGGAGTTGCGCCTGTTCAACTACCTGCTGCCGGCCAAGGACCTGATCCAGATCCCGGTCTACCCCTACGCCCCGGAATGGACCGGCTTCACCGCCGGCCACTATGTCGACGAATTCGCCGAGAACCACGGCAAGGATGTGCCGGTGCGCGAAGCGCTGACCGGTCAGGTGCCCAGCGCCGGTGTCGGCACCTGCTTCAGCCGCCGCGCCATCGCCGCGCTGCTGGAGGACGGCGACGGCATCGCCTTCGATGTGCAGAGTCTCACCGAGGACTACGACATCGGCTTCCGCCTCAAGCAGAAGGGCATGAAGTGCATCTTCGCCCGCTACTCCATCACCGATCCGCAGCTGGCGCTGAAAAGCACCTGGGTGCCGGGTATGGACCGGCGCTTCTCACAGGTCATCTGCGTACGCGAACACTTCCCGCGCACCTGGCAGCACGCCATTCGGCAGAAGTCTCGGTGGATCACCGGCATCGTCTTCCAGGGCACGCGCAACCTGGGCTGGAGCAGCAAGGGCATGCTCAACTACTTCCTCTGGCGTGATCGCCGCGGGCTGATCGCCTACCTGCTGAGTTTCCTGGTCAACCTGCTGTTCCTGSYGGAWCGGTC
>NZ_MACM02000177.1:0-55752 GCF_001675465.2 Pseudomonas sp. AU12215
TTGCTCGCGAACCGCTTGATACCGGCGCCCAAGCGTTCGCGAGCAAGCTCGCTCCTACAGAAGCCTGGCGCAGTCGGCGCCTGGGATTGATGGGTATCGCTGCGCTCCACGCCATCCTACTGCGTGTTCATCCTGCAAATTTGCTAGTGCCGCCAGAACGCCGGGGTGAACAGCACCAGCACCGTGATGATCTCCAGACGGCCCGCCAGCATGCCGCCGCAGAGCAGCCACTTGGCGGCATCCGGCAGCGAGGCGAAGTTGCCCGAGGGGCCGATGATCGGCCCCATGCCCGGGCCGACGCCGGCCACGGTGCTGGCCGCGCCGGTCAGCGAGGTCATCCAGTCCAGGCCGAGGAACGACAGGCCCAGCGCCAGGGCACCGACGGTGGCGCCGAAGAAGAACGAGAAGGTCAGGATCGAACGCACGATCTCCTCGTCCAGGCGGTGGCCGTTGTAGCTCTGCTTGATCACCGCGCGCGGGTGGATCAGTTGGTAGAGGCTGGCGCGCAGCAGGGTGAAGGCCACCTGGAAGCGGAAGATCTTGATGCCGCCGGCGGTGGAGCCGGAGCAGCCGCCGATGAAGCCCAGGTAGAAGAACAGCATGATCGAGAAGTGGCCCCACAGGCTGTAGTCGCCCAGGGCGAAGCCGGTGGTGGTGACCACCGAGGTCACGTTCACCGCGACGATGCGGAATGCGTCCAGCCAGGGCAGGCTGGAGGTCACCGAGTACCAGGTGCCCATCACCAGCCAGGTGACCAGCAGCAGGCCGAGGAAGCCGTGGACCTGGTGGTCGCGGATCAGCGCCTTGCGGTTGCCACGCAGCATGGAGACGTACAGCACGAAGGGAATGCTGCCCAGGATCATGACCACCACCGCGACCCAGTGCACCGCCGGCTGGTGCCACTTGGCCAGCGACTGGTCGGAGGTGGAGAAACCGCCGGTGGAGATCGCCGACATGGCGTGGTTGAGCGAGTCGAACAGGCCCATGCCGGCCCACCAGAAGGCCAGCGTGCCGGCGATGGTGATGGCCACGTAAACCCCGACTATGTACTTGGCCACCATGTGCGAGCGCGGCATGACCTTGTCGGAGCGGTCCGAGGATTCGGTCTGGAACAGGCGCATGCCACCGATGCGCAGCATCGGCAGGATCGCCACCGCCATGGCGATGAAGCCGATACCGCCCAGCCAGTGCAGCAGCGAGCGCCAGATGAGGATACCCGGCGACATCTTGTCCAGCCCGCTGAGGACGGTCGAGCCGGTGGCGGTAATGCCGGACATGCTCTCGAAGATTGCGTCGGTGAAGCTGATGTGCCGGGCGAACATGAAGGGCAGGGAGGAGAAGAAACAGACGATCACCCAGCTCGACACGGTGAGCATGTACATGTCCCGCGGACGCAGGTGCACCTGCTCCGGGCGGCCGGGGATGACCATGCCAAGCCCGCAGGTGAAGGTGATGATCGCCGACCAGATGAAGGGGTGCAGTTCGTGGGCGCGGCCGTAGTAGAGCAGTGTGGCCATGGGAACCAGCATGGCGACCGCCAGCGTGATCACGAAGATGCCGATGATGAATCCGAGGGTGCGTAGTGTCGGCAGGGCCATGCGCTGAGGTCTGAAACCAATGGGAATCGGCCATTTTACCTGTCGCCTGCTGCCTGTAAACCGCGTGAAATCCCCCTCTTCACAAGTGCAACGGGATGGATAGAATCTGTCTCCGCCCGCCGGCGCTCGCCGGTTTCTCTAGTGCATTCGAATCCATGTCCACTCACAATCCGTGTTTGAGCTGCGGCGCCTGCTGCGCGCATTTTCGTGTGTCCTTCTATTTTGGCGAGTGCCGCTCTTCTGGCGGTATCGTCCCCGATGACCAGGTTGTCCAGGTCAGCCCGCACCTGGTTGCCATGCGTGGCACCGAGGTGCGTCCATCGCGTTGTACGGCGCTGCTGGGCGATGTCGGCTGCGGGGTGCGCTGCACCCTGTACGAGCAGCGTTCCTCGACCTGCCGGGAGTTCGAAGCGTCCTGGACCGATGGCGTTCACAACCCGAACTGCGACGCGGCCCGCGCCGCCTATGGGCTGCCGCCGCTGACACCACCGGTGTTGCCGACATTGTCACCGGAGCGGGTGGCCTGAGGCGCTGTCTTTCCTCAGCAAATGCGAACCCCTTGCGTCTACAATGGCGGTTTTCGAGTTTGACTGGAGGCAGCCCATGGAGGCTCTCGACGCGTTGCTCAACCGTGTGTCCCACGCCCGCCTGAGCGAGCCGGCACCGTCCGCCGAGCAGCTGGACCGCCTGTTCCGTTCGGCGTTGCGCGCGCCGGATCATGGGCAACTGCGCCCCTGGCGTTTCATCACCGTGGAAGGCGAGGCGCGGAAGGAACTGGGCGAACTGTTCGCCCGCGCCGTGGCAGCGAGCGAGCCGGATGGCAAGCCCGAGGCGCTGGACAAGGCTCGCGCCATGCCGCTGCGCGCGCCCTTGCTGGTGGTGGCCGTGGCACGCCTGCAGGAGCACCCCAAGGTGCCGGAAATCGAGCAGTGGCTGGCCGCAGGCTGTGCCGCCCACGGTATCGTCCAGGCAGCCTATGTCGAAGGATTGGGGGCGATGTGGCGGACGGGCGCCATGGCATTCGACCCGCTGGTGCGCGAGGGCCTCGGCCTGACCGAGAATGAGCGCATCGTCGGCTTCATCTACCTCGGCACGCCGGTCGGCGAACTGCGCCGCCCGGCGCCGCTGGACCCGGCCGGCTTCGTCAGCGCCTGGCGGGGCTGAGCGGCAGTTCCAGGCGAACCTTCCAGCCGCCGTCGCGCGCGCGCCAGAACAGGTGGCCACCCTGCCAGCCGGCCAGGCGCCGCGCCGGGGGCAGGGCCTCCGGCAGCCAGGCCCGCGCTTGCGGGTCGTGGCCGTGCAGGTCCAGGCGCAGTTCTCCGTGGGCGGAGCTGAGCGAGAGTTTCAGCGCTGCGTGCGGTTGCCGCGCCAGTGCCGCCTCCAGCAACGAATCCAGGGCCTCGCCCAGCGCGTCGGGCCAGCTTTCCAGTGGCCAGGTGCCACTCTGCGGCAGGCTCAGGCGCAAGCCGGGCCAGCGTGTGCGCCACCGCGCGGCGTGACGTGCCAGTTCTACAGCCAGCACCAGGTACTGCGGGTCGTCGCAGGGCTCGCTGCGCAGCAGGACTGACGGCGGCAGTGGCTGTTGCAGAGCGGGGATCGGGGTAGCGAAGGCAGTCAGGCTCATGGTTGCTCTCCGAAAGTGCGCAGGGTTCAGCCGACCTGGCGGCGTAGTGGCAAGTCGATGCTGGCGACGAATCCGCCGTCGGGATGGTTGGCCAGGCGCAGTCGTCCATGGTGGCGCTCGATGGCGCGGCGGGCGATGGCCAGGCCCAGGCCATGGCCTGCGCTGCTCTGGTTGGGAGCGCGGAAGAAAGGTTCGCCCAGTTGCGTCAGGTGTTCCTCGCTGGCGCCGGGGCCGTGGTCGCGGACGCTGATGCGCACACGATCGCCATCGACCCGGGCCTGCACTTCCAGCGGCTGGTCCGCCGGGTTGAATCGCAGGGCATTGCGCAGCAGGTTGTCGAGGGCGCGTTCGAGCATGTCCGGCCAGCCGTCCAGGGCCAGTTGCGCAGCGATGTCGAGCTGGATGTCCTGTTCCGGGTAGAGCAGTTGCGCGTCATTGCGCAGGCGTTCGAACAGTGGCAGCAGGTCGATGCGGCTGGTGGGGCCGGGATCGGCGTCGAGACGGGCGAGGGCGAGGATTTCGCCGATCAGCGCTTCCAGGCGATCGCATTCCTGTTCCAGGCGTGGCCACATGGCGGCGCGCTGTTCGGGGCCGGCACGTTCGGCCAGGGCCAGGGCAATGCGCAGGCGCGCCAGTGGTGAACGCAGTTCGTGGGACACATCGCGCAGCAGCTGGCGCTGGCTGCCGATCAGCCCTTGCAGGCGGGCGCCCATGCGGTTGAAGTCGCGGGCCAGCACGCCCAGTTCGTCGCCACGGCGAGAGAGGCGGGCGAGGCTGTCCTGTTGGTAACTGGTCTGGCCGAGGTCATGCACGGCGCGGCGCAGGCGATTCAGCGGGCGGGTGATGGACAGGGTCAGCAGCAGGCTGAACACAGTCAGCACCACCAGAGCGATGCCCAGGGCGCTGAGCGGCCAGAGCAGGCTGCTGCGGTGCCAGGCCTGCAGGGTCGGGTGTGGAATGCGGTAGATGAACAGGTAGGTCTGGTCGGTGCGGCTGCTGGTGTATTCCTGGCTCAGCTGGCGCCAGGGGAAGCGCGGCAGGTTCTCGCGGTCGAAATGGTTGTCTCGCGGACGCGGCGGGCGCGGCAGGTAGGTGCCGTTGACCAGGCGCTGGCCGGTCTCGTCGAGCACCTGCACCGAGAGTTCGTAGTCCTTGCGCCGGCTTTCCAGCAATTGCTGTGCGGCTTCCGGGCCTTGTGTTTCGTAGAGCAGGGTCCATTGCTTGGCGATGTCGTGCAGCCCCGGATAGCGGGCGATGACCCAGGTGTCCTGGTTCAGCGCGCGGCCCAGCAGGATGGACAGTCCGGCCACCAGCAGCAGGGCGAGCCAGAAGGCGGCGAGGATCCGCCAGAAGAGTGAACGCATGGTCTTCCTGTTCAGCCGCATGGTCTATCCGTTGTCAGGGCTCACGGCAAGACGCCGGGCATAACCCGGCGCCTGCCCATCGTGGAGCGATCAGTTGGTCTTGGCGCCGTCCTTCTGGGCCTTCCAGGTCTGGAATTCCGCCCATTCGGCCTTGCGCTGTTCACGCTGCTTCTTCAGCTCGTCGAACTTCTTCTGCTGCTCGGGAGTGAGGATGCCGCGAATGCTGGCGTCAGCCTTGTCGTGGTTGGCCTTGAGCTCTTCCTGCATGGCCTTGCGATCGGCTTCGGGCAGCTTGTTCCAGTATTTCTCGGTGATCGCGCGGCGATCCTTCATCGAGTCGCCCATCACCTTGCCGACTTGCTGGCGCTGGTCCTGGGTCAGGTTCAGTTCGCGGAACGCACCGCCGCGTTCGCCACCGTGCTTGCCGGGGCCATGGTCTTTCATGAACGGGGCCGGCGGCGGAGCGTCGGTCGGCGCGGGAGTGGCCGCCAGCGCGACGGTCGGCAGGGCGGCGGCGATCAGCAGGGCGGTCAGGGTCTTGCGCATGGTGTTTCTCCTTTCAGGGGCCGGTCGTTACCGGATGAGCCCAGTCTAGGGTCGGCAAGGTCAAGGGCGGTCAGGCCCACGTAAAGCTTCGGTAAAGATTAGGTGAGGCCCTGCTGGAATCTTTACGAAAGCCCGGGCCAGAGCGGCCCGGGCCAGCAGTACGGAGGGTTCAGGGCGCGTAGAAGTAGCCGCGCCCGCGCAGAGCGAGGATGCGCGGGCGGCCGTCGGGGTGGCCGCCGAGCTTCTTGCGCAGGTTGCTGACGTGCATGTCCAGGCTGCGGTCGTACAGCGTCAGCTTGCGGCCCAGCGCGAGCTGCGCCAGGGCCTGCTTGTCCAGTGGCTCGCCCGGTTGGCGCAGCAGGGCTTCGAGGATGCGGCTCTCGGAGAGGGTCAGGCTGATCTCTTCGGGGCCGATGCTGACCACGCCGCGCGACAGGTTCAGCGCCAGGTCGCCCAGTTCCAGTTGCGCGGCGGGTTGCGCCGGGTGGCTGCGGCGTAGCACGGCGCGCAGGCGGGCGGTCAGTTCGCGCGGGTCGCAGGGCTTGGCCAGGTAGTCGTCGGCTCCCAGTTCCAGGCCGAGGATACGGTCCAGCGGCTCGCCTCGGGCGGAGAGCATCAGCACCGGCAGGTCCGGGTGGTCGCTGCGCAGCGACTTGAGCAGCTCCAGGCCGCTGCCGTCGGGCAGCATGACGTCGAGCACGACCGCGTCCGGCGCTCGGCTGCCGAGTGCAGCACGGGCCTGCGCGCCATCATGGGCGGCGCGGATGCTGAAGCCTTCCTGGGTCAGCCAGGTGCTCAGCAGTTCGCAGAGTTCGACATCGTCGTCGATCAGCAGCAATTCACTCATGCAGGGACATCTTTCAGTTGATCCATTCGCGGCGCTGGCGGCGCCTGCCGCGGGCCAGTGCACCGAGGATGAAGGCCAGCAGGGCCGTGCCGGCGCCGGCGACGTACCAGGTCTGCTGCTCGGTTAACAGGCGCGGCGGCTGGTTGGCCTGCGCTTCGCGCAATTGCAGTTTCAGGCGCTGGTTCTCCTGGCGCAGACCGACGATCTGAGCTTCGTCCTGGCTATTGTCCGGGTTGGCCAATTGTGTGGCCAGAACCTGGCGCTGCTGCTCGCTTTCGGCGAGGCGGCTTTCCAGTTCCTTCAGGCGTTCAGCGGTTTCCTGCTCGGCATTGGCCTCGGTACTGGGGGCATTGTCGGGCAGGGCGGCGGGCTGAGTATTGGACAGTGCCGGTGCCGGTGGTTCCGTGGCGGGCTCTTCGGCCAGGGCGGCGGGGGGCAGGGCGAGGCAGAGCAGCAAGGGCAGACGATACATCGGGACTCCTTGTTCGATGATACGGCGCCTGCCCGGATGGGCCGGCGGATACGACTGCGCATCCCCGGCGTCCCTGCCCTGGGGCTGCAACGATGGGGCGTCGTTACGGCAGGACTTTCTTGAATGGCTTGACCACGACTTCAGCGTAGACGCCAGCGGCGCGGTACGGGTCGGCGTCGGCCCAGGCTTGCGCGGCGGCCAGGGAGTCGAATTCGGCGACGATCAGGCTGCCGGTGAAGCCGGCGGCGCCCGGGTCGTTGCTGTCGATGGCCGGGTGCGGGCCGGCCAGGACCAGGCGGCCCTCTTCCTTCAGTTGCTCCAGGCGGGCGATGTGCGCGGGGCGCGCGGCCAGGCGGCGTTCTTGGGAGGCGGTGATGTCACGGGCAATGATCGCGTAGAGCATGTCAGTCCTTGGGTTTTTCGCCGGTAGGTTCATCGTGCATGTGGCGGGCCAGGAACACGCCCTGGCCGATCAGGAACAGCAGGGTCATGCCCAGGCTGCCGAACACCTTGAAGTCCACCCAGATGCTCTGGAAGGTGAAGGCGACGAACAGCTGGACACAGCCGCAGATCAGGAAGAACAGCACCCAGGCGATGTTCAGCTTCGCCCAGAGGGCGTCGGTCAGGTTGACCGCATGGCCCATGATGCGCTGGATCAGCGGGCGGTCGCCGATGAAGTGGCTGCCGGCGAAGGCCAGGGCGAACAGCCAGTTCACCACCGGTGCCTTCCATTTGAGGAAGGTTTCGCTGTGGAAGGCCAGGGTCATGCCGCCGAACACCAGGCAGGCGGCGAGCGTCACCCACTGGCCTTTGTCCAATCGGCGCTGCTTGATCAGCAGGGCGCCGTAGACCACCACGGAGGTGGCGATCAGCACGGCCGTGGCGCTGTAGATTCCCCCGACCGAGAAGCTCTGGCCGGCGAGTTCGACGTTGCGCGGGTCGAGCTTGTAGACGATGAAGAAGAGGATGAGGGGAATGAAATCGATGAATTGCTTCATTACGGCAGCCAGAGCCCAGTAGAGCCGGCATAATACCAACCTGCGGGTGAACTGAAAGGGCCATCCGCCCAACGCTGCGTCAGATCATGGTTTCAAGCCGTTGCCGCGGGAGCGTTGGCACAGAAGCGTCTATACAGAAAGTTATCCCCTCGTCCCCAGGAAACCGCATGCGAGTCGACCTGCACTGCCACAGCACCGCGTCCGACGGACAGCTCAGCCCGACCGCCCTGGTCGAGCGTGCCCACGGGCGCGGCGTGCGCGTGCTGGCGCTGACCGACCACGACACCCTCGACGGCCTGCCCGAGGCGCGCCGCGCTGCAGAGGCGCTGGGCATGGAGCTGGTGGATGGCGTCGAGGTCTCCTGCACCTGGGGTGGGGCGACCATTCATGTGCTGGGCTATGGCTTCGACGCGACGGCCGAGCCGCTGGTGAAGGCGCTGGGCGACCTGCACCGCGCCCGCTGGAGCCGTGCCGAGGAGATCGGCCGGCGCCTGGAAGCCAAGGGCATGCCCGGAGCCTTCGAGGGCGCGCGGGCGATCCAGGCGGAGCTGGGCGACAGCGAAAACGCGCCGGCACGCCCGCACTTCGCCGAGTTCCTGCTGCGCCAGGGCCATGTCAAGGACCGCGCCGAAGCCTTCCGCAAGTGGCTGGGCGCCGGCAAGCTGGGCGACGTCAAGCAGCACTGGCCGAGCCTCGCCGACGCCGTCGGCACCCTGCGCGCGGCCGGCGCCTGGGTCAGCCTCGCGCACCCCTACCAGTACGATTTCACCCGCACCAAGCGGCGCAAGCTGGTGGCGGATTTCATCGCCGCCGGCGGCCATGCGCTGGAAGTCTGTAACGGCCCGCAGCCGGCCGAGCAGGTCGGCGTATTGAGCATCCTGGTCCGCGAGTTCGGCCTGATGGTCACGGCTGGCAGCGACTTCCACGGTCCCAGTGATTGGTCGGAGCTGGGGCTGTACCGCAGCGTGCCGGAGGACCTGCCGCCACTCTGGCCGCGCTTCGCCAGTGCCGAGAACGCTATCGGGATCGAGGAGACTCCATGAGCCAGTTCTTTCAGATCCACCCGGAAAATCCCCAGGCGCGCCTGATCAAGCAGGCCGTGGAGATCGTCCGCCAGGGGGGAGTGATCGCCTATCCCACCGACTCGTCCTATGCGTTGGGTTGTCGCATCGGCGAGAAGGCCGCGGTGGAGCGCATCCGCCACATCCGCCGGCTGGACGACAAGCACAACTTCACCCTGGTCTGCCGTGACCTGTCGGAGCTCGGCCTCTACGCCAAGGTCGACACGCGCCTGTTCCGCTTGCTCAAGGCGCATACACCCGGCCCCTATACCTTCATCCTCAACGCCACTCGCGAAGTGCCGCGCATGTTGCTGCACCCCAAGCGCCGCACCATTGGCCTGCGGGTGCCGGCCTGCCCGATCGCCCTGGCGCTGCTGGAGGAGCTGGGTGAGCCGCTGATGAGCGTGAGCCTGATCCTGCCGGGGGAGACGGAGCCACTGAACGACCCCTACGAGATGCGCGACCAGCTGGAACACCTGGTCGACCTGATCATCGATGGTGGTTTCGGCGGCGGCGAAGCTTCCACCGTGATCGCCCTCACCGACGAAGACCCGGCGGTGGTACGCGTCGGCTGCGGCGATCCGGAACCCTTCATGGTCAACGCCTGAACACGCCCGGCGTGCTGGCTATACTCCCTCGTTCCATCGCCGAACCCGCGAGGTTGACCGCTTGACCAGCGTCGAATCCCTGCGCCGCGTGCTGTCCGGCATGCGCCCCACCGGGCGCCTGCACCTGGGGCATTACCACGGCGTGCTGCAGAACTGGGTGAAACTCCAGCACGAATACGAGTGTTACTTCTCCATCGTCGACTGGCATGCATTGACCACCGAGTACGACGAGACCGCCAGCATCCGCCAGCACGTGCGCGACATGGCCATCGACTGGCTGGCGGTGGGCGTCAGCCCCAGCGCGGCGACGCTGTTCATCCAGTCCCAGGTCCCCGAGCACGCCGAGTTGCACCTGCTGCTGTCGATGATCTGCCCGCTGTCCTGGCTGGAGCGTGTGCCCACCTACAAGGAACTGCAGGAGAAACTGGTCCACAAGGACCTCTCCACCTTCGGCTTCCTCGGCTACCCGCTGCTGCAGGCCGCGGATATCCTGATCTACCGCGCAGGCCTGGTGCCGGTGGGCTCCGACCAGTTCGCCCATGTCGAATTCACCCGCGAGATCGCCCGCCGCTTCAACCACCTGTACGGCGGCGAGGTGGACTTCGAAGACCGTGCGCAGACTGCCATCGCCCGCCTGGGCAAGAAGACCGGCAAGCTGTACGCCAGCCTGCGCCGGGCCTGGCAGGAGCAGGGCGACGCCGAAGCGCTGGAAACCGCCCGCGCGCTGCTGATGGAGCAGCAGAGCCTGACCCTGGGGGACCGCGACCGGCTGTTCGGCTACCTCGAAGGCAGCAGCCGCATGCTGCTGCCCGAGCCGCACACCCTGACCAGCCACGCACCGAAGATGCCGGGGCTGGACGGGCAGAAGATGTCCAAGTCGCACCACAACACCATTGCCCTGCGCGACAGCCCGGCCGTGATCGAGGAAAAGATCGCGCGCATGCCCACGGACCCTGCGCGCGTGCACCGTCGCGATCCGGGCGATCCGGAACGCTGCCCGGTGTGGCAGTGGCACCTGATCTATTCCGACGACGGCTGCCGCCAGTGGGTGCAGGAAGGCTGCCGCAGCGCCGGGATCGGCTGCCTGGACTGCAAGCGGCCGCTGATCGAGTCGATCCTCCAGGAGCTGGCGCCGATCCAGGAGCGCGCGCTGGACTACGAGGACAACCCCGAACTGGTGCGCAGCATCCTCGCCGAAGGCGCCGAGCGCGCCCGTGAGGCGGCGCGGGAGACCCTGGTGGAGGTGCGGCATGCCATGGGGCTGTCGTACCGCTGAGCACGCGGTCTTGCCGACTGCGTAAGCGGACTCCGTCCGCCATGTGCCGCCGGCCGGCTCGGAGCCGCYGGAAAACGATCGCGGACAGAGTCGCTCCTACCCGACAGTCCTGTACTCGGATCAGCCCTCACCCTAACCCTCTCCCAGGGGGAGAGGGGACCGTTCGGAGTAGGATGAAACCATGGCATCAGCCGGGACGGACGGCTCCCTCTCCCTTCAGGGAGAGGGCTGGGGAGAGGGAGGAACCCCCGAGCACGGACTCGCAGAAGAAGACAGTTGCTCCTACGCACAGGTGTGCCGAGTGCGCTGCGAATCCGCCAAAAGCCCCTCGCGCCGCCGGCAAAAGCAGGGATAATGCCGTCTTCCAACCCTGAGCCTGACGAGTGGCCGATGAGTGACCTGACCGAGCCGGAAGCCCCTGCCGCCGCCCCTGAATACCAGGTGCCGGTGCAGCTGGCGCTCGTCTACGGCGAGGCCCTGACGGAGATGCCGCAGGACCTGTACATCCCGCCGGACGCCCTGGAGGTCTTCCTCGAAGCCTTCGAGGGTCCGCTCGACCTGCTGCTCTACCTGATCCGCAAGCAGAACATCAACATCCTCGATATCCCCGTGGCGGAGATCACCCGCCAGTACATGGGCTACGTCGAGCTGATGAAGTCGGTGCGCCTGGAGCTGGCCGCCGAGTACCTGGTAATGGCCGCCATGCTCGCCGAGATCAAGTCGCGCATGCTGCTGCCGCGCTCGGCCGAGGCCGAGGAAGACGAGGACGACCCGCGCGCCGAGCTGATCCGCCGCCTGCAGGAGTACGAGCGCTTCAAGAAGGCCGCCGAGGACCTCGACGAACTGCCGCGCCTGGGTCGCGACTACGTGGTGCCGACCATCGCCGCGCCGGATGCGCGGGCGCGCCGGCTGCTGCCGGACGTGGACATGCAGGAGCTGATGCTGTGCATGGCCGAGGTGCTGCGCCGCGCCGACCTGTTCGAAAGCCACCAGGTCACCCGCGAAATGCTCTCCACCCGCGAGCGCATGAGCGAGATCCTCGAGCGCCTGAAGGGCGAGGGTTTCGTCCCCTTCATCACGCTGTTCCGTGTCGAGGAAGGCAAGCTGGGCGTGGTGGTGACCTTCATGGCGGTGCTCGAGCTGGTCAAGGAACAGCTGGTGGAGCTGGTACAGAACGAGGCCTTCGCGCCCATCCACGTCCGCGCCCGTACGGAAGTGCAGGAAGGCGCCGTGCCTGTCGAGGAAGTGCTGGAGGAGGGCGATGAGGACGTCTTCGAGCCCCGCGAGGAACCGCCGGTCGAACTGACCTTCGAGGATGGCCACTTCGATGAAGGCGCCGAGACGGACGCAGAGCCCGACGAAGAGCCGCTCTGATCCGCCAGCGTTGCCCTGGCGCCGCGCTTTGAGTAGCTTTCCCGCCTGAACGGCCAATCCTTACCACCTGACCCGAGCTTCCCGATGAATCTCTCCGACCCGCAAGAACTGGCGACCCTGCTCGAAGGCATCCTCCTGGCTGCCGGCAAGCCCATGTCGCTGGAGCGCCTCGGCGAGTTGTTCGAGGAGGCGGAACGCCCGGAGCCGCAGCAGTTCCGCGATGCACTGGCGGTGCTGAGCCTGTCCTGTTCCGGGCGGGCCTTCGAGCTCAAGGAAGTTGCCACCGGCTACCGTCTGCAGGTGCGCGAGAAGTTCGCCTCCTGGGTTGGCCGTCTGTGGGAAGAGCGCCCGCAGCGCTATTCCCGAGCGTTGCTGGAAACCTTGGCGTTGATTGCCTACCGCCAGCCCATCACCCGTGGCGAGATCGAGGAAATCCGTGGCGTCGCGGTGAACACCCAGATCGTCAAGACGCTGATGGAGCGCGAGTGGATCCGCATCGTCGGCTACCGTGAAGTCCCCGGCCGCCCGGCCATGCTCGCCACCACCCGGACCTTCCTCGACTACTTCAACCTGAAGAGCCTGGAGGAGTTGCCGCCGCTGGCCGAGCTGAAGCTGATGGAGCCCGAGCCGCAGCCGATCCTCGAGGACATGGCGCCCACCGTCAGCCTGCCCGGCCCCGAGGAGTACGACGAGGACTACATCCCGCCGTCCCTGCAGGCACTGGCCGACCAGGCCGTGCGCGATGCCGGCGAGGAGCCGGAGCCCGCGCCGCCGGAAGAACCGAAGGAAGAAACCAGCTTCCGCAGCCTGCTCGCCGAGCTGGACGAGATGGAGCAGGGCCTGAAGACCGACTTCGACGACCTCATCGACCTTCCGCCGAGTGACGACGAAGACAGCGGCGTGGATGCCGATTTCAGCGGCGTCCACGGCCTGCCCGAAGTCGCGTCCGACGCCGAGGCTGCAGGTGCCGCCGAACCCGGTGCGCCGGCCGAGCCCGCTGCGCAGCCGGAACCGGCGCCCCAGCCGCCGGCCCCTGCGCCGGAAGAAGAGTGGGACGAGGAACGCGCCCTGCGCGAAGCCATGCGCGAGGAAATGGAATTCAACCGGCTCAATCGCGACCATTGAGACCCATTCACCGGCGTTTTCCAGCCGTTCGGTGATTGACTTCCGCCCTCGGCGCGACGACCTTATGTGCCGCGTTCGAAAGGCGCTGGCGACTACACCCGGGGGAGTCGCCGGAATCCCACCTGTTCGATGCCCCTCTAACAACATTCCACAGTGGCCCGGCGCTTCGCGCAGGCTGCTGAGTACCCATATGAAAAGAACTCCAATCAGCCGTATCTGCTGGCTCGGCCTCCTGCTGGGCCTGACCAGCGCTTCGCTTTCCGCCGCCCAGGCGCCTGCCGATGCTCCTGCCGTACCGCTCGCCGGCCAGTCGAAGGACGCTTTCATCGACAGCCTGATGCAGCGCATGACACTGGAAGAGAAGATCGGCCAGCTGCGCCTGGTCAGCGTCGGGCCGGACCATCCCAAGCCGGTACTGCTGAAGGAAATCGCCGAGGGCACCACCGGCGCAGTGTTCAACACCGTGGTCCGTCCGGGCATCCGTGACCTGCAGGACGCGGCCATGAAGAGCCGCCTGAAGATTCCGCTGTTCTTTGCCTACGACGTGGTTCACGGCCACCGCACCGTATTCCCCATCGGCCTGGGGCTGGCGGCAAGCTGGGACCTGGCGGCCATTGAACGCAGCGCCCGCGTCTCGGCCATCGAGGCCAGCGCCGATGGCCTCAACCTGACCTATTCGCCCACCGTCGACATCGCCCGCGATCCACGCTGGGGCCGTGTTTCCGAAGGCTTCGGCGAAGACGCCTGGCTGACCAGCAAGGTCGCCGCCGCAGTGGTCAAGGGCTACCAGGGCAAGGGCCTGAACCAGCCGGAAACCATCATGGCCGGGGTCAAGCACTTCGCCCTGTACGGCGCCGGCGAAGGCGGCCGCGACTACAACACCGTGGACATGAGCCCGCAGCGCATGTTCCAGGACTACCTGCCGCCTTACCGCGCGGCCATCGATGCCGGCGCCGGCGCGGTAATGGTCTCGCTCAACAGCATCAACGGCGTGCCGGCCACCGCCAACACCTGGCTGCTGCAGGACCTGCTGCGCAAGCAGTGGGGCTACAAGGGCCTGACCCTGAGCGACCACGGCGCGGTGCTGGAGCTGATCAAGCACGGCGTGGCCGCCACCGAGCGCGACGCCACCCAGGCAGCGATCAACGCCGGCGTCGAAATGAACATGAACGACGACCTCTACGGCAAGCACATGCCCGAGCTGCTCAAGGCCGGGCTGATCAGTCAGGACGAGATCGACCGTGCCTGCCGCGACGTGCTCGCCGCCAAGTGGGACATGGGCCTGTTCCAGGACCCGTACCGTTACCTGCAGGGCAAGGACCCGGTGGATACCGATGCCGAAGAGCGCCTGCACCGCGCCGACGCCCGCGAGATCGCGCGCAAGGGCATGGTCCTGCTGAAAAACGAGGGTGGCGTGCTGCCGCTCAAGCGCGATGGCGTGATCGCGCTGATCGGCCCGCTGGCCGACAGCAAGCGCGACGTGATGGGCAGCTGGTCCGCCGCCGGCAAGGCCTTCCAGGCCGTGACCGTGCTCGAGGGCATGGGCGCCGCCACCCGTGGCCACGCCGCGCTGCTCTACGCCAAGGGCGCCAACGTCACCGACGATCCGGAGATCGTCAAATACCTCAACGAGTACAGCGACGACGTGAAGGTCGACCCGCGCAGCCCGAAGGCCATGATCGACGAAGCCGTCGAGAAGGCGAAGCAGGCTGACGTGGTGGTGGCCGTGGTCGGCGAATCCCAGGGCATGGCCCACGAGGCGTCGAGCAAGACCAACCTGCACATCGCGCAAAGCCAGATCGAGCTGCTCAAGGCCCTCAAGGCCACCGGCAAACCGCTGGTGCTGGTGCTGATGAACGGCCGGCCGATGGACCTGCGCTGGGAAAGCGCCAACGCCGACGCCGTGCTGGAAACCTGGTTCAGCGGCACCGAAGGCGGCAACGCCATCGCCGACGTGCTGTTCGGCGACTACAACCCGTCGGGCAAGCTGACCATGACCTTCCCGCGCTCGGTGGGCCAGGTGCCGATCTACTACAACCACCTGAACACCGGCCGCCCGTTCGACCACGAGCACCCGAACAAGTACACCTCGCGCTACTTCGACTCGGAGAACGGCCCGCTGTACCCGTTCGGCTACGGCTTGAGCTACACCGACTTCAGCGTCTCCGACGTGAAGCTGTCGGGCAGCAAGCTGAAGAAGGGCGACCAGCTGACCGCCAGCGTCACCGTGAAGAACACCGGCAAGGTCGCCGGCGAAACCACCGTGCAGCTCTACCTGCGCGACGTCGCCGCGTCCATCAGTCGTCCGGTCAAGGAGCTCAAGGGCTTCGAGAAGATCCTGCTGCAGCCGGGCGAGTCGAAGGTGGTGCAGTTCCCGATCCGCGAGGAAGACCTGCGCTTCTACGACAGCCAGCTGCGCTATGCCTCGGAGCCGGGCGAGTTCAAGGTCTACGTCGGCCTGGATTCGGACAACGTGAAGGAACAGAGCTTCACGCTGCTCTAAGCGTTACCCGCTGCTGCAGACGAAAACGCCACGGCTGGTTCAGCCGTGGCGTTTTTCTTTGTCAGGCGGCTTTGGCGAGCCGTCGCGATCGCACGCCGATCAGCCAGCGCACTGTGCCCTGTAGCAGAACGGCCAGCAGTGCCGCCTCGGCAAAGCTGGGCAGGATGTCATTGCCTGGCAAACGCAGCGCCAGGCACAGGCAGAAAGCCGCGAAAGCCGGTCGCCCGGTGACCATGCCGCGCAGCAGGGCAATGACGAACCCCGGCCCGTGCAGCCGCTGGGACGACACGCAAAGCACGATGGAGAGCAGCGGGAACACCGCCAGCAAGCCACTCCAGCTGGGGCCGGCCCAGCCGGCGAGGGCGGTGACGGCCAGCGTCAGCAGCGCGCCGGCGAGCATGCGCAGGCCCAGCTCGAAGCGGCGCAGTGGAGCGACGGCGGCGCTCAGCTCGGCACGGGGCATGCACAGCTGACTGGTCAACGCGCCCACGGCCGCAGCGAGCAACGCCCATACGGGCGAGGCGGGCAGTTGGGTCAGAGCCCAGCCGGCCACCAGCCAGGCGAGCATGGCGCCGGTCAATGCCAGCAGCCATCCATGGCGACGACAGATCCAGGCATAGGCGAAGTTGAACGCCTCAGCGGCGAAGATCGCGGCCAGTGCGAGCAGCGCGGCGTGGGCACCGAAGTCGCGGCCATGCTCCACGGTGATCAGGTAGAGGATCGGCCCCGCGATGGCGGGCAGGGCGGCCAGGCAGCCGGCCACGGCCGGGCCCCACCAGCGCCCGGAGAGCGAGACCAGCAACAGGAACAGCGGCACGAGGGTGAGCTTGAGGGCGAGCATGGGCGAGGTCGGGCAGCGTGGACGGCGGATTCTAGCAAGGTGCGCACCCTTCGATTGCCAGGGTCGATGGCGCCGATGGGGAAATCGAGTTGGACCTTGGCGCCGCGCGGGTGTCCATTAGTAGAGACCCACTGACATTCATCCAGCCGAAACCACGAGGAAGTCCGTGAAGAGTCCGTGCATCAAGGTCTGCGAGTTCGAAGAAGGTATCTGCCTGGGCTGTGGCCGCAGCCGCGAGGAGATCAAGGCGTGGAAGCGCGTCGATCATCTCGGCCAGGAAGCGATCCGGGCCGAGGCCGACATGCGCCTGCTGGTGCTGGAGGCACAGGGGAAGCGGCTGTATCGCTGAACAGGCCAACCTGGCAGCTCTGTGCCCCGCCTTTCCCTCACCCTGACCCTGGCTGCGCGCCCCGCTCCAGAGGGAGAGGGGACCGTTTGGCGCAGGGAGAGCCAATGGCGCCAGCCGGAACAATCGGCTCCCTCTCCCTCTGGGAGAGGGCTGGGGTGAGGGGCTCTTGCGGGCAGCCGGTACCGTTTACCCCCGTGAGGCAACCATCACCCGCGCCGTATCCAGCATCCGATTGGAAAACCCCCACTCGTTGTCGTACCAGGCCATCACCTTCACCAGCCGCCCATTCACCCGCGTATGGCTGGCATCGAAGATGGCCGAGCGAGGATCGTGATTGAAGTCCACCGAGACCAGCGGCAGGCGGTTGAAGCCGAGGATCGGCGAAAGCTCGCTGGCACGCTCCATCAACTCGTTGATTTCCTGCGCGCTGGTATCGCGGCCGACCTGCACCGTGAGGTCCACCAGCGAAATGTTAATGACGGGAACCCGCACCGCCAGCCCCGTCAGCTTGCCGGCCAGTTCCGGCAGCACCAGGCCCACCGCTTCGGCGGCGCCGGTCCTGGTCGGGATCATCGACTGGGTGGCCGAACGCGCCCGGTACGGGTCGCTGTGGTAGACGTCGGAGAGGCTCTGGTCGTTGGTGTAGGCGTGGATGGTGGTCATCAGGCCGTGCTCGATGCCCAGTTCGCGGTGCAGCACCTGGGCCACCGGCGCCAGGCAGTTGGTCGTGCAGGAGGCGTTGGAGACGATCTGGTGTTCGGCGCGCAGGATGCCTTCGTTGACGCCGAAGACCACCGTGGCGTCGACACCCTGGCCCGGCGCCGATATCAGTACCTGGCGCGCGCCGGCCTGCAGGTGCGCGGCAGCCTTGTCGCGAGAGGTGAAGTGGCCGGTGCATTCGAGCACGATATCCACCGCCAGCGCCTTCCACGGCAGCTGCGCCGGATCGCGGATGGCCGTGACGGCAATCACGTCGCCCTCTACCCTGAGACTTTCGGCGTCATGCTCGACCTGGCCGGGAAAACGTCCATGCACGCTGTCGAACTGCAGCAGATGGGCGTTGATCGCGGCGTCGCCAAGGTCGTTGATCGCCACCACTTGCAGGTGCTGGCGATAGCCGCCCGAGTAGAGCGCGCGGAGCACGTTCCGACCGATGCGGCCAAATCCGTTGATTGCCAGGCGTATAGTCATTGAGGTCGTCTCTTTTCTTTTGTTGTGGTAAAAACCATTAAATTTCCACGTCGTTGAAAAGTAAACGCCTTGGAATAAACAATTATGTTGTAAAAACAACAACTGATAGTCTGTAGGAGAATGCTGCCATGCACCCTCGTGTGCTTGAAGTCACCCAGCGTATCCAGGCCCGCAGCGCGGCCACGCGACAGCGCTACCTCGACCTGGTCAAGGCTGCCGCCACCAAGGGCCCGCACCGCGGCACGCTGCCCTGCGGCAACCTCGCCCACGGCGTTGCGGCCTGTGGTGATTCCGACAAACAGGCGCTGCGGCTGATGAACCAGGCCAACGTCGCCATCGTCTCCGCCTACAACGACATGCTCTCCGCGCACCAGCCGCTGGAGCGCTTCCCCGAGCTGATCAAGGACGCCCTGCGGCAGATCGGTTCGGTCGGCCAGTTCGCCGGCGGCGTGCCGGCCATGTGCGATGGCGTCACCCAGGGCGAACCGGGCATGGAACTGTCCCTGGCCAGCCGCGACGTGATCGCCATGGGCACCGCCATCGCGCTGTCGCACAACATGTTCGATGCCGCGCTGTGCCTGGGCGTGTGCGACAAGATCGTCCCCGGCCTGCTGATCGGCTCGCTGCGTTTCGGCCACCTGCCGGTGGTGTTCGTGCCCGCCGGCCCCATGCCTACCGGTATCTCCAACAAGGAGAAGGCCGCAGTGCGCCAGCTGTTCGCCGAGGGCAAGGCCACCCGCGAGGAGCTGCTGGCTTCGGAAATGGCCTCCTACCACGCGCCGGGCACCTGCACCTTCTATGGCACCGCCAACACCAACCAGTTGCTGGTGGAAGTGATGGGCCTGCACCTGCCGGGCGCTTCCTTCGTCAACCCGAATACCCCGCTGCGCGACGAGTTGACCCGCGAAGCCGCCCGCCAGGCTGCGCGCCTGACGCCGGAGAACGGCCAGTTCGTGCCCATGGCGGAGATCGTCGACGAGAAGGCCATGGTCAACTCGGTGGTGGCGCTGCTGGCCACCGGCGGCTCCACCAACCACACCCTGCACCTGCTCGCCATCGCCCAGGCGGCCGGCATCCAGCTGACCTGGCAGGACATGGCCGACCTCTCCGAGATCGTGCCGACCCTGGCGCGCATCTATCCCAACGGCCAGGCCGACATCAACCACTTCCAGGCCGCGGGCGGCATGTCCTTCCTGATCCGCCAGCTGCTCGACGGCGGCCTGCTGCACGAAGACGTGCAGACCGTGGTCGGCAAGGGCCTGCGTCGTTATATCCAGGAACCCTTCCTCGATGGCGGCAAGCTGGTCTGGCGCGAAGGCCCGGCGGCGAGCCTGGACGAGAACATCCTGCGCCCCATCGACAAGCCGTTCTCGCCCGAGGGCGGCCTGCGCCTGATGGAGGGCAACCTGGGCCGCGGTGTGATGAAGGTCTCTGCCGTTGCGGTGGAACACCAGGTCGTCGAGGCGCCGGTGCGCATCTTCCATGACCAGTCGAGCCTGGCCGCCGCCTTCAAGGCCGGCGAGCTGGAGCGCGACCTGGTGGCCGTGGTGCGTTTCCAGGGCCCGCGGGCCAATGGCATGCCGGAGCTGCACAAGCTCACGCCGTTCCTCGGCGTGCTGCAGGACCGCGGCTTCAAGGTGGCGCTGGTCACCGACGGGCGCATGTCCGGCGCGTCCGGCAAGGTGCCGGCGGCGATCCACGTGTCCCCGGAAGCGCTCAATGGCGGCCCGCTGGCAAAGCTGCGCGACGGCGATGTGGTACGCGTCGACGGCACCACCGGCGAACTGCGCGTGCTGGTGGATGCGGCGGAATGGGAGGCGCGTCCGCTCGTCGAGACTCCGGCCATTGATAACCTGGGCATGGGCCGCGAGCTGTTCGCCTTCATGCGCAATGCCTTCAGTCCGGCGGAGCAGGGCGCCTGCAGCTTCACGGCTGAACTGAACGGTCCGAGCTGACTGTCGCAGCGCCCCGCGCGAAGGGACTGCCTGTCCATCGCGCGGGGCGTTTTCGGCGCGGGCCTATGCTGGCATGATTCCGCGCCGCACCCTTTCACCCAACTTCCAGGCCCGAGCCCGCAATGAACTCCAACAAAGCTCACTCCGCCTCGAACGGTTTCGCCCTGGTCGGCGACATCGGTGGCACCAATGCCCGCTTCGCCCTGTGGCGCGGTGAAGTCCTCGAATCCATCGAGGTCCTGGCCTGTGCCGACTATCCGCGCCCGGAAGACGCCGTGCGCGATTACCTGCAGCGTATCGGCCAGCCGCTCTCTTCTGTCGAGAATGTCTGCCTGGCCTGTGCCGGCCCGGTCGGCGCCGGCGACTTCAAGTTCACCAACAACCACTGGGTCATCCAGCGCGATGCCTTCCGCACCGAACTGGGACTGAGCCACCTGCTGCTGGTGAACGACTTCAGCACCATGGCCTGGGCAGCCTCGCGGCTGTCGGAAGAACACCTGGTGCAGGTACGGCCTGGCAGGGCGCTGGAAGGCCGCGCCAGGCTGATCATCGGCCCCGGCACCGGCCTGGGCGTCGGCAGCCTGATGCCGCTGCCGAACGGTGGCTGGGAAGTGCTGCCCTGCGAAGGTGGCCACGTCGACCTGCCGGTGACCTCCGAGCGCGACTTCGCCCTGTGGCAACTGCTGCGCGAGAAATATGGCCACGTCTCCGCCGAGCGCGTGCTCTCCGGCAGCGGCCTGGAAAACCTCTACCGCATGAGCTGCCAGCTCGATGGCGTGGAACCCAAATGCGCCACTGCCGCCGAGATCGGCGAGCGCGCCATGGCCGGCGACGCCTACGCCGACGCCGTGCTGGAGCACTTCTTCCTGTGGCTGGCGCGGGTCGCTGGCAACGCCGTGCTGACGGTCGGCGCGCTGGGCGGCGTGTACATCACCGGCGGCATCGTCCCGCGCTTCCTCGAACGCTTCCAGCGCAGCGGCTTCGCCGAGGCGTTCCGCACCCGCGGCAAGACCAGCGGGCCTTATCTCGATCCGGTGCCGGTGTGGGTCATGACCGCGGATCATCCGGGGCTGTTCGGCGCCGGCGTGGCCCTGGAACAGGCACTGCGCAACGAAGGCTGATTCACCGCGCCACCGTTGAAAACAACAAGAAAGGACGCCCGAAGTGAACCAGCCTGCCAAATCCATCCTGCTGGTGGACGACGACCAGGAAATCCGCGAGTTGCTGGACACCTACCTGAGCCGCGCCGGTTTCCAGGTGCGCGCCGTCGCCAACGGCGAGGACTTCCGCCGCGCGCTGTGCGATGAGGAGTCCGCCCTGGCGATCCTCGACGTGATGCTGCCCGACGAAGACGGCTTCAGCCTGTGCCGCTGGATCCGCTCGCACCAGCGCCACGCCTGCATGCCGGTAATCATGCTCACCGCCAGTTCCGACGAGGCCGACCGCGTGGTGGGCCTGGAACTGGGTGCCGACGATTACCTCGGCAAACCCTTCAGCCCCCGCGAGCTGCTGGCGCGGATCAAGGCGCTGCTGCGTCGCGCGCAGTTCACCCAGGTGCGCGGCGGCGAAGTCATCGCCTTCGACGACTGGCGGCTGGATACCATCAGCCACCGGCTGTTCCACGAGGACGGCGAGGAGCACTTCCTTAGTGGCGCCGACTTTGCGCTGCTCAAGCTGTTCCTCGACAACCCCCGGCAGATTCTCGACCGCGACACCATCGCCAGCGCCACCCGTGGCCGCGAGGTGATGCCGCTGGAGCGCATCGTCGACATGGCCGTCTCGCGCCTGCGCCAACGCCTGCGCGATACCGATAAACCGGCGCGGCTGATCCAGACCGTGCGCGGCAGCGGTTACCTGCTGGCCGCCCAGGTTCGCCCGCACCTCGCCGGCCATGAGTGAGCGCCGCCGCTGGGCCCTGGTGCCGCGCTCGCTGCTCGGTCGCATGCTGTTGCTCACCTTGCTGGCGGTGCTGATTGCCCAGGGCCTGTCGAGCCTGTTCTGGATTTCCCACCTGCGCACCAGCCAGCGCGACGGTCTGCTCACCAGCTCGCGCAGCCTGGCCTATTCCATGGCCGCCAGCGTCAGCTATTTCCGCTCGTTGCCCATCGGCTACCGTCCCTTGGTGCTCGACCAGTTGCGCAGCATGGGCGGCACGCGCTTCTTCGTCTCGCTCAACGAGCGCCCGCTGAACCTGCGCGCGCTGCCTGACACGACGAACAAACAGGCGGTGATCGACATCGTGCAGGACGTGCTGCACCAGAAGCTGGGCAAGGACGTGGAGCTGCAGGTGGAGTTCGTCAGCCCCGACGACCTGCGGTTGTTCAATGGCGAGCTGAAGCTGGAGGAGCTGCCGCGCTCCTGGGCGCACTACGCACTGACCCTGGAGCCGGTGAACCCGCCGGTGCTGGTCACGCAGATCCGCATCGGCGAGAGCGAATGGCTGTACATCGCCAGCCTGATGCCGGCGCCCTACGTCACCCTGGAGCCCGAAGGCCTGCCGCCGCAGCAGATCATCTCCATCGCCTTCACCAGTCTGCTGTTGCTGCTGTTCACCGGCTTGCTGGTGCACTGGCAGAGCCGCCCGCTCAAGCGCCTCGCCCGCGCCGCCCGCGACATTGCCCTGGGCGGCCAGGACCAGCCGCTGGAGGAGAACGGGGCGAGCGAACTGGTGGAAGTCTCACGGGCTTTCAACACCATGCGCGAGCGCATCGACCGCTACGTCAACGAGCGTGGCCAGCTGTTCAGCGGTATCTCCCACGACCTGCGCACGCCGATCACCCGCTTGCGCCTGCGGGTCGAATTGCTGGAAGACGAGCCGGCGCGGGACAAGTTCAGCCACGACCTCGACGAACTGGAACTGCTGGTGAAGGGCGCGCTGCAATGCGTGAAGGACACCGACATCCACGAGAATATCGAGCCGGTAGACCTCAACCAGCTGCTGCAGTACATCGCCGGTCCCTACCTCGCCGATGGCCGGGTTCAGGTCATCGGAGCGGCGCGCGAGCCCTATCCCGGCAAGCCGCTGGCGCTCAAGCGCTGCATCGGCAACCTGCTGGACAACGCGTTGAAGTACGGCGAGCGCGCGCAGTTGAGTATCGAGGACGATGCCGATGCCGTGGTGCTGCACGTCGACGACCAGGGCCCCGGCGTGCCGGAGCAACGCCTGGAGAAGGTCTTCGAGCCGCGCTTCCGGCTGTCAGAACGGGGCCAGGGCTACGGCCTTGGCTTGGGCATCGCACGCAATATCGCCCACACCCACGGTGGCGAAGTCACCCTGCAGAACCGCCGCGAGGGCGGGCTGCGGGTGACGTTGCGGTTACCGAGGTTGGAGGTGGAGTAAGGCGCCTCTTGCTCCCGGCAACTTTCCCAATGAACACCTGCCCAATGTCACCACCCCGTGACAATCAAAGATCGCTTCGTTACCCGGAGAGCGGAATGCCTTGGATAGACTCGGACCATCGCAAGCGCAGACTTGCCTCCAATAACAAGAACAAGGTGCTCCCCATGAATGCGATCCGTCGCCTGTCGGCCGCCATCTGTCTTTCCTCTTTCTGTCTCTCCCCGATGCTGGCCCACGCCGGTGAAGTCGAAGTGCTGCACTGGTGGACTTCCCCTGGCGAGAAGCGCGCCGCCGAAACCCTGAAGAAACTCGTCGAGGCCAAGGGCCACACCTGGAAGGACTTTGCCGTCGCCGGGGGCGGTGGTGAAGCCGCCATGACCGTGCTGAAGACCCGCGCCGTCTCCGGCAATCCGCCGGCCGCCGCGCAGATCAAGGGGCCGGACATCCAGGAATGGGGCGAACTCGGTCTGCTCGCCGACCTCAACGACGTCGCTGCCGAAGGCAAGTGGGACCAACTGCTGCCGCCGCAGGTGGCGCAGATCATGAAGTACAAGGGCGACTACGTGGCCGTGCCGGTCAACGTGCACCGGGTCAACTGGCTGTACATCAACCCGGAAGTCTTCAAGAAGGCCGGCGCCACGCCGCCGACCACCCTGGACGAGCTCTTCGCCGCCGCCGACAAGCTCAAGGCTGCCGGCTTCACGGCGCTCGCCCACGGCAGCCAGCCCTGGCAGGACGGCACGCTGTTCGAGAACCTGGTGCTCAGCAAGATGGGCCCCGAAGGCTACCGCAAGGCCTTCGTCGAGCAGGACAAGGCGACGCTGACCGGCGCGCAGATGGCCGACGTCTTCGCCGCGCTGAAGAAGCTGCACAGCTACGTTGATGCCGACGCTGCCGGCCGCGAATGGAACGTCGCCACCGGCATGGTGATCAGCGGCAAGGCCGGCATGCAGATCATGGGCGACTGGGCCAAGAGCGAGTTCACTGCCGCCGGCAAGGTGGCGGGCAAGGACTACCAGTGCCTGCCGTTCCCCGGCACGCAGAAGGCTTTCGACTACAACATCGATTCCCTGGTGATGTTCAAGCTGAGCAACGCCGAGAACCGCAAGGCCCAGGAAGACCTGGCCCGCGCGGTGCTCGACCCGGCGTTCCAGAAGGACTTCAGCCTGAACAAGGGTTCGATCCCGGTGCGCCTGGACGTCGACATGACGTCCTTCGACGCCTGCGCCCAGCAGTCCATGAAGGACTTCAAGGCCGCCTCCGCCGACGGCAACCTGGTGCCGAGCATGGCCCACAGCATGGCCGCCTCCAGCTACGTGCAGGGCGCGATCTTCGACGTGGTCACCAACTTCTTCAACGACCCCGCCGCCGACCCGCAGAAGGCCGCGCAGCAACTGGGCGCCGCCATCCAGGCTGCCGCGCAGTAAGCGCTCGCCGGCTCCGTGACGGAGCCGGCCTCTCTCCCAACAGAACGATTCCGGGCCGTCACGGCAGCCCGGATGGCCTCACTCATCCTGAGAGAAAGCAGATGGCGACCCAATCTCCGACTTTCACTCCCGCCGCAGCGCCCCGCGCTTCGCTGCTCGACGGCCTGCAGGCCTGGCTGCCGAAGCTGGTACTGGCCCCGAGCATGCTCGTGGTGCTGGTCTGCGTGTATGGCTACATCGGCTGGACGCTGCTGCTGTCCTTCACCAATTCGCGCTTCATGCCGGCTTACAGCTGGGCCGGCCTGAGCCAGTACCTGCGCCTGTGGGACAACGACCGCTGGTGGGTGGCGAGCAAGAACCTGCTGCTGTTCGGCGGCCTGTTCATCGGTATCTGCCTGGTGCTCGGCGTCTTCCTCGCCGTGCTGCTGGACCAGCGTATCCGCCGTGAAGGCTTCATCCGCACCGTCTACCTGTACCCCATGGCACTGTCGATGATCGTCACCGGCACCGCCTGGAAGTGGCTGCTCAATCCCGGCCTGGGCCTGGACAAGCTGCTGCGCGACTGGGGCTGGACCGGCTTTCGCTTCGACTGGCTGGTGGACCCGGAGCGGGTCGTCTACTGCCTGGTGATCGCCGCCGTTTGGCAGGCCTCGGGTTTCGTCATGGCGCTGTTCCTCGCCGGCCTGCGCGGGGTCGACCCGGCCATTGTGCGCGCCGCCCAGGTGGACGGTGCGAGCCTGCCGACCATCTACCTGCGCATCGTGCTGCCGAGCCTGCGCCCGGTGTTCTTCAGTGCGCTGATGATCCTCGCGCACATCGCCATCAAGAGCTTCGACCTGGTCGCCGCGATGACCGCCGGCGGCCCCGGCTACTCCTCCGACCTGCCGGCGATGTTCATGTATGCCCACACCTTCACCCGCGGCCAGATGGGCCTGGGCGCGGCCAGCGCGATGCTGATGCTGGGTGCCGTGCTGGCCATCGTCGTGCCCTACCTGTACTCGGAACTGCGGGGCAAGCGCCATGATTAACGCGACCCTCAAACCCGCCTTCAGCTTCAGCCGGCTGGCGGTGCACGCAACCCTCTGGGGCGCCGTGGCGCTGTATGTGATCCCGCTGCTGGTGATGCTGCTGACCAGCTTCAAGTCGCCCGAGGACATCCGCACCAGCAACCTGCTGGCGCTGCCGGACGTATTCACCGCAATCGGCTGGGTGAAGGCCTGGAGCGCGGTGGGCGACTACTTCTGGAACTCGGTGAAGATCACCGTGCCGGGCGTGCTGATCTCCACCTTCATCGGCGCCATGAACGGCTACGTGCTGTCGATGTGGCGCTTCCGCGGCTCGCAGCTGTTCTTCGGCGCGCTGCTGTTCGGCTGCTTCCTGCCGTTCCAGGTGATCCTCCTGCCGATGTCCTTCACCCTCGGCAAGCTCGGCCTGGCCAACACCACCACCGGGCTGGTGATGGTCCACTGCATCTACGGGCTGGCCTTCACCACGCTGTTCTTCCGCAATTACTTCGTGGCGATTCCCGATGCCCTGGTGAAGGCCGCACGCCTGGATGGTGCGGGGTTCTTCACCATCTTCCTGCGCATCCTGATGCCCATGTCCACGCCCATCGTGATGGTCTGCCTGATCTGGCAGTTCACCCAGATCTGGAACGACTTCCTGTTCGGTGTGGTGTTCGCCAGCGGCGACGCGCAGCCCATCACCGTGGCGCTGAACAACCTGGTGAACATCAGCACCGGGGTCAAGGAATACAACGTCGACATGGCCGCCGCGATGATCGCGGCGCTGCCCACGCTGGTGGTCTACGTACTGGCCGGCAAGTACTTCGTGCGCGGGCTGACTGCCGGCGCGGTCAAAGGTTGAGGTAAGCCCAAGATGTCCACACTCGAACTGCACAACCTGCACAAGTCCTACGGCAACGGTCTGGCCGACACGCTGAAGTCGATCAACCTGTCGATCGACTCGGGCGAATTCCTGATCCTGGTCGGCCCCTCCGGCTGTGGCAAGTCGACTTTGATGAACTGCATCGCCGGGCTTGAGAACGTCACCGGCGGCGCGATCCTGGTCGATGGCCAGGACATCAGCGGGATGAGCCCGAAGGATCGCGACATCGCCATGGTGTTCCAGTCCTATGCGCTGTACCCGACCATGAGCGTGCGCGAGAACATCGCCTTCGGCCTGAAGATCCGCAAGCTGCCCAGGGCGGAAATCGACGCCGAAGTAGCACGGGTTTCCAAGCTGCTGCAGATCGAGCACCTGCTCGAACGCAAGCCCTCGCAGCTCTCCGGCGGCCAGCAGCAGCGCGTGGCCATGGGCCGGGCGCTGGCGCGGCGGCCGAAGATCTACCTGTTCGACGAACCGCTGTCGAACCTCGACGCCAAGCTGCGCGTGGAGATGCGTACCGAGATCAAGCTGATGCACCAGCGCCTGAAGACCACCACGGTCTACGTGACCCACGACCAGATCGAGGCCATGACCCTGGGCGACAAGGTGGCGGTGATGAAGGACGGCATCGTCCAGCAGTTCGGCACGCCGCAGCAGATCTACAACGATCCGGCGAACCTGTTCGTTGCCAGCTTCATCGGCTCGCCGCCGATGAACTTCATTCCGCTCAAGGTGCAGCAGCAGGGTGGCCGCCTGGTCGGCCTGCTGGACAGCGGCCAGGACCGCTGCGAGCTGCCGCTGCAACTGGACGCCGCGCTGGCCGAGGGGCGCGAGCTGATCCTCGGCGTGCGCCCGGAACAGGTGCAACTGGCCACCGATGGCGGCAACGGGCCGAGCGACCTGCGCACCGAGGTCGAAGTGGTCGAGCCCACCGGGCCGGACACCCTGATCTTCGTCACGCTCAACGGCGCCAAGGTCTGCTGCCGCCTCGCGCCTGACCAGTCGCCGCAACCGGGCTCGTCGCTGCAACTGCGCTTCGATCCGTCCCGTGCGCTGCTGTTCGACGCGCAGAGCGGCGAGCGCCTGCGCGCCGAGCCGCGCGGCGACGGCGCGAACAAGGTGACGCCGCTGGCCCGACAGAAGCATTCCTGAACTGTATGACCACTGCTTGAAATCCACTGCCTGTAACTACGCTAGAAACCAAGACAACGAGGATGCTGGAGATGCACAAGAACAAGAATACCCGGCCAATCGCCCGTACCCTGGGCTGCGTGATCGCCCTGGGTGGCGCCTGCGCGGGACACGTCCAGGCCGCCGACGCCTTTTCATCCGAGTCCCAGTGGGGCCTGGGCGACTGGGGAGGCAAGCGCACCGAGCTGCTGGAGAAGGGCTACGACTTCAAGCTCGACTACGTCGGCGAGGCCGCCAGCAACCTGGGCGGCGGCTACGACCAGCACACCACCGCACGCTACTCCGACCAGTTCGCCCTGGGTACCCACCTGGACCTGCAGAAAATCCTCGGCTGGGACGCCACCGAGTTCCAGCTGACGGTCACCGAGCGCAGCGGCCGCAACCTCTCCAACGACCGCATCAGCGACCCGCGCGCCGGGCAGTTCAGCTCCGTGCAGGAAGTCTGGGGCCGGGGCCAGACCTGGCGCCTGACGCAGATGTGGATCAAGCAGCAGTACTTCGACGGCGCGCTGGACGTGAAGGTCGGCCGTTTCGGCGAGGGCGAGGACTTCAACAGCTTCCCCTGCGACTTCCAGAACCTGGCCTTCTGCGGCTCGCAGGTGGGCAACTGGGTGGGCGGCATCTGGTACAACTGGCCGGTCAGCCAGTGGGCCGCCCGCGTGAAGTGGAACTTCAACGATGAGTGGTACGCGCAGGTCGGCGCCTACAACCAGAACCCGTCGAACCTGGAGACCGGCAACGGCTTCAAGCTCAACGGCAGCGGCACCAAGGGCACCATCCTGCCGGTGGAGCTGGTGTGGATGCCGAAAGTCGGTGCTGCTCAGCTGCCGGGTGAGTACCGCCTGGGCTACTACTACAGCACCGCCGAGGCCGACGACGTGTACGACGACGTCAACGGCAACCCGCAGGCGCTCACCGGCGAGCCGGCCAAGACCCACAGCGGCAAGCACGGCTGGTGGGTGGTGGCGCAGCAGCAGGTCACCGCGCACAACGGCGACGCCTCCCGCGGCCTGAGCCTGTTCGCCAACTTCACGGTGCACGACAAGGCCACCAATACCGTCGACAACTACCAGCAGCTCGGTGTCGTCTACAAAGGCCCGTTCGACGCGCGGCCCAAGGACGACATCGGCTTCGGCGTGGCGCGCATCCACGTCAACGACGACGTGCAGGACCGCCAGCGCCTGGTGAACCAGGTCAACGGCATCGACGACTACGACAACCCGCTGTACCAGCCCATCCAGGACACCGAGTACAACGCCGAGCTGTACTACGGCGTGCATGTGACCAATTGGCTCACCGTGCGCCCGAACCTGCAGTACATCCGCCATCCGGGCGGCGTGGACGAGGTGAACAACGCCGTGGTGGCCGGCCTGAAGATCCAGTCCAGCTTCTGATTGCTCCCTGGTGCGAACCTGGCCCGTCCTTGTGACGGGCCTTTTTTGTCTGCTCCGGGCGGTGTGTTGGGTGGTTCCTCGGCTGCTTTTTGTAGGAGCGAGCTTGCTCGCGAATACCCTGGGGCTCCGGTGTCAGGCGGTTCGCGAGCAAGCTTGCTCCTACAGAGGCCAGAAGCGGGTAGACCCGGAGCGGGTGAGGAACCGTTTTTCATTGGCGCAAGCGCTGCGCGTGACTAGGCTTTGCGGTTAGAATCGCGGCCTTTTCTGTAAGATGTAGTGAAACTACAGAGAACTTCACGCCCCGGAATGTCCGGGCAGGGATTGGATCAGGACATCCGGACAATGCTCGAGCATCCGCTGCAGCGTTTTTTTCATTCCATGCGGGCCAAGCGGCCCTTCGACTGGGTGCGCTTCCAGCGTCGCGACCTGCTGCTCATCGATCACCCGCAATGCCAGGCGGTGTTCAGCCGCCAGGGCGCGCAACTGCTGCACTTCCAGCCGCGCGGCGCACGCCCGCTGTTGTGGTGCTCCAGCCAGTGGCCGAGCCTGAGCACGGCACCGATCCGCGGCGGTATCCCGGTCTGCTGGCCCTGGTTCGGCAGCCATCCCACCGAGGCCGACTGGCCCCAGCATGGCTGGGCGCGCCAGCGCGAGTGGCGCATGCTCGACGCCTGGGCCGATGATCAGAAGGCGGTCGTCAGCTGGCAGCTGGATATCGAGGACTGGCACGTGCGCCTGGAAGCGCGCCTGGGCCAGGACCTGGACATCGAACTTTCCAGCTACCACGAGGATGACAGCGACTGCCTCTTCAGCTTCGCCCTGCAGCCATACTGGCGCGTGGGTTCGCTGCGTCGCTCGGTGGTCCACGGCATGGAGCTGGACGGCAAGGCCAGCGGCCTGCCCAACACCTGGGCGCCGCGTGGCGCGGTCAAGCAGGTGCTCTACAACACCGGTTCCCTGGTGCTGGAAGATGCCGGCTGGCAGCGCCGCCTGCGCATCGACAAGAACACCAGCGCCGGCAGTGTCATCTGGCATCCGGGCAGCCGCGCGGTGGAACAGGTGGAGCCGGGCGAAGCGGAACGCTTCCTGTGCATCGGCGCTGCCGGCTATCGCGCGGGCGGGCTGATCCTCGCCCAGGGCGAGCGCATGCTGCTGAACCTGCGGGCCGGGCTTGTCTGATTGGCGGTGAGCGGACGGCCCCTCACCGAGGCCATCCGCAAGACGAGGGGATTACCCTCAGGACGGTTGTTGCGGAGTACCCAGCAGCGACTTGCCGGTTTTCTTCTGCCGCTTGGCCATGCGTTTTTCATGCGCGGTTTTCAGCGGCTTCTTCTTCGCTTGTTTCTTCGCGTCGAGACCTTTCACGAGCCTGTCCTCCAGGGGACGCCCTCGGGCCGAGAGCTGACAGCTTCAGCATAGTCCCGCTGCGCACGGTCGCTCAGCCGGCGGTCAGGCGTTCCAGTTCGCGGCGTACCATATTGGCGTAAGGCGCCGGGCTCAGGCGGTACAGCTCGCCGGCCACCCAGGGCAGCCAGCGGGCGCCGAGGTTGTCGCGCTCGGCCAGCAGGCGCCGGGCTTCGGCCTCGGCGCGCTGGGCGTGTTGCTGGTGGTAGTCGGCACGGCTCATCGGTGGCTCTTGGGTGCAGCGTCAGGTCTTCGCGCAGCTCAGGGTCTGCGGGTCGATGGTGATGCTCGCCAGCGGCTTGGCGTCGCTGCCGGCGTATTCGTGGGTGACGCTCAGGTGATGCTCGCGGAAGCGCTGCAGCAGGTCCGGCTGTTCGCAGGTCGTGCCTTCGAGCTGCTTCTTCAGGCCGTTCTCGAACTTGGCGCGGGCGCCCAGGTCCATGGCGTCCAGGCGCAGGTTGGAGATGGCGTAGCGGTAGTACAGCATCTTCTTCGCCGGGTCGAGCTGCACGCTGTTGAGGGTGGTCACCTTGTCCACCTGGCGCGGCAGGTTGGCCTTGGTCACCTGGTCGAAATAGTCCGCCGATTCCTTGAGGAATTTCGCCTCGTCGGCGGAGTCATCGGCGTGGACGGCAAGGCTGGTGAGCAACAGCAAGGGCAGGGCGAGACGGGCAAACGGCATGGGAGATTCCTGTACGGCTGATGGGGGCGGAGATGCAGGCTCAGTAGGTGCGACAGCCAGGGTATGGCCGGGTTCGATCGAGTGTGCAGTGGCTGCACGCTCATGGTCTGTGAGTGTAGAGCACCGCCAGCCGCTGGCCGCTCGCGGGACGATTCTTTTGCAGGTAGGCTTGCGACCGGTCGTTCCCCACCATTTCCGCAGGTCTGCAGTCCCGCCATGATCGAACTCACCCAGCTCGACCTCCGCACCGATCCCGCCGCGCAACGCGTGGTGAAGGATGAAACCGTCACCGTCGAATTCGCCGTCGCGCCGGGCGAGTTGATGAGCCTCGAAGGGCTGAACCGCTACGCTATCGGTGACGCGATCATCAGCAGCGCCACGGGGGAGAGCTGGGTCGTTTCCCGCGAGCGTTTCGACCCGAAATACCTGCCCGCCGACGCGGCACTCACGCACGGGCACCCCGGTGCCTACCGCAACCGTCCCAGCGTGGTGCTGGCCCGGTGCATGGACCAGCCCTTCACGCTGCTGCGCTCGGCAGGTGGCGACCGCCTCACCGGCGCCGCGGGCGACTGGGTCATGCAATACGCGCCCGGCGACTACGGCGTGGTGAAGGCAGAGCGTTTCGCCAAGGTCTATCGGCTGGCTGACTGAAACCTTTTCGCTCTGGCATCCCGGCCCCGCCAGCGGCTATGGTCTGTGCTGGCGGGCGCTCTGCGTCGCGCATTTCTTGCAACTTTGCCGGCGTTGCGCAGGTCCACCCTGCAGTTGCCGGCAGGTGGAGCGCTCATCGGGAGGACGGTGCGGGATGCGATTCATGGACATGCGCGGGCTCAGTCTGGGGCCCTGGAAGCTGATCAGCCTGACGCTGAAGGAATTCCTCGAAGACGAGATGCCCACCTACGCCGCTGCGCTGGCTTACCAGGGGCTGTTCTCGCTGTTTCCCTTCCTGCTGTTCCTCATTGCGCTGCTGGGCTTCCTGCACCTGCCCGAGTTCTTCGACTTCCTCCGCCAACAGGCCAACTACGTGCTGCCCGCCCAGGCGCTGGACCAGGTCAACCCGGTCATCGACCAATTGCAGCAGCGCCAGGGCGGCCTGCTGTCCATCGGTATCGTGGTGGCGCTGTGGTCGTCCTCGGCGGCGGTGCGCTCGCTGATGATCGCGCTCAATGCCGCCTACGATGTGCGTGAGGCGCGCCCGGCGTGGAAGCGCATCCCGCTGTCGCTGTTCTACACCTTCGGCCTGGTGGCCATGCTGATGCTGATCGCCGCGCTGATGATCCTCGGGCCCCAGGTGATGGGTTGGATTGCCGCCCAGGTGGGTCTGGAGGACTTCGTGGTGATCCTCTGGAGCATCCTGCGCTGGCCGGTGATCGTGCTGCTGATGATGATGGCGGTGGCGATCATCTACTACGTCACGCCCAACGTGCAGCAGAAGTTCCGCTTCATCACGCCCGGGTCGGTGCTCGCCGTGGTGCTGTGGATATCGGCGTCCCTGGGGTTCGGCTACTACGTGAAGAACTTCGCCGACTACAACGCCATGTACGGCAGTGTCGGCGCGATCATCGTGCTGCTGCTGTACTTCTACATCTCGTCGGCGGTACTGCTGCTGGGAGCAGAGCTGAATGCGGTGATCGAGCACCACCTGCCTCACGGCAAGGGGGAGGGCGAGCGCACCTTCGACCAGGCCGAGCCGGCACCGGACGAGGGCTAGGGCTGGGCAGGCTGGCCGGCGACGGCGGGCGGTT
The DNA here is from genome assembly GCF_001675465.2 of Pseudomonas sp. AU12215. Lineage (NCBI taxonomy): Bacteria > Pseudomonadati > Pseudomonadota > Gammaproteobacteria > Pseudomonadales > Pseudomonadaceae > Pseudomonas > Pseudomonas sp. AU12215. The sequence continues at coordinate 32,803 of NZ_MACM02000177.1, forward strand.
CGCTGAGCAGGGCATCGACCAGCGCGCTGGCCTTCTCGAAGGACGGGTAGCCGCTTTTGGCGACGTCGAGGTTGGCGTAGTCCTCCAGGTACTGCTGGGCCTTCTGCGGGGCGGCCTGCTCGACGAGGAAGGGCTCGGACCAGATCTTGTACAGCAGCGCCACCGCGTACGGTTGGCCGGCGTCGGCGGCCTTGCCCAGCAGCGCCAGCACTTCGTCCACCTGCGGGCCCTCCTTGATCTTCAGCAGTGCCATGTAGAAGCTCGCCTCGCCGCGCTCGTCCTTCTCCTGGGAGCGCGTCAGCAGGGCCTCGGCCAGCTCGTAGTTGGCCAGGTCGCCGGTGGCGATCAGCAGCTTCGCCTGCAGCATGTCGTTCTGGTAGAGCAGGCGTTCCTGGCGGCAGGCCTCGCCGCTCAGCGGCTCGTCGCAAGGGTTGCCGGCGGGCGTGGAGCAGCCGGCCAGCAGCACTGGCAGGGCCAGGGCGGCCAGCAGGTAAGGTGTGTGTGGCTTGCCCATGCAAGTCCCTCGGGGGCGAGTGTCAGGGTTCGACCGGCCGGCGGGCGCGCCGGTTCGGTTCAATGGCGAAAAGCATAGTCGCTGCCCTGCACGGAGAACCGCGCAGGGCGCTCACAGGGCTTCGAAGCCGGGCAGGTGCGGCAGGCGCTCGATGAGAAAGTCGATCAGCGCGCGGGTCCGGGCCGGCAGAAAACGGCGCGAAGGATACAGCAGACTGGCCTCCTGGGCAGGCCCGCGCCAATCCGCAAGGAGGCGCTGCAGGCTGCCGTCGGCCAGCAGGTCGGCCACCAGCCAGGCCGGCGTCAGGCCGAAGCCGGCGCCCAGGCAGTAGCTCTCGCGGATCGCCAGGGAGCTGTTCGCCGTGTAGCGGCTGCGCGTGGCGAGGCTCAGCTCTCGGCCATCGGCATGGCGCAGCAGGAGGTTCTGCCCGGCATCCAGCCAGGCGAAGCGCAGGTAATCGGCTGGCGGCAGGTCTTCGGGACTGTTCAGTGCTGGCACGCGTGAAATCCAGGCCGGCGCCGCGACCAGATAGCGTGGCGAGCGGGCCAGCGGACGGGCGATCAGCTGCTCCGGCAGTTCGCCGCCCAGGCGCAGGGCGAGGTCGATGCCTTCTTCGGTGAGGTCGACGAAGCGGTCGTTGAGCAGCAATTCCACCTCCACGTCCGGGTGCAGCTGCATGAACTCCAGCAACAGCGCGTTCAGCCGCAGCACGCCCAGGCTCACCGGCGCGCTGACCCGCAGGCGGCCGCGCACCTGTTCGGTCTCGCCACGGGCCTGGCTGACGCCCTCGGCGTAGCTTTCCAGTGTCTGCCGCGCATGCTCGTAGAAGCGCCGGCCCTGCTCGGTGGGTTGTACGCGGGTGGTGCTGCGGATCAGCAACTGCGCACCGACCTGGCGCTCCAGCGCCGCCATGGTCTTGCTCACCGTCGGCTGGCTGCTGCCGGACTCGCGGGCGACGGCGGAAAGGCTGCCCAGCTCCACGGCGCGAACGAAACAGTGCAACGCCTTGAGAGTATCCATGTCCTATTCGTTTATCGAATGACGGGTCTGCAAATATGCCGTCTACCGCCGTGAATGGGAATGGCAGAGCCTGTGGCCAACCCCTTCACCGATTTCGAGGAATGCCATGAACAGATTGTTGCTCGCTGCCCTGATTGCCCTTGTCCTGCCGCTGGCGCAGGCGGATGAAGGGCATTGGCAGGCCACCTGGAGCGCCAGCCCGCAACGCACCTGGGGCAAGGAGGTGCCGCTGCCGCTGGGCGTACCGACGCAGATCGGCAACCAGACGCTGCGGCAGACCGTGAAGGTCAGCCTCGGCGGCCAGCGTGTGCGCATTGCGCTGTCCAACGCCTATGGTAGCCAGCCGGTGGCGATCGGCGGGGCGGCCGTGGCACTGGCTGCACCGGTCGGGCGGCTTGGCGGCCCCAGCCATCGGCTGACTTTCGCCGGCCAGCCCACGGCGTATATCGCGCCGGGCGCCGAGCTGCTGAGCGATCCGCTGGACCTCGCCGTCCCGGCGCTGGGCGAACTGGCGGTGTCGATCTATCTGCCGCAGCCGACCGCCATCGAAACCTTCCATTGGGACGGCAAGCAGCGCGTCCATGGCGGGCCGGGCGAACAACTCGATGCAGTGTTCCTGCCGGTGGACGGCAAGATGGAAGCGCGGCTGTTCCTCGCCGATGTGCTGGTGGAAAACCCCGAGCCGCGGCCGGTGGTGGCGGTGCTGGGGGACTCGATCACCGATGGCCGTGGCGCCGGCCTGGACGGCAACCAGCGCTGGCCGGACCTGCTGGCGCAGCGGCTGGCAGCGCGCGGCGTGGGAGTGATCAATGCCGGCATTTCCGGCGGGCGGCTGCTCTCCGACGGCATGGGGCAGAGCGCCCTGGCGCGCTTCCAGCGCGACGCACTGGGCAAGCCGGGCGTGCAGGCGGCCATCGTGTTGCTGGGCATCAACGATATCTCCTGGCCCGGCAGTACCTTCGCGCCGAACAACCCGCTGGTGCAGTACCAGGACCTGGTCGCCGGTTACCGGCAGCTCATTGCCCAGGCCCATGTGCGCGGCGTGCGTATCGTCGGCGCGACCATCCTGCCATTCGAGCGCGCCCTCAGCGGCTCACCGATAGAGAACTACCACGCGGCCAACAAGGAAGCGCTGCGCCAGCGGGTAAACCAGTGGATTCGCCAGAGCGGGGAATTCGATGCGGTGGTGGACCTGGACGCGCACCTGCGCGACCCCGCTCACCCGCTGCGCCTGCTACCGGCCTACGACAGCGGCGACCACCTGCACCCCGGCGATGCGGGGAACCGGGCGATGGCGGAGAGTGTGGATATCGAGGCATTGCTGAAGGGGATGTGAGGTCTTCCGCGAGGGGAGTGGCCGGGAAGCGATCGCGGACGGAGTCCGTTCCTACAAGATGCCTCTGTGCGTGCGTCGGCCCTCACCCTAACCCTCTCCCGGGGGGAGAGGGGACCGTACGGTGCAGGATAAAATCTTCGCGTCAGCCGGTTCGGACTGCCCCCTCTCCCTGAGGGAGAGGGCTGGGGTGAGGGGAATGCATCGCTACGGACTTCCTCGAAGAAGACAATTGTTTCTGCTTTATTGGCAAGAGGCGGCGTAGGAGCGAACTCTGTCCGCGATTGGCCATGTTTTCGCACATTCGGAGCCGGCGCGTTCAACTGCCGAATACCGTTCCCACGCCGTCGGCATCCATCCCGCGCTCCAGCTTGATCTTCAGTGCAAGGTCGGTACGCGAATCGGCGAACTTCAGTGCATCGGCCACGCTCACGCGGCCTTCCTCCAGCAGCTTGTAGAGGCTCTGGTCGAAACTCTGCATGCCGCTTTCCAGCGCGCGCTCCACCGCGCCCTTGAGCTCGGGCAGTTCGTCGCGCTGGATGATGCCGCGAATGTGCGGCGTGCCCAGCACCAGCTCCACCGCCACGGCGCGGCGCTGGTGGGTGCCGGGCACCAGGCGCTGGCCGACCAGGGCGAGAATGTTCTGCGACAGGTCGGCCAGCACCTGCGGGCGCGCCTCGTCGGGGAAGAAGCGGGTGATGCGCTCGATGGCGTGGCGGCAACTGGTGCCGTGCAGGGTGGCGACGCACAGGTGGCCGGTTTCGGCGTAGTGCAGTGCATGCTGCATGGTGGCGGCGTCGCGGATCTCGCCGAGCATGATCACGTCCGGCGCCTCGCGCAGCACGTTGCGCAGGGCGTCCTCGTAACTGTGGGTATCCAGGCCGACCTCGCGCTGGTCGATGATCGACTTCTTGTGCATGTGGAGGAACTCGATGGGGTCCTCGATGCAGACGATGTGCCCGGAGCGGTGGCGGTTGCGGAAGTCCAGCATGCTCGCCAGGGTCGTCGACTTGCCCGCGCCCGCCGCGCCGATCACCAGGATCAGCCCGCGGTCCTGCATCGCCAGCTTGTCGAGGATCGACGGCAGGCCCAGCGAGGTGACGTCGGGAATCACCTGCTTGATCAAGCGCACCACCATCGCCACTTCGCCGCGCTGGTAGTAGATATTCGCGCGGAAGCGCCCGACGTCCGGCACGCTCAGCGCCAGGTTCATCTCCAGGTCGCGTTCGAAGTCCTGCACCTGGGCCGGCGACATCAGCTGCCACGCCAGGGTCTTCACTTCACCGGGCTGCAGCACGCGATCGTCTGCCGGCTGGCTATGGCCTTCGGCCTTCAGGTGCGGTGGCGCGCCGACGCTGAAGAACATGTCCGAGCCACCGCGCTCGGGCAGCAGGCGCAGATACTGGATGACGTCGGGGAGGGGCGTGTCGCTCATGGGTTCGTCCTTGGATGGCGAGAGGTCGCATCTGCATTGAGCCTAGCTGCAATGCCGGACGGGAGACTAGGGGAGGCTGCGGCAAGCCGTGTTGACGTGCCGCAGGCAAGCGCATCAGGTCGACAGCTGGTTGGCGAACTGGCCCACGGCGTTGACCACGCGCTGGGCGCTGTCCTGGATCTCGATGATCACCGTGCCAGCCTGGCCGGACAGCTCCAGGCCCAGTTCGGCCTGTTGCTTGCCGCGGTCGATCATGGCCACGGCCTGGCCTGCCAGGTGCTGGTTCTGCTCCACCACGCGGGTGATTTCCTCGGTGGCGGCACTGGTGCGCGAGGCAAGCTGGCGTACTTCGTCGGCGACCACCGCGAAGCCGCGGCCCTGGTCGCCCGCGCGGGCTGCCTCGATGGCGGCGTTTAGCGCCAGCAGGTTGGTCTGGTCGGCGATGCTGCGGATGCTCTGCACCAGCGCGCCGATGGCCTGGGACTGGCGATCCAGCGCCTCGATTCCCTCGGCGGCTTCCTGCATGCGGTCGGCCAGTTCGCGCATCACGTCGACGGTCTGCTGGACCACCGAAGCGCCCTTGGTGGCGCTGTCGTCGGTGGTCTGCGAGGTGTCGAAGGCGATGGTCGCGGCCTCGGCCACAGCGCGTTCGCGGCGCACCTGTTCGGTGATCACGGTGGCGAACTTCACCACTTTGTAGAGGCGGTCGTGGGCGTCGATGATCGGGTTGTAGGAGGCCTCCAGCCACACTTCGTGGCCACGGCTGTCGACGCGCTTGAAACGGTCGGCGACGAACTCGCCGCGGCGCAGCTTGGCCCAGAAGGCTTCGTACTGCGGGGAGTTGTATTCGGCGGGTTCGCAGAACATCCGGTGATGCTTGCCCTGAATCTGCGCCAGGCTGTAGCCCATGGCGTCGAGGAAGCGGTCGTTGGCGGTGAGCACTTCGCCCTGCAGGTTGAATTCGATCACGGCGGTGGAGCGCTGCAGCGCCTCGATCAGGTTCTCATGCTCGCGGGAATTCTCGATGGTGCGGGTGAGATCGCTGGCGTAGATCGAGAAGCGCTGGATCACCCCGGCGGCGTCGTGCACCGGCTGCAGGATCGAACGCAGCCAGGCCTCCTCGCCGTTGCCGCGCAGCAGGCGGATCACCCCGGCCAGGTGTTCGCCGCGCTCGATGGCGTGCTTCACCTTCAGATGGAAGTCCAGCCCGCGCACGTGGTCGGGGATCAGGTCCAGCAACGGACGGCCCTTGAGCTGGTCGCCGCGGTGGAGCATTTCCTTCTCGAAGTTGGCGTTCACCGACTCGATGCGGCCTCGCGGGTCGAGGAACAGCACGAGCATTTCCGCATCGAGGCTGGCGCGGATCTCTTCGACGGAGGCGAGTTCTTCACGCAGGGCGGCCAGTTCCTGCTTCAGACGCGAGTTGAACATTCGTGGGCTTTCTCTAGTGGTGAGGCACGAAGGCTGCTGCCGATTCGTTTCACCCATTTCATCGGCTGATCGCGCCGCGACTTTAGCCCCTGATGACTTGGCGCATCCCGCGTGGAGCAAGGGGCCGCGCCATTCTTCAGACCGCGCTCGAGAGCTCCTGGCTGACGTCGATCGCGGCGCGCAACTGGTCGGTATCCAGTGGCTTGTGCAGCAACTGGCTGCCGCTGGCGGCGGCTTCTCGCAGGCGCTCGGGCGAAGTGTCGCCGGTGACGATCAACGCCGGTACCCGGCGCGACAGGTAGCTGCGGATGCGCCGGATGGCATCGGCACCGGTCTGGCCTTCGCCCAGGCGGTAGTCGGTGAGGATCAGGTCCACCGGTGCGTGGCCAAGATGGCTGGCCTCGATGTGCCGCTGGCAGGCGAGCAGGGCACTGGTGCCGGGGTAGACGCGATGGCCCCAGACCTCCAGCAGGTTGCACAGCGCGTGCAACACGTCGTACTGATCCTCTACCACCATGATGCCCAGGCCGGGGCCGCGTTCGCCCGGCTCCGGCGGCGCAGCCACCTGCAGCGGCGCCTCGGCCAGTGGTACGCGCAGGCTGAATACCGAGCCGCGGCCGGGCAGGGAATGCAGTATCAGGCGATGGCCGAGCAGGCGCGCGGTGTGACGCACGATGGCCAGACCCAGGCCGAGGCCCTGCTTGCGATCGCGCTCGGCGTTATGCAGTTGGACGAACTCGTCGAAAATGACCTCCTGCTGGCTGGAATGGATACCCACGCCGGTATCGATCACCTGGATCTCCAGCTCCCGGCCGCGCCGACGGCAGCCCAGCAGCACACCGCCGCTGCGGGTGTAGCGGAAGGCGTTGCTCAGCAGGTTGTCGAGCACGCGCTTGAGCAGCAGGGGATCGCTGTCCACCCACAATCGGCTCTCACACACGCGCCAGCGAAGATTGCGCTCGCTGGCGGTGCCAGCGAACTCGCCCTGCAGGTCGCCGAACAGCTTGCGCAGCGAGATAGGTTCGCGTGCTACCGGCACCACCCCCGCGTCGAGCCGCGAGATGTCCAGCAGTCCGTTGAGCAGGTCGCCGAGGTTGCCGAGCATGGCGCGCAGCCTTGTGGCGATGTCGCGCGCCTGGCGGGCGTCGACCGGGCCGCGTTCGGCGAGGGCGGCGAGGGCGCCGACGAACAGCCCGAGGGCGTGGATCGGTTGGCGCAGGTCGTGGCTGGCGGCGGCGAGGAAGCGCGACTTGGCCTGGTCGGCGGCGCGGGCGCGGTCGCGCTGTTCGCGCAGGTCCTGCACGAGGTCGGAGTTTTCCTGGCGCAGGCGGATGGTTTCGCACAGGCTGCGGTAGGTCACCCGGCTGTAGTACAGGTTGACGCCGGCCAGGCACAGGATGAAGAAGCTGTAGGTGGTGTGCTGCTCGTCGGCTACGCTCAGGCACAGCACCAGCACGGGCAGCAGCATGGCGACCAGCGAGCCGACATAGGCCGGTGGATGGGCCGACAGCGACGGCACCGCGCCACACACCAGACCGGTGAGCACGATGCAGGTGAAGGCGAACAGTTGTGGATCGCCGTGGACGAAGCCGACCCAGCCCAGCCAGCCCCACAGCAGGCTGCTCGCCCAGGACAGCAGCGTATTGCTCCATAGCCAGCTTTTGCCCAGCGTGCGCGCAGGGGCTTGCCGGAAGTACGCCCGTGCCAGGACAATCCGCGCCAGCGTGAGCGAGTAGAGCACGGCCAGCCAGAAGGCCATCGCCGTCGGCGCCATGGCATTACGGAAGATGTACAGCACCGGCAGAGGAATCACCAGGTTGGCGAAGAGCACGGCATACGACTGGCGGAACAAGAGATCGACCAGGTCGCGCTGTTGCAGGCTGTTATGCATGTCCGTAGTGCCTCAGGGAGACGAGTGATGGAAGGGAAGCGCGAACTGCGGGTGCTCATCGCCGATGACCACGGCATCGTACGGGACGGCCTGCGCCTGCTGCTGTCGACCCTGGACGACATCCGCATCGTCGGCGAGGCGGCGGACGGCCTGCGCCTGCAGGCTTTGTTGGAGGAGCAGCGTGCGGATCTCCTCCTGCTCGACCTGAACATGCCCGGCCTCAACCGGCTGCAGTTCATCCATGAACTGCGCCAGCGCCATCCCCGGCTGAGAATCCTGGTGCTCACCGCCAACACCGAACTGGCGACCGTGCGCTCGGTGCTCGATGCCGGCGTACACGGCTACCTGAGCAAGGGCGAGGACACCGCCGAACTGCTCGAAGCCATAGTTGCCCTGCGCAGCGGGCAGCACTACCTGGCGCGCGCCCTGCGCTTCCAGCTGGAAAGCCCGACCGCGCGCCCGCAGGGCGATGCCGATCTGCTCTCGGCCGTGGAGCTGACCCGGCGCGAGCGGCAGATTCTCTCCCTGGCCGCCCAGGGCCGCAGCGCGCGGGAGATCGCCGAACACTTCAGCATCAGCCCGCTGACCGTGCGCAAGCACCGCGAGAACCTGATGCGCAAGCTCGACCTGCACAGCACTGCCGAGCTCGCGGCCTACGCGGTGCGCCTGGGCATTCCCAGCGCCTGAGTCGAAGCAGTGCCTTGCCTGCATGCGCATGCTGCGCGTCCTGTCGGTGGAGGGTTCGGCAGAGACTAGCGTCCCGCAGGCCGGGGAAAAATACGGCAACTGCCGTATGTGCCGGTCCTGCCTCACTCCCTAACCTTGCGAAACGGACCAGGCGCCACGTCGATGCGCGTCGGCCGATACCCGATCAAGGGAAGGATCACTCCATGACACTGCCTGCCTATTGGGCCTCGTTCGCCGTGGCGACGCTGGCCTTCGCCTGCATGCCCGGCCCGGCCATCCTCTACATGACCTCGCAGACCCTCGCCCACGGCCGCCGCGCCGGACTGCACGCCGCGCTGGGCATCCACCTGGGCTGCTATGTACACATCTTCGCCGCCAGCGCCGGGCTCGCCGCGCTGCTGCACCACGCGCCCAATCTCTACCTTGCGCTGAAACTGGCGGGGGCCGCCTACCTGATCTGGCTCGGCGGCTCGATGATCTTCGGCCGCCGCCGGTCCGAGCATGGCGAGGGCATCGAAACCCGGCCGAAGGTACTGCGCGACAGCATGGTGGTGGAGGTACTCAATCCCAAGACGGCGCTGTTCTTCCTCACCTTCCTGCCGCAGTTCGTCGACCCGGCCGCCAGCCTGCCGGTGGGCCTGCAGTTCTTCATCCTGGGGATGATCGTCAACCTGGTGTTCTCCACCGCCGACGTGCTTGCCGTGCTATTCGCCTCGCTGCTGCTGGGCGCGCTGGGGCAGGGGCGCGGGCAGCGGGTGATGCCGCGGGTGTGCGGTTCGATTCTGGTGGGGCTGGGGGTGATGCTGGTGGCCCGCGGCGGGCCGGTATGAAGCGGGGAGGGAAGGGGCGCGCCGCTCCCTTAGTCGGGTGCGGCGCGGGCGAAGCGGATCAGTCCTCGCGGCTGGTCACTTCCACCAGGTGGTAGCCGAACTGGGTCTTCACCGGGCCCTGGACGACGTTCAGCGGGGCGCTGAACACGACCTGGTCGAATTCGCGAACCATCTGGCCCGGGCGGAAGCTGCCCAGGTCACCGCCGCTGCGGCCCGACGGGCAGGTGGAGTTGTCGCGGGCGACGGCGGCGAAATCCGCGCCGTTCTCGATCTGGGTCTTGAGTTCGTTGCACTTGTCTTCGCTGGAAACCAGGATGTGACGGGCGGATGCACGGGCCATGGGATAACTCCTGAACAGGCAGTAGGAAAAAGCGAAGCCTAGCCGATTCCGGGCCTGAACCCAATGCCAGACGGCAGGTGGCTTGCCCGCTTTTGCAGGATGGCGTGGAGCGCAGCGATACCCAGCGATTTCCGTGGGGTAATTGCTGATGGTTAGCGCAAGCTCCACCCATCCTATGTTCTGCGATACGCCCGGCATCAGCGCAGCGAACATTCATGCAGGGCGTGGTACGCCGCAGGGTGATGGCGATCAGGCCTCAGGCACCGAACACTTCGCTCAGGTGCTGCTGGTAGCGCTCGACATCACCTTCGATGTTCGGGCGCTTCATCACGTCCACGCAGAGGAAGGTCGGCAGTGCGGTCATGCCGAGGAACTGGTTGGCCTTGTGGAAGGGGAAGTACACCGCGTCCACGCCCTTGCCCTCGAAGAAGTCGGTCGGGTCGTCGAAGGCTTGCTGCGGCGCGTTCCAGGTGGCCGAAATCATGTACTGCTTGCCGTGCAGCAGGCCACCGCTGCCGTACTTCTGCGAGGCATCGGAACGGGTGCGGCCGTCGTTGGCGTAGAGGCTGCCGTGGCCGGCGGTGAAGACTTCGTCAATGTACTGTTTCACCGTCCAGGGCGCGCCCATCCACCAGCCGGGCATCTGGTAGACGATGACATCGGCCCAGAGCATTTTCTGCACTTCTTCCTGGATGTCGTAGCCGCCGTCGATGAAGGTTTCCTTCACGTCGAAACCGGCATGGTCCAGGTGGGCGATGGCAGCTTCGTGCAGGGTGGCGTTGTAGCGGCCGTCGGAGTGGGCGAACTGTTTGCCGCCATTGATCAGCAGGATCTTTTTCATGAGTGGGCTCCGCAAGGGGATGGAAAGTCGATGGCGGCAGAATATCGAGCGCGGCAGGACGGAAAAACCCGCTTCCGGACAAATGATCCGTGCGTGAGATTCAAAAATGGAGTTGATTGATTTGCGTCAGGATTAGGCAATCCATCCACTCACCAGGAACGCCGATCCGATGTACGCCTTCATCCTCCAGGCCCACACCCGCCCCGAAAGATCCCAGGATTTCGAAGACCTGTTCCGTGCCTACCTCACGCCCAGCCGCGCCGAAGACGGCTGCGTGCAGTACCACATGCTGCGCGACGTGAACGACCCGACCCTGTTCACCTTCTTCGAGGTCTGGCAGAGCCGCGAACACCTGGCCATTCACACCGCGCTGCCGCACATGCGCGAGTTCCACGAGCGGCGCATGGAATACCTGCGCCGCGATTTCCACATCCAGGAAGTCGAGGTGATGGCGCCACGCTGACCGCCACTCAGGCCACCACCCGGTTGCGCCCAGCTTCCTTGGCCTTGTAGAGGTTGGCGTCCGCCGCGTCGATCAGCGCCTGGATGCTGTCTGCCGCGGTATCCGAGGTGCTGGCCACGCCGACGCTGATGGTCACGATACCGCGCGTGCTCTTCTCGTGCGGCAGCGCGGTTTCCTCCACCGAGCGGCGGATCGACTCGGCCACGCGTGCGGCAGCCGCACTGTCGCAACCGGGGAGGATCATCACGAACTCCTCGCCGCCGTAGCGGGCCGCCCCATCGTCCTCGCGCTGGCAGCCCTGGCCGACCAGGTGCGCCACGTTGATCAGCGCTAGGTCGCCGCGCGGGTGGCCGTAGTGGTCGTTGTAGGCCTTGAACTGGTCGATATCCATCATCAGTACCGCAAGGAGGCCGTCGCCGGCGCGCCGGCGCTGCCATTCGCGCTCGGCTTTCTCGTCGAACCAGCGACGGTTGTGCAGGCCGGTCAGCGGGTCGGTGCCGGCCTCGGCGCGCAGGCGGCTTTCCTTGGCGTCGCGTCGCCGCAGGTGCCGGGTCAGGCGATAGGCGAAGAACAGCGTCGCGGCGTTGATCGCCACCAGCAGTCCGCTGGTGATCCAGGTGCGCGCGGTCCAGGTGTTCAGGATCGCTTCACGGCACAGCTCCACCGAGACCACCGCCGGGTAGTCGCCGATGCGCCGGTAGCCGCGCCAGTAGGCGTCCGAGCTGCCGCCCTGCTGGCGGAAGTAGTCGTTGCGGCCGCTGTCGACGAACTCGCGGAAGGTGCCGACTTCTCCCTCGCTCGAACGCGGCAGTTCCGGCGGCCATTGGGCGAGCACCGTGCCGTCTAGCAGGCGGATCGAGACCACCCCGTGCTTGCCCAGGTCGAGGCCGCGCACGAAGGATTCCAGGTGTTGCAGCTCCTTGATCGCGGCGACCACGCCGACGAACTGGCCGTCCTTGTCGACCACCGCGCGGCTCAGCGCGGTACTGCTGGAGGAGCGTGGATAGGACGGCGTGAAGGGATGGCTGAGGAACAACCGGCCGGGGTTGTCACGCGCCATCGTGAAGTAGTCGCGCATGGACAGGTCGCGGTTCGACTCGCCGGCGTGGTTCAAGTCCACCAGCAATTGGCCGTGGGCGTCGGTCACCACCAGGGTGCCCGCGTGCATCGAGCCGGCGGCGTGGCCTTCGACCAGTTCTTGTAGAACTTGCTGGGAAAGGTCCGGCGTCGCCGGGCCGGTGATGACGTTGGAGAGCGTCAGCAGCGTCTGCGCGTGCACGTCCAGGTCGCGGTGGAACTCGCGCTCCACCAGCAGCAGGGTGTTCTTGCCGCTGGCGTGGGCGTAAGCCAGCGCATCCTGCTTCATCTGCAGCATGTGCCAGCCGGCCAGCAGCGAGGCGAGCACCGCCAGCAGGAAGGTGAGGCAGAAGACGCGAATCGGTTTGAGCACGGCGTACCTCCTGCATGGCTCGGTCGATGTTCAGGTACCTCAATTGTCCGATATGTCGGGCGGCATATAGCGGCAGTTCGAAGCCCCCTTGCCCCATGTCAGGCCGCCTGGCAATTTTCCGTGCGCGGCGAACCGCAACCTTTTCCGGGTTTTTCCGCCAACGGAACTCGAACGCGGCAGCCGCAGCCAAATGCCGAGAAATCACGCATCATTGAGCCCTTTTCGATCATCGGAGCCGTCCATGCCCAGCCAGTCGTTCCTTCTGCGCAGCCTGCTGTTGTCGCTCGGCCTGTGCGCCGCCGCTTCCGCCAGCGCAAGCGATCAGGATCAGCTGCTCGAAGCCATCAACGCCTACCGCGGGGATGTGCAGTCCTGCGCCGGCCAGGCGTCCCAGGTGCTGCCGCCGCTGTCGCCGGATTCGCGCCTGGCGCTACCGGCCTCGGCGGGTGAGTGGAAGGCCGCACTGAACCAGGCCGGCTATCCGATGAGCAGCGTGCGCATGCTCAGCCTCACCGGCCCGCGCGATGTGACGGCCGCCATGAAGGCGCTGCAGGAGAGCTTCTGCCAGGTGCTGCTGGACCCGCAGTTCGTCGATGTCGGCATCGTCCGCGAGGGCGATGACTGGCGCGTGCTGCTTGGCCGGCAGCTGGTACAGGCCAAGCTGGGCACCTGGGAGGCGGAAGGGCAACAGCTGCTGCAGGCGATCAACGCCGCGCGCGGCAAAGGCCGCCAGTGCGGCGGGCAGGCCTTCGGCCCGGCGGGCGCCCTGAGCTGGAACGCCACTCTGGGCGGCACCGCCGAAGCCCACAGCCGCGACATGGCCAACAACAACTACTTCGACCACAAGGGCCGCGACGGCAGCACGCCGGGCGACCGCGCGGAACTGGACGGCTATGCCGGCCAGCGCATCGGCGAGAACATCGCCGCCGGGCAGGGCAACGCGCAGAAGGTAGTGGACAGCTGGCTGGCCAGCCCCGGCCATTGCGCCAACCTGATGAACCCGCAGTACAGCGAACTGGGTGCGGCCTACGCGGCGGACCCGAAGAGCGACGCGGGCATCTACTGGACGGCCATGTTCGGTTCGCCCTGAGCCCTTATCGACCGCCGCTGACAGCGCCGGGCTCGCTGGCCTGGCGCTTCACCTTGGCCTCCAGGATGGCCGCCTCGATGGCCGCCAGCGTGCCTGATGCCGCCGGGCGTTCGAACACCTGGCTTTCGGCGAGCGTGGACACGCGCTCGCCGTCGTTCAGGGTGAACTCCACGAACCCCAGGTGCTCCGACCAGGAGCGATAGCGCCGCACCATGAACAGGCTGTGGCGGCTGCGTACCGAGCTGATTCTTTCCAGCGCGATCTGCCGGTGGCTTTGCTTGCCGCACAGCACCAGCTCGCCCTTGTCGATGAAGGCCGGTTCGGCTTGCGAAACCCGTCTCCACTCCACGGCAAAGCGCCAGCCGAGCAGCAGCAGGAACAGGGGCAGGCCGGAGAATACGCCGATGGCGCCGCTGAACATCTTGATCAGCGTGAAGGCGGCCATCGCCAGCAGAATCAGCAGGGTCATGGCGCGATAGAAATGGACGTTGTCGAATTCGGGCTGCGGCAAGAACCGGACATCCATGTGTTTTCTCCTGGGCGACTGCGAAACGTCCTTCAGCCAGACGTTTTAGCAGACTGGGCGGCGCCTGCCATGCGAGCCCGGTCACGACACCGACCGAATCGCCCAAAGAAAAACCGGCGCCTGGGCGCCGGTTTCTCGTGTGATGCGCGGGAGTCGCAACGACTTCCCCGCTGAACCTGCCTGTCAGTGAGCCTGGTTCAGGGTCAGGCGCATCTGGCGGTTCACATCCTTGTACAGCAGGTAGCGGAAGCGGCCGGGGCCACCGGAGTAGCAGGCCTGCGGGCAGAAGGCGCGCAGCCACATGAAGTCGCCGGCTTCCACCTCGACCCAGTCCTGGTTCAGGCGGTACACCGCCTTGCCTTCCAGCACGTACAGGCCGTGTTCCATCACGTGGGTCTCGGCGAACGGAATCACGCCGCCCGGCTCGAAGTTGACGATGTTCACGTGCATGTCATGGCGCATGTCGGCCATGTCGACGAAGCGGGTGGTGCTCCAGCGACCTTCGGTATCCGGCATCACCTTCGGCTCGATGTCCTGCTCGTTGGTGACGAAGGCTTCGGGCAGCGGTACGCCGTCGACTTTCTGGTAGTGCTTGCGGATCCAGTGGAAGCGGGTGTGCTGGCCGCTGGTGTTGCGCACCTTGTAGTCGGCGCCCGGCGGAATGAACGCATAGCCGCCCGGCTTCATGGTGTGCACTTCGCCCTGCAGGGTCAGGCTCAGCTCGCCCTCGACGATGAACAGCACCGCCTCGGCGTTGACGTCCTGCTCGGGCTTGTCGCTGCCGCCCTGGGGCGCCAGCTCGACGATGTACTGCGAGAAGGTTTCGGCGAAGCCCGACAGCGGGCGGGCGATGACCCACATGCGCATGTTGTCCCAGAAGGGCAGGTGGCTGGTGACGATGTCACGCATCACGCCCTTGGGGATCACGGCATAGGCTTCGGTGAACATGGCGCGGTCGGTGAGCAGCTCGGTCTGTGCCGGGTGCCCGCCGTGCGGCGCGTAATAAGTGGATTTGGCCATGGGGTGATTCCTCATTGTTGTCTTGCTGCCCGGCGCGTGCGGCGCCGTGGTGAGCAATGGGTGCAGAGCGGCGCGCTTGTCGGTGCGCTGGCCGTCGCTGGAGACCACGATATCCAGTGGCGTGTTCATGCACAAATTAAATGTTGGAATTCGCTGTATTCGATTTTCGAATGCTGTTCAGCCCTTCGTATCCTGCGCCAACACCCGCGACAGCACCCGCGCCAGTTCCTTCACCATCGGGTCCACCGCCGGCCGGTGCAGCATCGCCACCTCGAACACGTCCACCGAGGGTAGCCCGGTATTCTTCGGCAGCACCGCGTGCTCCGCCGTCACCGCGCGTTGCGGCAGCAGGCCGATGCCCATGCCGTCGGCAATGGCCGACTGGATGCCGGAGAGGCTCGAACTGGTGAAGCTGATGTGCCAGCGTCGGCCGATGGATTCCAGCGCGGCGATCATTTCGTCGCGGTACACCCCGCGCGGCGGGAAGGTCACGATGGGCAGCGGGTCCAGTTCGATGCAGGCGTTCTTCGCGCTATCCACCCAGCGCGTCTTCTCCGGCCAGCAGGCCACCGCCTCACGGGCGTTCTGCCGCTGCTTGAGCAGCACCAGGTCCAGCTCGCCGCGGTCGTAGCTGGCGGACAGGTCGCGGCTCAGCCCGCTGGTGACTTCCAGCTTCACCTGCGGATAGGCCCGGTTGAAGGCCGCCAACTGCTCGGTCGTTCGCCCGGTGGCGAAATCATCCGGCACGCCGATGCGCACCGTCAGCGCCACCGTCGCCCCGGACAGCGCCTCGACCATCTCGTCATTCAACGCCAGCAGCCGCCGCGCATAGCCCAGCAGGGTATCCCCGGCATCGGTGGGCAGCACATCGCGGTTGCCACGCTCCAGCAGCCGATGCCCGGCCATCTCTTCCAGCCGGCGGATCTTCTGGCTCACCGTCGACTGGGTCGAATGCAGCCGCGTCGCCGCCGTGGTGAAGCTGCCGCAATCGGCCACCGTGACGATGGCACGCAGCAGATCGAGGTCGAAGAGGCGGGTATTTGGTTTGTCACTGTCGCTCATGGCGGTATCGGTTTTTTGAATGCTGACGGTGCATTTAACCGTCCGGGCGCCGGACGGGCAATGTATCCATCACCTGTAGGAGCGAGCTTGCTCGCGAACGGAGCTTCCGGCGGCTCCGGCGTGGCGTGGTTCGCGAGCAAGAACTAGGCGTCCCCCTCGCTCCTACAAAAAGCAGGCAGAGCTGAGGGCTGGTTCGCGGGAGCAGGGTTCCCGGCCCTCCACCAATTCTCCTGCCGCGATCTAGACTCCAGAAGCTGACCATATCCGGGGGAGCCACACGGAGAGCGTCACCATGAACCGTCTACCGATATCCCTGCCGGTGCTGGCTGCGGTTGCCGCATTGTCCGGTTGCATGAGCAACGAAGAGTTCCTCGCCTCCAACCAGCAGGCCGCGATCAAGGCCACCGAGTCGCGGGCGAAGTTCGAGATGAACTGTGAGGCGGTGACCAGCAGCGTGCTGTCGAGCAAGGTCACCAGTGTGCGCCGGGCCATGGAGCGCACCGAGTACACCATTGGCGTGCGCGGCTGTAACAAGCAGGTGACCTACATCACCTACTGCCTGAATCCGGAAACCTGCAACGCCATCGCCGATACGGCGCGGATGGGGGCGCCATAAGTCTCGCCGGGATGGGAGGTTCGTGGTCCATCCTGGATTTAGTTTGTGCTACGTACGATGGCCTTCACGAATCGGCTGGGTAGCTGAATCTGGTGAGGGTCTTTGGCGTTGCCAACTCGGAAGGTGAATACGTCTCCCATCGACCAGACCACCTGTACATTCCTCAACTCGCACTCTGATGTGAGCGGCAAGTCTTTCGGTGGTGCGCCGTCGCAGTAGCCTTTTTCCAGCACGACACTCTGCGCCTCATAGTTGCCCAGTCCTAGATTTCGCACTACGCGGTCCGGCATTCCGGCCAAAACTCCGCTGTAGAAGGCGATAGCCAAGGCGAAGAATAGGGCGAAGTGAACAGCGTAAGTGAAACCGCCAAAGCTTCCAGCGGCGCACATGGCAGCGGCTAGGCAGGCCCCTAGGGGTATCAAGTAGACGGCCAGTGTTTTCAGATCGCCATTCTCGATTCCATCGATAAATTGAGCGGTATTGGCGATGACCGAGAAAGCCACGATACCCACCATCATTACTGGCACCCAGGCGCAGTAGGCGAAACGCAGAAATGTGCTCCTCGGGAGTTTGAGAGTCAGTTGGATGGCGATGCCGAACAGCAGGCACACGGCAATGGGCGCAAGAATGAGTGCCTTGATGTAGTGAGCAGGAAAGTGCAGAAGTATCGAGGACAGGATGATGGAGGTGAGGCTGTATGGGCCTGCATACATCAGCGACAGTAGACCAAATGCTTTGCGAAGCTCTCGCACTTCGTGCGGACCGAACCATCGGAGGATGGCGGCACGAATCTCCGGGCGATCGATGAAGCCATGGAAAATCACCAGTCCTGGCACCAGCAACCCAACCATCAGCAGCCCGATGATGAGAAAACCGACCATTCCGGCCCCCAGTAGCAGCGATGAAAACTGTAGTAGGTCGAAGCTTGGGTAGAAGTGGTTGGTATGGAAGTAGAGCAGGAAAAGCGCGAACCCCGCTGCTGGCGGGGCGAACTTGGCAATCTGCGCGGAGTAGCGCTTGAAGAAAACCGAACTGATCGCCGCGAATCGATCAATTGGGTCCTGCTCGGGCGCAGGTCGGTCACTCCATCTTTCCATATCGCTTCCTTGCACGACTGCTGGCTGAATGCCTGCATGGTAGGGAGCGATGCCAACACTGTCATCAGCTAGTGCGTAGTGGAGACAGAACTCAATCCAGCCAGCTATGCCACGCCAGGCGAATCGCGCCGTCCTGCAGGGGCAGCAAGGTGAGGTTCGGTGCCTGGCGCAGATCGGTGACCAGTTGGCTCCAGGCGGCGGAGTCGTCGCTGGGTTCGCGGCGCAGGGTGATGCCGAGGTTCTTCAGGGTGGTCGGGTCTGCCAGCAGGGCGTTCACGCGGGCGGACAGCTGATTGTAGGTTGCGGCGTGCATGGGAAGCCTCCAGGTCGGGATGGATGGAAAATACTGTATGTAAATACAGTATTTCTTGTAAAGGCCTGCGTGACCATCGGTAGGTGGGTTTCCGATGGGTGTGAAACCGGAAGGCTCTGGGACGGTGTCTTCAGTGGTGGGCGGCATTTGCCTAGGAGTTCAGGCCTGGAGCCGTAGAGTTGGGGGTTGGTCTGTCGCTATCGTTCTGAAAATGGAACGCTAGATCTGATTTTTGCCGTCTGGTGCATAAAGGGTGTCGAAATTAATCTTTGTTCCATGCAGTGACGCACTGCAAAACGAGTCCAAACCCTTTCCGGCAGCGCCGGCACCCACTGAAAGCAAATCGAGGATTTCACCATGACCAACGCYACCTACAACCGCCTGGAYAAAGACAACGCCGCCGTACTGCTGGTCGAYCACCAGGCCGGTCTGCTCTCGCTGGTYCGCGATATCGATCCGGACAAGTTCAAGAACAACGTGCTGGCGCTGGGCGACCTGGCGAAGTTCTTCAAYCTGCCGACCATCCTCACCACCAGCTTCGAAACCGGCCCCAACGGCCCGCTGGTTCCCGAGCTGAAAGCGCAGTTCCCGGACGCSCCGTACATYGCCCGTCCYGGCCAGATCAACGCCTGGGACAACGAGGACTTCGTSAARGCRGTGAAGGCCACCGGCAAGAAGCARCTGATCATCGCCGGCGTGGTGACCGAGGTGTGCGTGGCGTTCCCGGCGCTGTCGGCCCTGGCGGAAGGYTTCGAYGTGTTCGTGGTGGCGGATGCYTCCGGYACCTTCAACGAGATGACCCGCGACGCCGCCTGGCGCCGGATGGAAGCGGCCGGTGCGCAGCTGATGACCTGGTTCGGCGTGGCYTGTGAGCTGCACCGCGACTGGCGCAACGATATCGAAGGGCTGGCGGCGCTGTGTTCGAATCACATTCCGGATTACCGGAATCTGATGACCAGCTACAACGCGCTGACTGCGGGCAAGTAACAGCTCGCTGATATGAAAAACCGGAGCCTCGAAAGGGGCTCCGGTTTTTTGCTTTTTGTAGGAGCGAGGGGGACGCCTAGTTCTTGCTCGCGAACCTGCTGTGGCACGATGCGTACTCGTAGGAGCGGACTTCGTCCGCGATGTGTCTGCCTCGCGCCTTGGTTTCCCGCGTCGCATCGGCGTGCGCTTGGACTTCTCGTTTCGCCCCCTCGGGCGACCCACTTTGGCAAACGACCCAAAGTGGGCAAAGGTCTTGCCCCGGACATCCGGTTTTTCGCTTAGGCGAAAAATTCCCTCGTYGAATCGAAGTTTCAGGGGCACGCCGCGAAGGGCCATCCCTGGCCCATCGCGGCTCTCGCGGCATCCATGCCGCTCAACCCCTGAAACTCCAATTCAACGAGGCCTCCTGAACGGGGCACTCGGAGTACGTGGGTGTTTCTCTGGAAGACTTATCAAGCCAGAGCCGAATCGCAAGCTCGCGAAACACCTCCGACTGACCGTACAAAAGCCATTACCGGGCGCCGGCAGAGTGCGGTTCGCGAGCAAGCTCGCTCCTACAAAGTTGCCGGCTTCGGCCCCGGCTCTCGCTTTGGCTTTTGTGAGTCTTCCAGAGAAACTCCCGCGCACTCCGAACTGCCCCTTTCAGGAGGCCGAAGGTGATCGGAGTTTCAGGGGTTGAGCGACATGGATGTCGCGAGAGCGGCGATGGGCCAGGGACGGCCCTTCGCCGCGGGCCCCTGAAACTCCGAAGAACCGAGGGTACTTTTCGCGAAGCGAAAAGCCGGATGTAGGGGCAAGCCCTTTGGTTACTTTCTGGCGTTTGAGAAAGTAACTCGCCCGAGGGGGCGAAACAAAAAGCCCGCGCGCACGCCGGCGCGAGGCGGGAAACAAAGGTGCTAGGCAGACACATCGCGGACGGAGTCCGCTCCTACGAAAGACCAGCGCAGCGAAGGGAAGAGCAGAGCTATGGGTATCGCTCCGCTCCACGCCATCCTACTCACCACCCTCCAACCGACCACTCAACTCCGGCCATTGCCGATACGGCACCCACAACACACCTTGCCACTTCAACACCGACAACGACTCCGTCGGCCCGCGCAGCATTTCCCGCCTTGGCTCGCCACGATCACTGCGATGCTGATCGCGCAACGTCGGAATCACCTGCTGCGACAACCACTGCCGCACGCTGCGATTCTCCGGATGGAAGAGGTGAATCAACGCCGCATACACCGCCGACTCGCTGATCAGCAGCTCATCGACCTAATCGCCGCTGCCATCGCGCACCCAGGCGCGGCGGAACTGATCGTCGTCCAGGTTGCGCTCCACGCGCTCGGCCAGATAGGGCGAGCCGATCAGCCGGCCCAGATCGTGGGCGCAGAACCAGCACTGGTCTTCCAGCAGCACAGCGCGCAGCAGGCGCTTGTGGCGGATGAATTCGGTGGGGATCAGGACCTCTTCAGACATGGCGCACCTCCGGGAAGGAGGGCGAAGAGGGCGGGTACAGCGAAGCACCTTCGGGGCGAAGGCTGGGGGTGATAGGCATATCCATTACCTCTACGTGATTTTGGCCAGCTTTCTTAGGGCTGGGTGCCGGGAGCTAAGAAACCCCACGTAGAGGGCCGGACGTATTCCCCTTCCGGGTCTTGTATTAGCCCACTCCCGACGTCGCAGAGGTTTTTCGAGGACGAATGAATCCAGCGTGCTCGAAAAAGCCGCTTAACTTTCGGGAGCGGTCAGGCCGCTACGTGACAGGCGTTTCTTAGGCGCCGGCGGCGAGATTATGAGCTTGAGTGATTAAGGTCAAGCGTCACGAGATAGCTATCAGTTCAAGTTGATTTGCAGCTTATCAATTATCTCGTTAATCAAAATGAAGAAATCTTCGTGAATTTCATCCGCTCGCATCTCGTTTGCAATTGCGTATTTGTCTATCCCGAATGCAGTTTGAATGCTGTTCTGGTGCTCTGACATGACGGTCTTGGCACGGCAGTCTAATAGTGCTTCGGGTTCGTTTTCCTGCCGGACTATTCTACCGCCAATATTTATCGCAAAATTCTCTGATACGTGATTGATAATCTCGTCAGCAGTTCGATTAGCAGCCCTAGCTATTGCATCTGGATGTAGTAAATATCCTTCAATATAGCGTCTTCGCCATTTTTTGAAGAATAATCGGGTCTCGTTCGTAGGGTCGCCGTAAATATTGTCATTAAGATCGTTGTATCTAATGGTGCCGAGTTCTTCGTTGTCTCTGTCGTTCAAACTAATTCCACGAAGCTGTGGAATTTCAATGATCAACTGATTGAAGAGATGCTTGCGTTCTGATCCTCTCGAAACCCAGGGCCATACAACTAGCTTTGACTTAAGATCTATTCCTAGCTTTTCAGCTGCCTTGAAGATGGTTGTAGCGTCTGATTGGTTTTCTACAAAAAGGATTTTCTTGATTTTTTTTGTATTGTCTAGCAGTGGGTAATAATCGCTTCCGATACCAGAGAGTGAGCTTATCTTTCCTTGGTCATCGCGAAGGTATTTTGTGCTGTTATTTGTTATTGATAAAATTCTTTCGGCTGGATGGGCTTTTATTAATTCTGGTGAGTGAGTGCTAAAGAATATTTGCTTTCCTGTTGTTTGAGATACCTTTTCGAGTTGCTTTATTATTTCATGCTGCAAGGTTGGATGAAGGTGTGCGTCTGGCTCATCCAGTAATACCATGTCGATTTCAGGGGAGAGGGCGAAGGTAAATACGCTCAGCCACTGTAGAAATCCACTTCCTTCCGCTGTCAAGTCCCGAACGCTGTAACTTGGGTATCTGACAAATTTGCCAGCCTCGTTGAAATTTCCCTTGTGAGTTGTGAGCCTTATATAGGTGTGGTAGGCATCATTGTATGGATTTATGGTTATCTCGGTTTTGAAAACCTCCTTTACGATGGTTGATAAAAGCTCCCACGGATCTGTGTTTCGTAGTTGCTGAAGTTGGGCGCGGGATATTCTTCTGTTGTTATCCTTGAGTTGGGACCGTTTTTCTTGATTTTTGTTGTAGAT
The DNA here is from genome assembly GCF_001675465.2 of Pseudomonas sp. AU12215. Taxonomy (NCBI): domain Bacteria; kingdom Pseudomonadati; phylum Pseudomonadota; class Gammaproteobacteria; order Pseudomonadales; family Pseudomonadaceae; genus Pseudomonas; species Pseudomonas sp. AU12215. The sequence continues at coordinate 54,785 of NZ_MACM02000177.1, forward strand.
GTTCAGAAGAATTGATCTTATGGTCGCTCCGGGTAGGCCTTGGCCTATCAAGCGACGCTGTTGTGCGGGGCTGGATTTTTGCTCTTTTATTGTGATCCCTGCAAATGGAGGGATATATATTATGTTTGGGGTTCTTTCGTCTCCTCTGACATTGGTTGATTTTGTTTTTATAAAAATTCGGTCGTTAGCTAGTGATAGAGCTATGGTTAAATGTTTTTCTTGATTTTCAAAGCTCCAGTCAACTCTGATCCAGAGGGTGTATCCATCTTGTTCATCTATGCGCTGTGGGTTTAAATTTGTCCACAAGTGCTTTAAAGATGAAATATTAAGTACTAAGAATTCGTCGCTTCCCATTCCAAGGCCTTGCCCCGCATATCCTATACGTATGCTCTGGGGGCCTTTTTCCATTTCAAGAACTGTTTTGCAGAACTCCCATACTGCAAATGCTTGCAGTACGGTGGTCTTTCCAGAGTTATTTGCACCTGCGACCAGTGATAGTCCGGAGTTTATCGAGATGGACTTTTCCCTGTATTTTTTAAAGCGATGTAGGGTGATATTGGTTATTTGCATTTTATGCCCTAATAAAAAAGCCCCGCACAAGGCGGGGCTTTTCGTCTTTCTAATCACTGCCCCAAAAATCCGTTTCGAGTATCAGCGTTTCTAATGGTCTTGACTTGCGGTCTTGCTACTACCATGCCTTAGCGTTAAGTTCTGTACCATGGAGGACATAAAACAATGAGTTACATCAAGGGATGATTTGAATGGGCGGTTGCAGAAGCTGAGTGCAACACGGTTACTGGATTGAAGCAGGTGCATCATGCTGCAACGCCACTACCTCTGTCATGACCTCAATCGGGCATTTCCAATTGAAGCGCTTGCGCGGTCGGATGTTCAGTTCGTAGGCAATGGCATCCAACTGCTCCTGGCTGTACACCGACAAGTCCGTGCCCTTGGGCAGGTACTGGCGG